>SHYZ01000026.1 GCA_009692535.1 Myxococcales bacterium
GACAGTAGCTCTTGTCCTTCTTGGCGATCGCCTTGCAGACCGAGTCGCTACCGCAATAGCTGGCATCGCTCTTCGCCACGCCCTTGCAGAAGCTGCTCGTGCAGTAGCTTGGGTTGCGCTTCACGATGCCCTTGCAGTCGTTCGTCTTGCAGTAGCTGGCGTTGTCGCTCGCCCACGCCTTGCAGTCGTCGCTCTTGCAGTAGCTCTTGTCCTTCTTGACGATGCCCTTGCAGTCGCTCGTGGTGCAGTAGGACGGGTCGCCACCCGCGAGCGCCTTGCAGTCGCCCTTGCTCCAGCGGGTGATGTCCGCCATCGCCGTCGCCGCCAGCAGCAGGGCGACCGCTATGCAGCTGACCAATGCCCAGCGTCGCTTCAGGTTCGTCATCATCGAGAAATGGTGCCGAGCCGAAAGTCGCTTGTCAAACGGTGCTTCCCTTCATTCACCCTCTAACCGAACGGCCGGTGGCGCGTGACCGGCAGGGACTTGGACGGGAACGACCTCACGGTCGATCGTACTGATCGACGCTGAGGCCAACGTGACCGCGTGGACGACGTTCTGAGCGAGGGGATCCGATGCTGACCCAGTGCCCTAGCGCTCCGCCAAGAAGCTCAAGCACCGCCTTGTCGAGAGGTCCACGGTCGTCGGGGATCACCGTTTCCGCGCGCTCGTCCCCGGCCACCGCGATGGCGGACTACCTCCGGGGGCTCGGCAAGGCGAAGCGACTGCCGAAGACGGTCAGGGTGGAGGTCGAAGCGGCATAGCCTGGGACGGTCACGAGGGGGCGAGCGGGGGGGGAGGGCGCGGCGCCTCGTAGCGCTCGGGTCGCTCGGCTACGCGACGCGCGCGGGTCGCGTAGCGTCGGCGGACGTTGGTGGTAGACCCCAGCCACGCTCGTAACCGAACACGGTAGGCGCGGAGCGGGTCTCGCTCGCGCTGGCGACGATGTCGATCGCATCGAGTGGAACCAGCGCGGGGTGCGTGTAGCCGCAGGCGTGCGCGAGCTGGAGCAGGTCCTTCCTGAGCGTCGCGAGGTAGTTCGCGAGCCGTGCCGACTTGAGCGTCGGATCGAGTCCGCGCATGAGCCAGCGGTTTTGCGTCGCGACGCCGGTCGGACAGTGGCCGGTGTGACAGGTCTGCGCTTGGATGCAGCCGATCGACATCATCGCCTCGCGCGCGACGTTGATCATGTCGCAGCCGAGCGCCATGCCGAGGAGCGCGGTCTCGGGAAAGCCGAGCTTGCCCGAGCCGATGAACACGACCTGGTGCTGGATGCCCCGCTGGGCGAAGACGCGATAGACCTCCGAGAACCCGAGCTTGAACGGCAGCGCGACATGATCGCTGAACACCAGCGGCGCTGCGCCGGTGCCGCCTTCGCCGCCGTCGATGGTGATGAAGTCGGGCCCGCGACCGGTCTGCTCCATCGCGCGCGCGAGGTCGCGCCAGAAGCCGAGGTCGCCGACCGCCGACTTGATCCCGACCGGGCGTCCGGTCGCGTCGGCGAGGCGCTCGATGAAGTCGAGCATGCTCGACACATCGCTGAACTCGCTGTGACTGGCCGGTGAGACGCAGTCTTTGCCCATCGGCACGCCACGAATGCGCGAGATCTCCCGCGTGATCTTGGCGGCTGGTAGCACGCCGCCAAGGCCTGGCTTGGCGCCCTGGCTCAGCTTGATCTCGAGCGCGCGGACGTTGGCCGATGCCACCGACTCGAGACAGCGATCCAGCGAGAATCTGCCCACCGCGTCGCGGCAGCCAAAGTATCCGGTCCCGATCTGCCAGATGAGATCGCCGCCGTGGCGGTGATGATCCGAGATGCCCCCCTCGCCGGTGTTCTGCAGCGCGCCGGCGAGCGCGACGCCGCGGTTGATCGCCTCGATGGCCGCCGACGACAACGAGCCGAAGCTCATCGCCGAGGTGTTGACGACGGAGGTCGGCTGGAACGCCAGCTTGCGCGCGCGAAATCCCCCGAGCACGCGGAGCGAGGGCAGGGCGTGGTTCGGAGCGGCGCCGGGGTCGCCCGCATGTGGTGCGTGCAGCGGAAACGCGCTGTGGCGAATCAGGATGTAGCCCGAGCGCTCGAGGTCGTTGTCGGTGCCGAACCCAAAGTAGTTGTTCTCCCGCTTCGACGACGCGTAGATCCACCGCCGCTGATCGCGCGAGAACGGACGCTCCTCGTTGTTCGACGTGACGATGTACTGGCGAATCTCGGGGCCGATCGCCTCGAGCCAGTAGCGGAAATGTCCGACGATCGGAAAGTTCCGCAGGATCGCGTGGCGCTTCTGCGTCAGGTCGCGGAGCGCGACCACGACGAGCACTCCAGCTACGGCCAGTCCGAGCCACGCCCAAGTCGACATGCCCGCCATCGTAGCCGCGTCCGCTCCGAGGTGGAGTGCAGCCTGCTCAGCGGACGAAGCGCCAGGCGCGGTGGGCGGCGTGGCGGTAGTCGAGCGGCGGAGACTCGGTGGTGATCTCGCGGAGCTCCTGGTACGCGAGGCCCTCGAGGGCGGGCTCGAAGCGCTGGTGGCTCGTCGAGAAGTAGAGGATGCCGCCCGGCTCGAGCAGCTCGAGCACGTCGGCGATTAGCTTTGGGTGATCGCGCTGCACGTCGAGCTCGACCTTGTCGTGGCCTGCTGAGAACGACGGCGGGTCGCAGACGGCGAGGGTGTAACGCTGGCCTTCGCGGCGCGCGCGCTCGAGGAAGCGGGAGACGTCGTCGCGGACGAAGCGGTGCTCGGGGCCGAGGGCGGTGTTGAGCGCGAGGTTCTCGCGCGCCCAGTCGAGGTACGGCGTGGAAGCGTCGACGGTGGTGGTGGTCCCTGCGCCCCCGACGGCGGCCGCGCAGGTGAAGCTGCCGGTGTAGGCGTAGAGGTTGAGAAAGTCGGCGTCGTCAGCCTCGGCGCGGATGCGGGCGCGGGTCTCGCGGTGATCTGTGAAGAGGCCGGTGTCGAGGTAGTCGTCGAGGTTGACGAGGTAGCGGAGGTCGCCCTCGCGGACCTCGAGGCGCTGGCCGGCGGCGCCGAGGCGTTCGTAGCGCTCGCCTTCGTCGGGACGCGTGCGGCGTCGGCGGAGGTGAACGCGCTCGGGCGCGACGCCAGCGGCCTTGGCGCACGCCTCGCCCATGCGCGGGAGCCAGTCGGGCAGGAGCTCGGTCTGCGTGCGGACGTACTCGGCGACGACGAGGTGGCCGGCGAAGAAATCACAGACGGCGCGGATCTCGGGGATGTCCCAGTCGTAGAGGCGGTAGGCGTCGACGTGTCTGCGCGCAAAGTATGGCGCGAGGCGCTTGTGGTTCTTGCTCACGCGGTTGCCGAGCATCGCGGCCTGCTCGGTGACGACGGACTCGGGATCGCGGGGCGGTTTCATCGGGCTCATTTGGTGCGCTCCCATATCTCGTCGACCACGAGGTGGCCGGCGGGTGATTCGTCGACGAGTGCGATGCGAACGGTCTTACCGCGGAGCCCTTCGAGCGACCACTCGACGAGCTCGAGGCGCTCGGTACCGGGGCCGGTGGTGGCGCGGACGGGAGCTTCGGCGTCGTTGAGCCAGAGCTCGACGCGGAGGCGGACGGGGTCCTTGCCGCCGGCGACGTGGAGGCGGAGCGCGCCGCCGCGGACGATGAATGGACGGGAGACGAGTGTGCCGGTCGCGTGGTCGCCGCCGTGCGCGGACGAGGCGAAGTAGCGACCACCGGCGCCGACGACGGCGGGCTGCTCGCCGATCGCGGCTGACTCGGGACGGTGGCCCCACGCGCCGATGGTCGGTGTGCGGGTCCACTCGTCGAGACGACCGGTCTCGAAGTCGAAGCGTGAGACGAAGCCGGCGGCGACCTTGGCCGCGACGCGCGGCAGATAGACGAGCGCGGGCGCAGTCGCCTTGCCGTAGTAGGTGCGCGGTCCTTCGTTGCGGCCGAGGTGCGCGTCGGGGGCGTAGCCGGCGTTGAGTCCTGGGTAGTCGTGCGGGCTCTCGCCGTCGTCGAGGACGATGGCTGCGAAGGAGCGCTCGCGGAGGGACGACTCCAGGCGCGCGACGGTGCGTGCAGCGATAGGGAGCAGCTTGCGGGTGCGATCGGCGGGCGGCAGCGTGTAGGTGACGTCCTTGATGCCGATGCGGTGGGCGTAGGTGCGATCCTTGCCCGCGAGGTAGGGATAGAAGGGGTGCGAGGGGAAGAAAACTTCGCCCTCGATCGCGGCGAGGCGACGGATGAGCGCGGCGCCGGCAGTGCGGTCGGCGCGCGATGGGAGCACGACGCGATCGATCGGGAGATCGTCGCCGCGCGCGAGGGCGTAGCGGCGATCGGTCGCTCTGGCGGGACGCCAGGATGACGTCACGAGATCGGCGGCGAGCGGGAGCGCGGCGAGCGCGAAGACGATGGCGCGGGCGGCGGCTGCGCGCTCGGGAAAGGCGGCGGCGGCGAGGGCGCAGAGCGGGGCGAGTGCGGCGCCGGCAGCGAGCGCGCCGAGGACGATCGCGGGGATGTACGCGTTGAAGATGGCCCACTGCGTAGACCAGCCGATCGCGCCGACGAGGACGGCGCAGAAGAACATCCAGCACCAGAAGAGGAAGGCGCCGCCACCGTCGGGGAGTCGGCGGTGCCGCACGCGGTGGACGAGCAGCGTGACGAGCGTGACGACGACGACGGCGGTGAGGAACGGGAAGTGGCCGAGCAGGTGGTCGAACGACTTCCAGAAGCGATCCGAGCTGGTGTCGTGCTGCTGGTGGATATCGAAGGCGTAGGTCCAGAACCAGCCGGAGCTCGTGCGCTCGAGCAGCCACGCGCCGCCGAGGCCGATCGCGCCGGCGGTGAGGCCGTAGCTGGGGACGGCGCGCGGGTTCATCACGAGGAGCGCGGCGCCGCCGGCGAGGACGAAGACGACGCCGGTCTGCTTGGCGAAGAACGCGACGGCGAGTAGCTCAGCAGCGAGGATGGCGCGTGGCTGCAGCAGCCCGAAGCAGCGGGCGGGAAGATCGCGCGCGCGGCCGGCCGCGTGGACGGCGACGAGGCCGCCTACGACCAGCGCGATGAAGAACATGTCGACGCGGACGAGATCGTAGAAGCAGGCGACCCACGGATACGCGGCGGCGATGAAGCCGCCGGCGAGGAGCGCGCCGGTCCATGCGGCGGGGCGTTCTTCGCGGCGTGCGGCGCGCACGATGGCGACGACGACGAGCACCAGCAGGGTGATGAGCGCGACGACGCTGACGGCGCGGCCGACGGCGTAGCCAAGGCCGAAGATGCGGGCGAGCGCCGCGACGACGAGCGGATAGAGCGGCGTGTAGAGCTGCGGGACAAAGTCGACTGACGGCGCGCGATAGAGCTCGCGACCGTCGAGGAACTGGAGCGCGTGCGTGAGCATGCCGCCCTCCATCCACTCGAGGTCGTACGGATAGACGAAGCGGACGGCGATGACGTAGCCGAGCAGCGCGAGCTGTGCGACGGCGGGCGCGGCGGGGAGTAGCCAGAGACAGAGTCGGAGGAAGGGGACGGTGCGTGCCTCCATGGGAATCGGCTGCTGCTGCTGCGTCGGCGGCATCATCAAGGGACGACGCGGATGGTGCCGAGCGCGATGCGGTCGGGCGTGGCGGCGTGCGCGCCGGCGTTGTGTACGGCGAGGTTCTGGTTTTTCGCGCGCGACCAGAGGCCGGCAAAGACGCGGTACTCGCCGGGGCGGGTGTGGCCGGGGACGCGCACGGTGTGGCGATCAGCGATCAGCTGGCCGGGGCGCCAGTTGGCGACGGGGTGCGCGCCTCCAGCGGGAACGTGGTCGCCCTGGAAGCGACCGGGGCCCTCGAAGTGGAGGAAGACGATGAAGTCGCCGGCGAGCCGCGCGCGCGATTCAAAATAAAGCGTGACGGCGAGCTCGTCGCCGGCGCGGATCTCGTCGGCAAGGTCGGCGCCGAGGAGGCGCGCGGCGTCGCCGAGATCGGCGCGTACGGCGCGGCGCGGTGTGGGCGGCGCGGTGAGCAGCGCGGCGGCCAGCTTGGCAGCGGCGCCCGCCGGGTAGCTCGCAGCGTCGAGCCACGCGAGGAGCGAGTCGCGCAAGGACGCGACCTCGCCTTCATGCGTGTCCCAAAGATCGTGCTGCTCGGTCGGATCGTTCGCGAGGTCGTAGAGCTCCCACGTGTTGTCGGGGCTCTGATTAAAAAGCAGGTGCCAGCGGCGGGTGACGACGCCGCGGCGCTCGTGGTTCCCCTCGAAGCTCACCTCTTGGAAGATTTGGCGGTCGGTGTCGTCCGGCGCGAGGCCGGCGAGCTCGCCGAGCAGCGAGCGGCCCTGCATCGTCGGCTCGGGCGCGGCGCCGACGAGGTTGGCCAGCGTCGGGAGCAGGTCGATGTGGCCGACGGGGAGCGTGACGCGGCGGGGCGCGAATCCCGGCACGCGCATGATCAGCGGCACCTTGGTCTGCGCGGCGTAGAGGTGGTAGCCGTGAAAGTCGATGCCGTGCTCGCCGAAACCTTCACCATGGTCGGAGAGCACGACGACGGCGGTCTTCTCGTCGAGGCCGCGCGCGCGCAGGTGTTCGAGCACGCGGCCGAGCTCGCCGTCGGTGTAGCGGATCTCGTGGTCGTAGAGCGCGGGTGGGTCGCTGCCGAAGTCGGGCACGCCGGCGTGACGCTCGTAGCGGAAGTGCGGATCGTAGAAGTGCAGCCAGAGGAAGAACCGCTTGGCGCCGTGGGCATCGAGCCAGCCGATCGCAGCGTCGGCCTGCTCACGCGCCGACGAGCCCGAGGTCGACGCGGGATCGCGCCCTTGGTGCAGCCGCGCGTTGGCGTTGTCGTAGGTGTCGAAGCCCTGATCCATCCGGCGCAGGCGATCGAAGTAGTGGTAGTTGAGGATCGCGCCGGTGAAGAGGCCGCGATCGTGGAGCACCTCGGCGAGCGTGCGGTTCTCGTCGAGCAGCGCGGGCCACCAGACGCTGGTGTCCCACGCGACCTGCGACGGATGGCGACCGGTGAGGAGCGCGGGGATCGAGTAGCGCGTCGACGGCGCGTGGGCCCAGGCGTTGGCAAAGAGCGTGCCCTTGGCGGCGAGCGCGTCGAGTACGGGGGTCGTCGGGCGCGCGTAGCCGTAGGCGCCGACGTGATCGGCGCGCAGCGTGTCGATGGTGACGAAGAGGATGTTGGTGTCGGCGGGGACGGTGGCGGGAACCGGCACGAAGCGGGGGTCGTGCGTGGCGAGCGTGAGGCGCAAATCGCCGCCGAGACAGTTTTGATCGATGCCGTCGTCAGGGAGATCGATCGCGCCGGGGTGGACGCGCGCATCGAGGTCGTCGCAGTCGCCGCCGCCGAGGATTGCGGCGTGCCCGTCGCGGTCGAGGTCGACAAGGCGGCGCAGCAGCGTGGCGAGCGGACCGCCGAGGCCGGTGTGCGCGGCGGCCGATTTGCGCACGGCGGCTGACGAACCGGTGGCGAAGGCGAGGGCGAGCAGCGCGAGCGGCAGCGCGGCGACGACGGCGGCGCGGGCGGCGCGCCAGCGGCGGAAGCGGGGGGCGGTGAGGCGGGGGGAGAGGAGGAAGAGGAGCCGGGGGGCGAGTGGCCACGCGGCGCCGGCGGCGACGAGCAGGCCGAGCGTGACGACGAAGGGGCGAAGGTGGAGCTGGTCGAGCGCGAGTCGGTCGCGCGCAGCGAAGGCGGCGGCAGCGCAGCCGAGGGCGACGAGCAGCGTGAGGAGCGCCGGTGGGGCGGCGGGGTGGGAGAGCGCGCGCGCAGCGCGACCGCGTGCTACTCGCCGAAGGAGCAGCTCCACGGGGCGCGCGAGCAGCACGGCGGAGAGGAGGGCGAGGGCGAGCGACGCTAGCGTCGCGAACATCACGACGGCGACGACGAGCCCCTTGTGGTGCCGGACGAGGATCGTCTGCTGCCCGAGCGCAAAGGCGGCGGCGAGCGCGAGGCCTGCAAACGGCACAAACGTGAGGACGAGCGACACGCCGACGAGTGCGTGCTCGGGGCCGCGAGCACGCGCCTCGGCGTGACGTGCAAGCGCGTGACGAAGGAGCGGACCGAGCAGCGTGTGGCGCAGGAAGAGGAGGGCGAGCCCAGTGAGCGCCGTGCCGAGGAGCGCGCCGACGAGGGCGCAGAGGGCCGCGACGTGGAGGACCAGCAGCGCGGGCTCGCCCCAGCCGGGGAGGAACTGCGCGTGGGCGGAGAGGCTCGCGAGCACGTCGGCCGTGCCGGCGACCGCACCGCCGACGGTGCCAGCGACGAACCCGCGCGCGAGCCAGCCGGGCTGACCCGGCGGCGAGTGCTCGTCGACGGGTCCGGCCTCCATCGACGACAGGCTCACCGGTTGCCCGGGCGATGTCAATTCGCGGAGCCGCGGCGGGCGCACGGCTATACTGCGCGCGCTTGCCGTGACTTCGACCGAGTCCCCGTCGGCGCGCTGGCTGCGTCCCGCTCTGTTGCTGCCCATCGGGGCGGCGCTGGTACTGCATTCGCTCGTCTACGATTTCGTCTGCGACGACGCGTTCATCTCGTTCGTCTACGCGCGCAATCTCGCCGAGCACGGACAGCTCGTCTTCAACCTCGGCGTCGACCCCACAGTCGCAGCAGGAGTGGACCGCGCCTTCGCCGAGCCGGTGGAGGGCTTCACGAACCTCCTCTACACCCTGCTCCTCGCTGGCCTCATGAAGCTCGGCGCAGCGCCCGAGCTGACCTCGCGCCTGCTCGGCACGCTCTTTGGCCTCGGCACCCTCGTCGTCACCCTGCGGCTCATGGAGCGTGTGCGTGGCCGCGCTTCGCTCTGGGACCTCGCCCCTGCCGCACTCCTCGCCGCGTCGTCGGGCTTCGCCGCGTGGTGCTCGGGCGGGCTCGAGACGCAGATGTTTACCCTCCTGGTCGTGCTCGCGTTGCACGAGCTGCTCGCCGATCGTCACGGCGCGGCCGGGCTCGCGCTCGGCGCCGCCGCGCTCACCCGTCCCGAAGGGCTGCTCGTCGCCGGGCTCGTCGTGCTGCACCGCTTCGCGACCAACCTCCTCGTCGAGCGACGGCTGCGCCCCACCCGCACCGAGTGGCGCTTCGCGATCGCACTCCTCGGCGTCGTCCTGCCGGCGCTGGCGTGGCGCTGGTCCTATTACGGCTGGCCGCTGCCGAACACCGCCTACGTGAAGGCCGGCGTGCCGGCGGGCCTCGGACCGGCCGCGTTGCGCCAGCACGCCGTCGTCGAGCGCGAGCTCCTCGCGCAAGGACTCTTCTACGTCTGGCAGTGGGCATGGCAGTCAAAGGCGCTGCTCGCGCTGCCGCTCGTTGTCGTCGCGGCGGTTCGTCACCGGCGCTTCGCTTCACTCGCGCTGCTCCTGCTCACGGTCTGGCTCGCCTACGCCGTAAAGGTCGGCGGCGACTTCATGGGCCTGCACCGCTTCGTCATGCCGCTCTTCGTCCTCGTCGCTCTCCTCGCCTCACTCGGTGCCGCCGCACTCGTCGAGCGGCTCCCTGCGCGCGCTCGCCCGCTCGCTGTCGCTGCCGCGCTCGCACTCCTCGCGCTCTTTGGGTTCTCGCAGGCGCGGCTCACGCGCCGCTCGCTCGTCCCCGTGGCCGATCACGGCATCGATCGCCCCGGCTACCTCGCGCAGTACGCCGATGATCGCGCGCTCGTCGGCCGGGCACTCGCGCCGCACCTGCGTCCCGACGACTTCTCCTTCGTCGGCGGCGTCGGCGTGCAGCCGTACTACGCCCGCATGCGCGCCTACGACGTCTTTGGGCTCGTCTCCGAGGAGATCGCACACACCGTCATGCCGACGCGTCCACGCCCTGGCCACCAGAAGTGGGCGCCCGCCGAGCTCGTGCTGCGCTACCGGCCCACGTTCATCTTCCACTGCTACGCGCTCCACCGTGATCCCGCGCGCTACCAGCTCGGCTGCGGCGAGCTCTCCGCTTTCCGCGCCGCCGGCTACGCGCCCGTGACGCTCTTTGTCCCCGGCGCACGCGCAGACGCGCAGTACTACAGCTTCCTCAAGCATCGGGACCGCGCGTGGCCGTAGGCGCCGCGCTCGTGCGCACGCGTCGGCCCGCGGCGATCCTCGCGCTCGCCGCCATCGCGATCGCCGCGCTGCTCGTCTGGCGCAACGCCGGTCCCGTCGACCCGCTCGCCCGCCTCACGCGCGACGCGAACGGCACCCGCACCGGCAGCATCTGGTTTCCGCGCGGCGGCCCGTACGTGCTCGGCTTCGACACCCCACCCGGCGAGACCGGCGTCGGCGAGCTCTTCATCGACGGCAAGCGTGTCGCGACCGGCCCCGGCCGCGCCAAGAACACGCGCCCCGAAATTCACGCGCCGGGCGCACACGCGATCCTCTTTCGCGCTCCGCCGGGTGCGCGCCTCGTCTGGCATCCACCGGGACGACGCGGTGCCGACGAGCTCGTGCCGCCCTCCTCGCTCGCCCCCGAGTCGCCCACGCACGCGACGTTCGGCCCCGGTGTCGGCGCGCACCGTCGGGACGCGGCGTTCGCCTGCGCGCTCCTCGCGGTCGCGCTCGCTGCCGTGGCCGCGCTCGCCCGCTTCCGCCCTCGCTTTACCGCCGAGTCCCTCGCACCGTTCTCGCTCCCCGCCGCAGTCTTCGCCGTCGCGCTCGTGCTGCGCCTCGCCTCGGTCGGCGCCGCCGGCGAGACGTGGGACGAAGGGGAGTATTTCTGCGCCGGGAAGCACTACCTGCTGAACCTGCTCTCGCTCGACGTTCGCGAGTGGACCTGGCGCGCGAACCTCGAGCACCCGCCGGTCACCAAGTACGTCGCCGGCCTCGGCGCGCTCTTCGCCGACAGCTACGCCCCCGCGCGCTCCCTCTTCGCGCTCCTCGGCGCGTGCGCCTGCGCGCTCGGCTGCGCGATCGGCACGCGGCTCTTTGGCGCCCGCGCCGGGCTCGTCGGCGGGCTCGCGTGCGCACTCTCGCCGCACCTCGTCGCGCACTCCGTCGTGATCGGCCACGAGACGCCCTCGGTTTTCTTCGCCGCCCTCGGCCTCCTCGTCGCGCTCCGCGCCGGCGACGACGGCCGCTCGCTCCTTCGCTCCCTCGCGCTCACCGGCGTCGTGCTCGGTCTCGCCGTCGCCACGCGCTTCACCAACCTGCTGCTCGCGCCGGTCCTCGGCCTCACGCTCCTCGTTGTCGCGTCGCCCGCGCTCCGCCTCCGCACGGCACTCCTCGGCCTCGCCGTCGTTCCGCTCACCGCCGCAACAGTCGTGTACGCCGTCTGGCCGCGCCTCTGGAGCGCGCCCGTCGCACACCTCGGCGAGGCATGGCGCAAGCTCAAGCTGCCGCACACCGTCGAGCCCTATCTCGGCGAGCTCACGCGCGAGCCGGCGTGGCACTACTTTCCCGTCTACCTCGTCGCCACAGCGCCGTTCTGGCTCCTCGCCTGCGCCCTCGCTGGCGGCGCACGCAGCGCAGTGCGGCGCGAGCGCGGCGGTCTCATTCTCCTCGCGCTCATCCTTTGCCCCCTCGGCGTCGCGTGGTCCCCGGTGCGCCAGGACGGCGTGCGCTACATCCTCCCCGCCGTCTTCGCGCTCGCCCTCCTCGCCGGCGCCGGTGTAGACGCACTCGCCGCACGCCTCCGCGCCAGCTTCGCCCGCGCGCTCCCGATTGCCTTCCTTGCCTATCTCGTCATCGTCGCCGCACGCATTCATCCGTACTACCTCGACTACTACGGCGAGCAGGTCGGTGGTCCCGCCACCGTCGGCCCCACGCGTCGCTTCGAACTCGGCTGGTGGGGCGAGGGCATTGCCGAGGCCGTCGACTACGTGAATCAGCACGCCCCGCACGGCGCGCGCGTCTTTCGCGCGGTACAGCCGAACCACGTCACCTGGCTGCGCGGCGATCTCTGGCCCGTCCTCGAGGCGCCGCGCGCCCGCCCCGCGGACGCCGACTACATCCTCTACAACCGCGCCGCTGATCCTTTCGGCACCTTCGTCATCCCGCCCGCCGCCCGCCTCGTCCACGAAGTGACCGCACAGGGCGCCGTGCTCGCCCGCGTCTACCGCGTCGACCGCGCCTCACCCCGCCTCACCCGGTAAGCGTCAGCGGTGACTCGACCGTTACTGAGGATGTCGACGCTTCGTCACCGAGCTGTCGTTCAACTTTTCTGCTGGTGAACCATGCTGCCCCGCATATGCTGCCGCGCATGAGAACTCGCTCGCTTTGCACTTTCCTCCTCCTCGCTGCGATCGCGACTCTGGCGACCGCGTGCAACCGGAACCAGGCCGGCGGCGAGACTGCAGTCACCTTGGCCGGCTCGACCTCGGTGCAGCCGTTCGCGGAGCATTGGGCCGAGACCTACATGGGCCAGAACCCGGGCATCACGATCAACGTGCAGGGGGGCGGCTCGACCGCCGGCGTGAAGGCCGCGCTCGCGGGCGCCGCCGACGTCGGCATGTGCTCACGCGAGCTCAAGCCCGACGAGGCGGCCAAGCTCAAGAAGATCGTCGTCGCCCGCGACGGGCTGACCATCGTCGTGCACCCGTCGAACGCCGTCGCTGATCTCACCGTCGAGCAGGTGCGGTCGATCTTCGCCGGCAGGATCAAGAACTGGTCCGAGGTCGGCGGCGCCGATCACAAGATGACCGTGGTCACCCGCGAGAACGGCTCGGGCGCGCGCGGCGCGTTCGAAGAGTTGGTCATGAACAAGGAGTCGATCGCGTCGTCGGCGCTGGTGCAGGACTCGCAGGGCGCGGTCCGCCAGATGGTCTCGGCCGACGCGGGTGCTCTCGGTTACGTCTCACACGGCGTGGTCGACGCGTCGGTCAAGCCGCTCAAGATCGGCGGCGTCGCACCGACCGAGGCGACGCTGACGGCGGGTACGTATCCGCTGATTCGCCCCTTCCTGTTCATCTCCAAGGGCGAGCCGGCGGGAGCCGCCAAGGCGTTCATCGACTGGATCCTCTCGCCCGCCGGGCAAGCGCTGGCCGTCAAGGAAGGCCTGATCGCAGTCCAGAAGTAGCGCATGCGGTTTCGTCTTCCAGAGAAGGTCGTCGAGCGCAGCCTGCTGCTCGTCGCCATGAGCAGCGTGGCCATCCTGCTGCTCATCACGGTCTTCATTTTCCGTGAGGGCGGGCCGCTGCTCGTGCAGGTGGGCCTCGGCAACTTCTTCTCGGGCGCGTGGGATCCGCAGCACGACCAGTACGGCATCGCGCTCATGGTGGTCGGCTCGTTCGCGGTCACCAGCGGCGCGCTGCTGATCGGCGTGCCGTTCGGCATCGCGTGCGCCATCGTGCTGGCCGAGATGGCACCGCCGCGCGCGCGGTCCATCCTCAAGCCGGCGATCGAGGTGTTGGCCGGCATTCCGTCGGTGGTCTACGGCTTCATGGGCATCGTCGTGCTGTTGCCGATGATCCGCACGCACATCGGCGGGCCGGGCGCGTCGGCGCTGGCCGGCTCGATCATCCTCGGCATCATGGTGCTGCCGACGGTGATCGGCATCTCCGTCGACGCGCTGCAGGCCGTGCCGCGTTCCTATCGCGAGGCGTCGCTGGCGCTCGGCGCTACGCAGTGGCAGACCATCCGCCGCGTGGTGCTCCCGGCCGCGCGCTCGGGCATCGTCGCCGCGGTCATCCTCGGCATGGGGCGCGCGGTGGGCGAGACCATGGCCGTCATCATGGTCGCCGGAAACTCGGTGCAAATGCCGCACTCGCCGCTCGACTCGGTGCGCACGCTGACCGCCAACATCGCGCTCGAGATGGGCTACGCAGCCGGTGATCACCGCGCCGCGCTGTTCGCCACCGGCATCGTGCTCTTCGTCATCATCATGATCTTGAACACGCTGGCCAACCTGGCGCGTGGCCGGCTGAAGAAGCGCAGCGTCGTCGTCGTGACCCTCGCGGCTACGGCGGCGGATCTGGTCAAGCCGCGCGCGAAACCGGAGGAGCAGTGAGCGCCGCCGCGCGCCGCCGCCTCATCACCCCACGGCAGAGCCAGTTCTGCGCGCGCGTGATCCTCTGGGCGATGATGGCGGCCACGCTCGCCGTGCTGGTCTTCATCGTCCTGTTCGTGGTGAAGCGTGGGCTCGCGCATGTCAGCTGGGAATTCCTGACCGGCGCGCCGTCGTTGAGCGGCAAGGCGGGCGGCGTGCTGCCGATGATCGTCGGCACGCTGGCGGTCACTGCGCTCGGCGTCGCCCTCGCCACGCCGCTCGGCGTGGGCACCGCGATCTACCTGACCGAGTACACGCGCGAGGGGCGCATCACCAAGATCATCCGCTTCGGCGCCGAGTGTCTGGCCGGCGTGCCGTCGATCATTTTCGGCCTTTTCGGCTTCGTCTTCTTCGTGCTCGTGCTTGGGTTCGGCTGGTCGATCCTGGCTGGCGGCCTGACGCTGGCGTTCATGATCCTTCCGACGGTGATTCGCACCTCCGAGGAGGCGATCAAATCGGTGCCGCCCTCGTACCGCGAGGTCGCGCTGTCGCTGGGCGCGAGCAAGTGGGAGAGCATCGTCAAGGTCGTGCTGCCCTCGGCGATGCCCGGCATCCTCACCGGCGTGATCCTCGGCGTCGGCCGCTCAATCAGCGAGACGGCTGCGGTGATTTTTACCTCGGGCTCGAGCCTGTCCAAGGTCATTCCGACCTCGCTGTTCGACGGCACGCGCACGCTCGCCGTCCACTTTTACCAACTGGCGCGCGAGGGGATTTCTGCCGACAAGGCGTACGCCACAGCGACCGTGCTGGTGCTCGCCATCCTGATCATCAACGTCACCGCCTACGCGATCATGAGCCGCTTCATGAAGAGGTACCGGTGAGCAACGCACACCCGAAGCTCGATCTGTGTGAGCTGACCATCCGCTACGGCGAGGGGCCGGCGGTGGCGCGCAACATCTCGCTCGGCATCGCTCGCAATTCGATCCACGCGTTCATCGGTCCGGCCGGCAGCGGCAAGACGTCGATCCTGCGCACGATCAACCTGCTCTCAATCGACGTAGATGGCGCCACCGTGACCGGGCGCGTGCTGCTCGACGGCCAGAACGTGCTCGAGGCGACCACCAACGCGCGCGCCGAGCTGCGCCGCAAGCTGGGCATGGCCTTCGCCACGCCGCAGCCGCTGCCGCGCAGCATCTACGAGAACCTCGTCTTCGGCCCGCGCCTCGCCGGCGTGCGCGGCAAGGCGGTGCTCGACGGCCTCGTCGAGTCGAGCCTGCGCGCCGCCCAGCTGTGGGACGAGGTGAAGGATCGGCTGACCCACTCGGCGCTGGCGCTCTCAGGCGGCCAGCAGCAGCGGCTGTGCATCGCGCGCATCATCGCGCTCGAGCCCGAGGTCATCCTGCTCGACGAGCCCTGCTCAGGGCTGGATCCGATCTCCACGCTCAAGATCGAGCAGATGATGCAGTCGCTCAAATCGCGCTTCACCTGGATCATCGTCACCAACAACACCAAGCAGGCGGCGCGCGTCAGCGACAACACCGCCTTCTTCCTGCTCGGCGACCTGATCGAGAACGACACCACCGACAAGCTGTTCACCGCCCCGGTCGACACCCGCACGGCCGACTACATCGAAGGGCGGTTCGGATGAGCGCGAACCGCGCCGTACCCAAGCTGTGTGTTCAGGGACTCGACCTCTACTACGGCGACTTCCA
Organism: Myxococcales bacterium; assembly: GCA_009692535.1. Lineage (GTDB taxonomy): Bacteria > Myxococcota_A > Polyangia > Haliangiales > SHYZ01 > SHYZ01. The sequence goes on from SHYZ01000026.1 coordinate 15,544, forward strand.
GGCGCTCATCAACGTGTCGCTCGAGATCACCGAGCGGCGCATCACCGCGCTCATTGGGCCGTCGGGCTGCGGCAAGTCGACGCTGCTGCGCACGTTCAACCGAATGAACGACCTGATCGTCGGCTGCAAGGTGGTCGGTGACGTCGAGCTCGATGGCCGGTCGATCTACGCGCCCAACCGGAATGTCGACGATCTTCGCAAGCGTATCGGCATGGTGTTCCAGCGGCCCAACCCGTTCCCGCTATCGGTGTACGAGAACGTCGCCTACGGCGCGCGCATCCATGGTCTGGCAGCGGGCGCCGCCCTCGACGCCATCGTCGAGCAGAGCCTGGCCGCAGTCGACCTCTGGTCCGGGCTCAAGGACCGCCTCGACGACAACGCGCTCACGCTGTCGGGCGAGCAGCAGCAGCGGCTGTGCATCGCGCGGGTCCTCGCCGTCGAGCCCGATGTGCTGCTCATGGACGAGCCCTGTTCCGCACTCGACCCGGTGGCCACCATGCGCGTCGAGGAGTTGATGCAGGAGCTGGTCGACCGTTACACCATCGTGATCGTGACGCACAACATGCAGCAGGCGGCGCGCGTGTCGCAGGACACCGGCTTCATGCTGCTGGGCGAATTGGTCGAGATCGGCCCAACCAACCAAGTGTTTACCAGTCCTCGCGATCAGCGTACCGAGGACTACGTGTCTGGACGCTTCGGATAACAAGACGATTAGAGGGGCCATGTCGGAGCACATCTACAAGCCGTTCGATGCCGAACTACGGTCGTTGAAGGACATGATCCTGGCCATGGGCGGCCTGGTCGAGGCGCACATCTCGGACTCGCTCAGGGCGCTGGTCGAGCGCGACAGCGCGCGTGCGCGGAGCGTGATTGAGGCCGATCGTCAGGTCAATCAGATGGAGCTGGCCATCGACGAGCTGTGCGTGCGCATGCTGGTCCTGCGCCAGCCGGCCGCGTCAGATCTGCGCTTCATTGCCGCCGCGCTAAAGATCGTCACCGACCTCGAGCGCATCGGCGATTTGGCCGTAAACATGGGCGAGCGCGCGCTGGCGCTGTGCGACGAGCCGCCGCTGCGCGCCGTGGTGGACCTCCCGGCGATGGCCTCGAGCGTGCAGAAAATGTTGCGCGACGCCCTCGACGCATTCGTCACGCGCGACGACGCCAAGGCCGAGACGGTGCTCGCCGCCGACGCCGAGATCGACAAGGCGTTGGTGCAGATCTTCGAGGACGTGCGCGCCGAGATGAAGAAGGATCCGGCCAACGTGGACCGCGGGATCTCGACCATCTTCTATGCCAAGCACCTCGAGCGCCTCGCCGACCACACCTGCAACGTGGCCGAGATGGTCGTCTACTTGGTCAGAGGCCAGGACGTCCGCCACAAGACCAATCGGTAGCTGGCACGTTCCCGGCTATACCCTTGCCAGCTCCTCGCTGAAGATCCGGCGCGTGATCGCAATCGCGCAGGCGTAGGTGCTCTCGACGCCGAAGAACGACAGGCTCTTCGAGAGCAGGCTCTGCCGGCGTGAGTAGGGCGTGTCCGACGCGTAGTGAAGGATGCCGACGTCGAACGGCGTGACGTTTGAAAGGTGGACGATCTCGTCGTGCGGGTGCCGACTGGGGCTGCCGAGCTCGAAGATTGACGACAGGTACGGCCCTGCCTCCATCTCCAGCACGGTGTAGCCCTCGCGGTAGAACACGCTCATGTACTCGCGGTTCTGCAGGAACGCGCTGCGGACCGTGAGGGCCTTCTGCCCGTCGAGCACGGTGCCCTCGCGCGCCCACGGTGCGACGTCGGCGGCACCGAAGCAGTTGCGAAAGAGGTAGGTGTTGCGCGAGTGCTCGTCGTGCGCAACCGACGAGATCATGATGTCGCCGACGCGCCCGTTGAGCGTGGCCGCCTTCCCCATCACGTAGACGCCGCGCAGCTCGCCCACGCCCTGCGCGAGCCGCGAGAGGTGGTGGTACGCCGCCATGCCGAGCGGGTAGTCGATGTTGATCACCACCGCGTCGCTCGCAGCGAGTCTCTCGATGCCCGGCACGCGCACCCGCGGATCGAGCCGGTTGGGATCGATCCGACCGAGCTCGATCACCTGCGCCGCGACGTCGATCTGCCCCGGCGTCTCGATGGTGCGCAGACCGATCGCCGCGTCCCACGCCTGCACCTCGGCGACACGCCCCGTGGTGCCCGCCTCCTTGAGGTAACGCCCGAGCAGGTAGTAGGCGAGGTTGTCGAGGCCGGTCGCGTCGCCCGCTTTGGCGAACCCGGACCAAGTTGACGCCAGCCCCTCGGGATCGCGCGCCGCGACCCACGCCCCGAGCGCGTCGCGGTGCGTGCGCGCCCAACCGCCGAGGAGGTTCGCGAGGCAGTGCGTGTTCGACGATACGAAGTAGACCGGTCGCCGCCGTGGTCGCTCGGCGCGGAGGTACGCCGGCTCGAGCTCGTGCCACCACCGTTGCGCCGCGCGTTGGTACTCGAGGAATGAGCCGGCGAGCAGCCGCAGCGACAGGTCGAACGGCGCCGCGGTGATCGCGCGCAGCCCGGTCTGCCAGTCAGGACCGAGCGCCTGGCGCAGCAGGTCGACGTCGTGCGCGTTGAGCCGCAGCGCGTCGGTCAGTGTGTCGTCGTTGTCGCCGCCGCTGCGCCCCGTCGCCGCGAGCAGGTGGTGCATCTTGTTCCACTCGATCTGATACGCGGTCACGATCGGCACGAGATCGTCGATGTCGCTCGTGCTCGTCACGAACGCCGCGAGGGTGCCGCCGCCGTCCCACCGGAGCGGCCGACGCCGTCCGCGCGTTCTGACCGACACCCACTCCGACACCTCGTGCTCCGCGGCCTCGAACTGCTCGTGCGACTGCCCGAGCACGACGCGCCTCACCTGCGGCATGCACGCCGGCAGCCGCGCCGCGCTGTACGCGAACGCCGCCACATCCGGCTCCGCTGCGCGCGCTCCTGCGTGCAGGCTCGAGCGCGAGAACGCATGCGCCTCTTCGAAGGCCCGCACGCGCACTTCGCCCGACGTCCGCAGCAGCGAGTAGCAGGTGCGGATGTAGAGATCGATCTCGTCGCTGGTCGTCCTGGGAACCTGTCGCTCCACGGAGGGAAGATACCCTGTCCCTAGCCGCGCCAGACGTCCTTGCGTGAACGCACTGCGGCGAAGACGACGTCCGGCTCGCCGCCGCCGACGGCGCGGCGGACCTCATCCGCGTCCCAGCGGAGGAACGGGTTGGTCGCCTTCTCTTCACCGAGCAGCGTCGGCACGGTCGGCGTGTCGCCAGCGGCGGTCTCGCGGGCGTACCGGTCGCAGAGCGCGCGGTTGCCCGGCTCGAGCTCCAGCGCGAAGCGGAGGTTTGCGCGTGTGTACTCGTGCCCGCAGGCGACGAGGGTGTCGTCGGGGAGCGCGCGGAGTCGCTCGAGCGCGGCGCGCAGCTCGGGCGCGGTCCCCTCAAAGAGACGACCGCAGCCGGCACCGAACAGCGTGTCGCCGCAAAAGAGCCAGCGGTCCACGAGGTAGGCGATGTGCCCGCGGGTGTGCGCCGGCAGGTGCAGCACGCGCGCGCGCACGCTGCCGAGGCTGACCTCGTCACCGTCGGCGACCTCGTCAGTCTGTCCGGGGATACGGCCGCGATCGACACATGAGCCGACAACGCGGAGCGGCCCGTAGCGCGCGAGCAGCGCCTCGTTCCCGCCGACGTGATCGGCGTGGTGGTGGGTGTTCCAGATCGCGACCAGTCGCACGCCGAGCGCGTCGACCTTGGCAGCGACCGGCGCGGCCTCGCTCGGATCGACGACTGCCGCCTCGCCTGCCAACTCGTCGACGAGCAGCCACGCGTAATTGTCGCGCAGCACGGCGATCCGCTCGACGCGCACGGCGGGTCAGCGGGCCGCGCGGGTGGTCGTCTCGGCGCGGTGCAGGAAGATCGTGTGCGCCGAGCGGACCTCGTCGTTCTCGCGAGCGACGATGGTGACCATGTTGTTGCCCGGCCAGAGCGGAATGTCGGCGATGAAGTCGAGCCGGGCGGGCGTCTTGCTGCCGCGGTTCGACCGGTAGAAGACCTTGCGCGCGTCGATCTTCGCGTGACGGTTGGCGACGATCACGTAGACGTCCTCGACATGGTTGTCGTCCTGCACCGTGCCGGAGAGGCGGATGCGCCCTTCGGTGGTCTCGAGTCCGTGCGTGGCCAGCGTCACCGTCGGCGGCGTGACCCGCCACCTCTGCTCCCAGATCGGATTCGCTGCCGTGGTCCCGGCGCGCGTGATCGCCGATGTGGGCAGAAAGCCCGGCCGGCCCGTCGCCAGCTCGATGCGAACGTGATGGTTGCCGGCCTTGCCGGTCATGCGGAAGGTCGTCCCAGCGCGCGCCGTGCCGATCACCGGCGCGTCGTCGGCCGCGCCCTCGCGCAGTTCGACGGTGCGCGTGATCCTGACGGTCCCGTTCGCGAGCGTCGGGCCCGCCGAGTCGGCGGCGATCGGGAACACGAGCTTCTCGCTCAGGCCCTCGCGCAGCGTCGCGTCGTAGACAAAGAGATCGAGCGTCACCACCTTGGGCGGCGTCTCCTGCTCGAGCACCGACGGCTTCACGTCGAAGGTGAACTCGAGGGTCTTCTCCTCGCCCGGCGCGAGGCCAGCCTCGAGCTCGTAGCGCCCCTTCTTCACGACCAGCCCGTCGCCGGTCTTGTTGCCGATTGACGCCGTGGCGCCGAGGCTCGCGCCGACGCCGACGTTCTTCACCGTCGCGAGCAGACGGAACGACTCGCCGACCTGCAGCAGGCCGTCGCCGTTCCCCGGGTCGTCGATGAGCTGGTAGGTGTACGCGAACTGCGGGCGGGGCAGGCCGGTCACCGTCACCTTGAGCGGCGCGCCCGTGACCTTGTGCCCGTGCGCCTCGGTGAACTCCCAGTTGAGCAGATCGACGCGCGACGCGGCGTCCTTCGGCACGCGCACCTTTGTCGAGAAGGTCCGTATCTCGCCGGGCAGCACCTTGCCGAACACGAGCTCGGTCTCCTCGAAGACCCAGTCGTCGCTCTCGGCGCGCGCGTGTACGCGGTAGGCGGGCGCGTCGCCCGAGTTGGTCACGGAGCCGGTGAGCGTCACGATCTCGCCGGCGGGAACCGCGAGGCCGGCGCGGTCGGTCGAAAACGTCGCGGAGAGCTGCGGCGCGTGCCCGGGCACGGCCGGCGCGACTGACCAGTCGATCCCGAGCTTGCCGAGCGCGGTCACGATGCGCGCGTCCTCTTCGGCCCGTCGCTGCTCCACGAAGGCCCGCGCCTGCGTGAGCATCTCCTTGCGGCGCGGCGAGTTCGTCCCTTTGCTCACGAAGTCGCGCGCGAAGCGGATCTCGAAGTCCTCCACGAAGTCGTCGTCGGGTGCGGCCTCGGTCTCGTCGTCGCCCGCGTCGCCGTCATCACCGGCACCAGCGGCGGTCGCGGCGGGTTTCCTTACGTCGTCGAGGAACGGGATGCGATCCGCCGGGCGCTCGACCGCGCGTGTGTTGCGCGAGGTGAGGTGCGCGTCGAGGTCGGCCTCGGTCGTCGACTTGCGAGCGAGCAGCCGCACCGTGTCGCGCGGCCCGTCGAGCTTCTCCGGCACGCGCGCCGCGGCGAGTTCGATGTCGGGCGTGATGCCGACCGACTGGATCGAGATGTCGTTCGGCGTGAGGTACTGCGCGATCGTCAGCTTCAGCTTGGAGCCATCGTGCAGGTCGTACAGCACCTGCACCGAGCCCTTGCCAAACGTGGTGCGGCCGATGATCACCGCGCGGTCGAGGTTCTTGAGCGCGCCGGCGACAATCTCCGACGCCGACGCCGAGCCGCCGTTCACCAGCACCGCGACCGGTGCCGTCGCCTCGGTGTCCTTCACCTGCGCGCGGTTCTCGTCGCGCTTCTTCCCCGCGTACCCGACGGTGGTGACGATGGTGCCCATCTCTACGAAGAGGTCGGAGACCTTGATCGCCTGGTCGAGCAGCCCGCCGGGGTTGCCGCGCAGATCGAGCACCCACGCCCGTGCGCCCTGCTGCTTGAGCTTCTGCAGCGCCTCACGCAGATCCGGCCCGGTGCGCTGCGCGAAGTGCACGAGGCGCAGGTAGCCGACCTTGCCCGAGAGCATCTTCGACTTGATCGAGCTCACCTGGATCACGTCGCGGGTGATCGCGAAGTCCTTGGGCACCGCCACACCGTCGGCGCCGATGCGCGCCACGCTCACGCGGACCTTGGTCAGCGGATCGCCGCGCAGCCGGTTCATCGCCTCGTTCAGCGTGAGGTTCTCGGTCGGCTCATCGTTGATCCGCACGATGTGATCGCCGGCCTGGACCCCGGCCAGCGCGGCCGGCGTGGCGTCGGAGATGAGGTTCAGCACCGTCAGGCGCCCCTTGCGCATCCCGATCGTGATGCCGATGCCGCCGAACTTGCCGCTGGTGCTGATGTCCATTTCGCGCGCGCTCTCGGGATCGAGCAGCACGCTGTGCGGATCGAGCGTCCCGAGCACGCCGTTCACCGCTGCGTACTCGATCTGCGCAGCGTCGGACTCGGCGCGAAGGTGCCCCTGCACGAAGCGGAAGATCTGCTTCAGACGCGACGACAGGCGCCACGGCGAGTCGACGTCGCCGACCGGGAAGGTGCGGCTCTGGTCCTTGACGGTGACGACGACCTCGTCGCGATCACGCCGCGGCTCGACGAGCACCTCGGGGACGCTCCGCTGCACCTGATCGAGCGCGGCGTAGAGCATCTCCTTCGGATCGACGCGCGTCGGATCGACGTAGTAGTCGCGGATCTTCACCAGCGTCGCGTTGAACACCTTGAGCGAGGTGAGGTCGTAGGCGTCCTTCGCGCTCGCGGCCGGCGAGCCGGGCGCGGCGCGGACGACCGCCTGCCCGACGCCGAAGGGGAGCATGCCCGACGGTGTCGGACGATAGATGGTGAGGACGAGTGCGGCGGCGACCGAGCCGGCCACGATGGCGAGCTTGGCGAGTGAGCGACGATGCATGGAGGACTCCGCGGGTGGTGCGGCGGGAGAGGAGTTCACCGGGCGATTATAGGGGGCGCTCGCCGGGTCGGCCACCCGGTGCGAGGCCGGTGCGAGGCCGGTGCGAGGCCGGGCAACGCCGGGGCGACGAATCGTGGCCGGGGTATCATCCGACCGTGAAGCTGCCCCACGCTGCCGTCGCCCTGCTCGTCTCTCTTGGACTCTGCGCGCCGCGAGACGGTGGCGCCGCCGTCGTCGACCAGCGGGGCGAGATCGTCGTCATCGAGGGGGACTCGCAGACGGTCTCCGGCGGTCCCGGCGGTTACGGCCTCGGCGCCGAGAACATCGACGCGCTCCTCGCTTCCTTCTACGACGTCTATCCCGACGAGTTCGACATGGTCTGCGTCTTCACATCGTTCGCCGACGCGAACAACGGCGGCGCGTACTTTATGACGCCACCGCCAGTGGCCTCGGGCCTCATCGGTTTCATCAACATGAACCAGATCGGCTTTTGGGGCACCGACTTCGGCGCGCAGTCGACGCTCGGCCAGGAGTTCGCGCACGCGTGGCTGTCGTTCGAGAGCTTCATCGATCCCGGGACCGGGTCAGTGTCGGACGAGTTCCTCGGTCGCGATGCGGCGCACTGGTCGTCCTTGCTCGACGCTGACGGCAGCGTGGTCGACGGCGTCGACTGGGTCGACAACGGCGACGGCACCTACTCGGTCGAGTCGGTGATGAGCAAGCTCGGCAGCCTCGACCTCTACGTCATGGGCTACTACAGCGCCGACGAGGTGCCGCCCTTCTTCCTGCTGCGCAACGCGCGCTCGGGTGGCGACGCCGTCGGTCCGCTCGGGATCTGGGAAGGCACCGTCGGCACCGGCACCACGGCCACCGCCGACCGGCTCGATCTCACCATCGAGGACGTGATCGCCGCGACGGGACCGCTGCCGCCAGTCGACATGCGGCAGAAGGACTTTCGCATGGCGTTCGTGCTCGTGACCGCGCCGGGCGAGACCGCCGACGCGATGGTCTCGCAGCTCGCCGACATGGAGAAGATTCGCGCCGATTGGAACGCGATCTACACCGAGTGGACCTACGGTCGCGGCACGATGTGCACCGACGCGACCGCGCCGTGCGACATCCCGAAGGCGCAGTTTGCCGGCGGGCAGGTGCGCGAGGGGGAGGGCGCCGACGGTGACGGCGTGGTCGAGCCGGGCGAGGGCGCGGTGGCGGAGATTCGCTGGGTGAACACCGGCACCTCGACGGCGAGCGGCGCGATCGCCTCGATCGACCTGACCGGTGTGCCCGGCGCGGACGAGCCGGCCGCACAGCCGCTCATCGAGCTCGCTGTCGGCGCTGAGACCACGACGCCGTTTCCGTTCACGGTCCCGAGCGATCTCGGCTGCGGCGTGGAGTACGTCGTGACCGCGCGCTCTGCGCTCGGGCTGCGGACCTGGAACGGCCAGCTTGCCTTTACGCCGGGCGTGGTCGAGGGCGTGGTCGAGTCGTTTGCCACCGACGGCGGCTGGCGCGGCAACCTTGCGGGCGTCGATACCGTCGCAGAAGACCTCGCGGGCGCGTGGGACTACGGTCCGGCGGAGCCGAGCACGCACGCGACGCTCGCGATGCAGCCCGAGGGCGGGCGTGGCGGCGCGCAGGACTCGGCGTGGTGGACGGGGCGCGTGAACCGCTTCGGCACCGGCTCGAACGACGTGGACTCGGGGCTGACGACGCTGACCTCGGCGCCGTTTGCGGTCGGCGGGCTCACCGAGCCGACGCTGCGCTACCACCTCTGGTATCAGGCGTGGGTGATGAACACGACGCCGCCGACGACTACCAGCGGCGACGACCTCGTGGTCGAGGTGTCGTCGGACGAAGGCGTCACCTGGAGCGAGATTGACCGCGTGTCCGGTTCGCCGCGCTTGTGGGAGCAGCGTGACGTGGCGCTAACCGGCAGGATCGCAAACGACGCGACGACGCTGCTCTTCCGCTTCACCGCGATGGATGAACCGCCGGTGCAAAACCTCGTCGAGGTCGGGATCGACGACGTGAGCCTCTACAGCCTCTCGCCGGCGTGCGAGCCCGATGGCTGCGGCTGCGTGGTCGCCGGGCGCAGCGGTGCGGGCGGCGCAGGCGGCGCGCTCGGCGGCGGCGCGCTGCTGGTTGGCGTGCTGCTCACGCTCCGTCGGCGACGCCCGCGAGTCCATCGGTGAGCTGGCGCCGCCTCGCGCTCGTGAGCGCGGCATTGGTCATCCTTGTGGCCGTGCTGCTCGTCGGTCGCACGCGGACCGAGCGCGACCCGAGTGCGGCGTCCATCATCGCGTCAACAGTGACCGAGCGTGGCCCAGGCGCGGCAGCGCCCGTGCGTCGGAGCGGCGGCGACTCGGAGCAGGCACGCGGCCGTGACGGCGGGCGCGTCGTCGTGCGGGGCGCGTGGGGCGCGGGGCAGGGCGACTTTGGCCGTCGCAGCGGCGAGGAGCAGAACGCCGAGGGGCCGATGGCGATCGCCTCGGGTCCCGGCGGCGAGGTGATCGTGCTCGATCAAGTGAACGCGCGCGCCGTACGCTTCGGACCCGACGGCGCGGTACGCGGCTCGGTCGCGCTCGGTCCCGACACCGCGCAGGATCTTGCGATGAGCGAAGACGGACGCATCGCCGTGCTCGATCGCGTCGGCGCCGGGCAGGTGCTCCTGCACGGTCCCGACGGCGTGCTCGCCGGGCAGGTGCCGGTGGCCGGTGGACCGATCGCAGAGGCAGGCGGCGCGACCGGCGTGTTCATCGACGCGCACGGCGTCTGGGTCGAGCGCGAGCATGGCGAGCTCGTGCGCGTGGCCGGCACCGACGGCACGGCCGATCCTGACCGCCCCACGCAGCCGGGGCGCCCCACACGCGACGGGCTCGCGTTCGTACACGCCTCGCTGCCGAGTCGCACCGACGGCATCGCACAACTCCGCCTGTTCGACCGCGATGGGCAGCTGCTCTGGCAGCGGTCAGTCGCCTTCGGTCGGCCGATCGTGCAGCTCCTCCTCCTCGACAGCGATCGCGCCGGGCGCGTCTATCTTGGCGCCCATCTCGGCCGCGAGTCATCCGAGCCGCCGTTCATGCTCGTGGACCAGGCGATCGTCATCGCGCGCTACGTGGCGGAGGGCGGCGTCGAGACCGGCCGCCTCGCGCTCCCTGCGACCGACGCGCCCGAAGAGGTCCTCCGTCCCCTGGCGGTCACCGATGAGGGCGCGATCCTCCAGCTCGTGCCGGGCGACGCCGGCGTCGAGATCGTCCGCTACGAGTTTCCGTAGCTCGCGCGCTGTGACGGCGACCTACAGCCCGTCGCGGCGGATCGCCTTGTACGCGCTGCCGAGCGTGCGGACGTTGTGCACGATGCCGTACGAGCAGCCGCGCGCCTCGAACGTCCACATCTGGCCCCACGGATCGTCCTTCTCGTAGATCACCATGTGGCCGCGCCCGCTATTGCGATAGACCATCGCGTCCCCACGCAGCGCATTGGAGCGCGCAACGCCGGACCAATGGGTGGACCCGCTGTAGAAGCTCGAGGTCGAGAACGGGTGCTTGTTCTCATTCATCGGCAGCGCCTCGGGGAGCAGCCACGCCTTCGCCACGAAGCCCGAGCAATCAGCGCCCCAGCCGCCGGAGTGGTCGCAATCGGGGCAGCTGCCGTAGCACGCGCCGCGCCCCGGACCGTCGAGCCTGCCGCCGCCCCACCAGTACGAGTAGCCGACCGAGGCGCGCGAAATCGAGATGATGTTGTCGCGGCTCACGCCCGACACGTCGAAGCCGGAGCCTCCGCCCCCATCGGTGTCGGCTTCATCCCCAGGGTCGCCACCGCTGTCACCCCCAGGGTCGCCACCGCTGTCACCGCCAGCGACCGCGCAGAAGTACTCGCCGAACGACCAGCCGACGCGACCGCTCCAGTCGTTTCGGTACCAACCACCGTCGCGCTCGGTGACCCGCACCGTCGTGCCCTCGGGCAGCACGCGCAGCACCGAATGGCTGGTGCCCGCGCCGCT
>SHYZ01000027.1 GCA_009692535.1 Myxococcales bacterium
GATCTGGCGCATCCTTTACTACCGGCGCGACCAGCGCGTCGACGCCTGACGCAGCGACGCCTGACGCAGCCACTGCGGCGCCGACAGCGCGACCGGTGTCATCGACGACCAATGCGCCGCCGGCGTGGTCTGCTCCTCGGGCCGCTGCGTCACCGCGCCGCTGCCCGAGCCGAGCGGCGGCGGCGGCAGCGTCGCAAGCAAGGGCGACCAGCCCGCTCGCCGCGCGCGCCGCCGCGCCTGACCGTTGCCCACCCGACGCGGGACCGCCGCCGCCGCCGCGCCGTCCCGCCGCCACGACGCTCGCGCCGTCGCCGTCAGCGAAGCGTGAGCTCGAGCGCCTCGAGCTCACGCACGCGGTCGCGCAGCTCGGCCGCGCGTTCAAACTCGAGCGCGGTTGCGGCCGCGAGCATCTGGCGCCGGAGCGCGACCACCTGTGCGGACACCTCGGCCAGCGACTCGAGGCCGAGGCGGTCGAGGCGGTCGCCCGCGTCACCCGGCCCCGCCGACGAGGCGGCAGGCGCGTCGCCCACCCCGCCGAGGATCGCGCGCTTTACCGTCTGCGGCGTGATGCCGTGCGCCGCGTTGTAGCGGGCCTGCACCTCGCGTCGTCGGCTGGTCTCGTCGATCGTCTGCCGCATCGCCGGCGTGATGCGGTCGGCGTACATGATTACGCGGCCGTTCACATTCCTCGCCGCGCGACCGCAGGTCTGGATCAACGCGCGCGCCGCGCGAAGGAAGCCCTCTTTGTCGGCGTCGAGGATCGCGACCAGCGAGACTTCCGGAAGGTCGAGCCCCTCGCGCAGCAGGTTGATGCCGACGAGCACGTCGAAGACGCCGCGGCGCAGGTCGCGCAGTAGCTCGATTCGCTCGAGCGTCTCGACGTCGCTGTGGAGGTAGCGCACGCGCACGCCGGCCTCGGCGTAGAACTCGGTGAGGTCCTCCGCCATCCGCTTGGTGAGCGTGGTGACCAGCACCCGCTCCTGTTTGGCCACGCGCACGCGGATCTGCTCCAGCAGATCGTCCACCTGGGTCGCCACCGGGCGGACTTCGATCTCGGGGTCGAGTAGGCCGGTGGGGCGAAGGATCTGCTCCACCACCACGCCCGCAGCCCGTTGGAGCTCGTAGTCCGCGGGCGTCGCCGAGACGAAGATCACTTGCCGCGCGCGCGCCTCCCACTCCTCGAAGCGGAGCGGCCGGTTGTCGAGCGCGCTCGGCAGGCGGAAGCCGTGCGCGACCAGCGTCTCTTTGCGCGAGCGATCGCCGAGCGACATCGAGCGCAGCTGCGGCACCGACTGGTGCGACTCGTCGACAAAAAGCAGGAAGTCCTCGGGGAAGTAGTCGAGCAGCGTCGGCGGCGGCTCGCCCGCGCTGCGGCCCGTGAGGTGGCGCGCGTAGTTCTCGATGCCGGTGCAAAAGCCCATCTGCTCGAGCAACTCGAGGTCAAACATGGCGCGCTGTTCGAGCCGCTGCTTTTCGACCAGCTTCATTTGCGCGCCGAGCTCGGCCAGTCGCTCGTGGAGCTCGACCTTGATCCCGTCGATGGCGCGCCTAAGCGCGTCGGCGGGCGTGACGTAGTGCGAGGCGGGAAAGATCGCCACCTGTTCGAGCCGTCGGCGCGACCGGCCGCGCAAGGGATCGACCTCCGAGATCTGTTCGAGCTCGTCGCCCCACCACTCGAGCCGCACGGCGGTCTCCTCTTCGTAGGCCGGGAATACCTCCACGACATCGCCGCGCACGCGGAACGTGCCGCGGTGAAAGTCGATGTCGTTGCGCTCGTACTGCAGGTCGACGAGACGCCTGAGCACCGCGTCGCGCCGCACGGTCTCGCCGCGCTCGAGGTGCAGCGCCATCCCGCCGTACGCCTCGCGCGCGCCGATGCCGTAGATGCACGACACCGACGCCACGATGATCACGTCGCGGCGTGAGAGCAGCGCGAACGTGGCCGCGTGGCGCATGCGGTCGATCTGCTCGTTCACCATCGAGTCTTTCTCGATGAACGTGTCGGATGCCGCGACGTACGCCTCGGGCTGGTAGTAGTCGTAGTAGGAGACGAAGTAGTGGACCGCGTTCTTGGGGAAGAGGTCTTTCAGCTCGCCATGGAGCTGCGCCGCGAGGGTCTTGTTGTGCGCCAGGATCAGCGTCGGGCGCTGCACCGCGGCGATGACGTTCGCCATCGTGAAGGTCTTGCCGCTGCCGGTGATGCCGAGCAGCACCTGGCACGGCTCGCCTCGCGCGAGGCCGTCGACCAGCGCGGCGATCGCTTTGGGCTGGTCACCCGTCGGCGCGTACGGCGCGACGAGCTCAAAGCGGCTTTGCGTCCCGTCGCTGGCGGCCATAAAGTCGCCGACCGAAGGTAGCATGCGGATTCACGGCTTCTACGGCGTCGTCGACGGAGGGGACCTGCCAGCCCCGGCCGGTGCGCAGGGGCCGCTCGTGGCCGCGGCGGTCGCGCTCGCGGACGCGTTGCTCGCGGGCGGCGCCACCGTGCTGCAGGTGCGCATGAAGCACGCGCCCGCGTCGGCGTTGCTCGCGGTGGCGCGTGCGCTCCGCGAGCCGACGCGTGCGGCCGGCGCGCTGCTCGTCGTGAACGATCGCCTCGACGTCGCGCTCGCAGCCGATGCCGACGGGGTTCACCTCGGCCAGGACGATCTCTCGCTCGCCGACGCGCGCGCGGCACTTGCGCGGGCCGGGCGCGCGCTCTTCATCGGCAGCTCCACGCACACCCCCGCGCAGGCCGAGGCCGCCGTGCGTGCGGGCGCCGACTACCTCGGCTTCGGCCCGGTGTTCGCGACCGGAACCAAGGAGCAGCCCGACCCCGTGCAGGGGCTCACCGCGCTCGCCGAGGCGGTCCGCCGCGCGCATCCCGTGCCGGTGGTCGCGATCGGCGGTATCGACGCGGAGCGTGCCCGGCTCGTCGCACACGCCGGTGCGGCTGCGGCCTGCGCGATTGCCTTTGTGAACCGCGCCGCCGATCCGGCCGCCGCCGGCCGCCGCGTCGCCGCCGCGTTCCGCTAGCGCGCGGCCGTGCCGATCAGCGGCAGACCGACTTCTTCGCCGCGTTCTTCTGCAAGTACCCGAGCTTCGCCTTCGCCTCGCGGGCGTGCGGCGACTTTGCATGTCGCGCGACCACCTCGCCCAGATAGGCGCGCGCGTCGAGGCAGGTCTTGAGCTCAATCGCGGCGAGTCCAGCGCGGAACATCGCCTCGGCGAGCTTGTCTGACTTCGGGTAGGCGTCGATCAGTCGCTGCAGCTCGGCGATCGCCTTCTCGTGCTGCAGCTCGCGTGTGAAGGCCTCCGCGATGAGCAGCAGGGCGTCGTCGGCGCGGGCGTCGTCTGGCCAGGTCTTGGCGAACTCGCGCAGCGCGCGGCGGGCCTCGGCGAGCGCGCCTGCGGCCAGCTTCTCCTTCGCTGCGGCGAAGGACGCGTCCTTGTCGAGCGGCACCGGAGGCACGACCAGGGTCGTCGCCGGGCCCGCTTTGCCGACCGCGTCGAGGCGCCCTTCCGCCTCGGTCATCCGCGAGTCGAATTCCTTTCGCAGCGCGCCGTTCTCCGTCCGCAGCGCCGAGAACTCCGCGCGCATCGCTTCGCCGGAAGCACGGAGCTCCTGAATCACGCCCACCAGCATCGCGAGATCGGCGGCGAGCTTTTCAACCTCGGCGCCGACGTCGGCGGACGAGCGCGCGAGCAGCTTGGTCGCCTTCGCGAGCGACTCGTCGAGCTGCTTCACGCGGTCGTCGATCCGCTCTTCCTGCTTCGCCACGCGCCCGTCGAGCGAACCGACGTCGCGGCGGAGCGTGTCCCCCTCGTGCTTCGTGGTCACCCAGAAGCAGCCGGGGAGCAGCAGCGCGAGCGTGAACGCAGCGACGGCGCGCACGGTCACTCCCAGACGAATTCCACGCGCCGATCGCGCGCCCAGCCGGCTTCGTCGGCGCCAGTGGCCTCGCCCTCGCCGAGCGGGACCTTGCGCAGCCGCGCCGGATCGATGCCGAGCCGCACGAGGTAGGTGATCACTGACTGCGCGCGGTCGTCGGACAGGCTGACGTTGTACTCATCGGGCCCGCGCGAGTCGGTGAGACCGCGCACGGCGACGCGCGTCGCCAGGCTCGCCAGGCAGTCGGCGTTCTTCTGCAGCGCCGCCTTGGCGTCGTCGGCGAGGTCGAACTTCTCGAACGCAAAGAGCACCGGCTCGAGCGTGCAGCCGGGCGCTTCTCCCGCCGGCTTCGCCGACGAAGTGCAGACGCCGCGCACACAGTCGAGCTCCTCGGGACAGTCGTCGTCGGTGCGGCACTGCCCCTTGCGCAGGCAACCACCATCGATGCAGTGGCCACCCTCGCCACAATCAGCGTCGGCCACACACGGCGTGCAGCGGTTCGCCTTGCAGACCTCGCCGTTGTCGCAGTCGCCGTCGCCCGAGCACCATCCGGGAACGGCCGCGCACGCGCCCTTCACGCACTGTTCGGCACGCGCGCAGTCGGAGTCCGCGGCGCAGCCGACGCAGAGCTTGTCGACACACTTCTGGCCGGCCTTGCAATCCTTGTCGCCAGCACAGGAGGGGTACGAGGGCTGCTTTGCCGGGCAAGCGGTGCAAAGCAGCGCGAAGACCGCGGCAAGAACGACTCGGGGGAGCAGCATGGCGCGGAGTCTATAGGGCGACCCCGCAGGCGGCAACCAAACCGCCCCAAAACGGCGGATTGGCCGCGCGAGAACGCGAGTCGTGACCCGTCTGGTACCTTCGCAGGCGATGGCGAAGCGCTCGGTCCTCATCGTCGACGACGAGGCGAACATCCTGGCGACCGTCCGCCGGTCGCTCGAGCTCGACGGGTTCGAGGTCGAGGTGGCCGGCGCGTCGGCAGCGGCGCTTGCGTGGCTCGAGCGCCGCCCGTTCGACTGTGTGCTGCTCGACGTCATGATGCCCGACGTCGACGGGCTCGCCACGCTCGAGCGGATCCGCGCCGCCTGGCCCGAGCTTCCCGTCGTGATGATGTCGGGCCACGGCAGCATCGACACCGCCGTGGCCGCGACGCGACTCGGCGCGCGCGATTTTCTAGAGAAGCCGCTCGGCGCCGAGAAGCTCCGCCTCACGCTCGAGAACGCGATCGGCTATGCCCGCCTCGCGCGGGATCACGCTCGCCTTACCGCGCGGGTCCGCGCCGACGCGGCGCTTATCGGTGGCAGCCCGCGGCTGCGCGCGATCCTCGAGAAGATTCGCGTCACCGCGCCGACCGCCGGGCGCGTGCTCATCACGGGCGAGAACGGGACCGGCAAGGAGCTGGTCGCGCGCGCTCTCCACGAGCAGTCACGCCGCGCCGATCGCGCCTTCGTGAAGGTGAACTGCGCCGCGATCCCGCAGGAGCTGATCGAGAGCGAGCTCTTCGGCCACGAGAAGGGCGCGTTCACCGGCGCGGCGCAGCTTCGGCGCGGGCGCTTCGAGCAGGCCGACGAGGGGACGCTCTTTCTCGACGAGATCGGCGACATGAGCCCGAGCGCGCAGGCGAAGGTGCTGCGCGTGCTGCAGGAGGGCGAGCTCGAGCGCGTCGGAGGCAGCGAGACGATTCGGGTCGACGTGCGCGTCGTCGCGGCGACCAACAAGGATCTGCCCGCCGAGATTCGCGTCGGCCGCTTCCGTGAGGATCTCTACTACCGGCTCAACGTCGTGCCGATCCATGTGCCGCCGCTGCGTGAGCACAAGGAAGACCTCCTCCCGCTGGTCGAGCATTTTCTCCGGGTCGCGTGCCGCGCCAACGATCGTCGCCTCAAGCGGCTCTCCGACGACGCGCTCGCGCGCCTCATGACGCACGACTGGCCGGGCAATGTGCGTGAGCTGAAGAACGCCGTCGAGCGGCTCGTCATCCTGACCGGCGAGGCCGCGATCATCGAGGCCGGCGACGTCGACGTGGGGGCCCCGGCCGCGGTTGCTGCTCGTCCGCGCCACACGCGCGGCATCGCGTTCAAGGATCTCGCCGCCGCCGCCGAGCGCGAGATCGTCGTGGCCGCGCTCGAGGCGAACGGCCACCTGGTCGCACAGACCGCGCGGGAGCTGCAGCTCGAGCGGTCACACCTCTACAAGAAGATGCGCGCGCTCGGCATCCGTCCACGCGGCGGTGAGGCCGACGGCGAGGAGTGAGGTCGCGCCGCGGCGCCGACTACGGAAACTGGCAGGAGCCCGCGTCGCAGGAGCCACCCTGCACGCAGGCGTCGGTGCAGACCTCGTGGCAGAGCGTCGCGCCGTCGCCGCCGCTGTGCGGCACGCACGCGAGCCCGTCGCCGCACACAAGGTCCGTGAGGCCGCCGCAGCGCGCGCCGATCACGCCGTCATGCCGCTCGAGCGAGGGATAGACCACGCGCGCGCGGATAGCGCTACCGTCGGTGTCGGGCGCGGTGCTCGAGAAGTCGGTCCAGGCGACGAGGAACCCGCCATCGACGTGCGCCACGATGGAGGGGAATTCTTGGTTGCCCGCGGTCGTGCTGTTCACGACGAATCGTTCGCCGACCGGCAGCCCGCTCGCGTGAAAGAGGCGCAGCCAGATGTCGGAGTCGCACGGTGAGGGCACGCCCGCTTCGCAGTCGTTCCAGGTGACGGCGATCGCTCCGTCGGAGCGGCGCATCGCGAGCGCGGGAGAGGGCGAGTAGGCGTCGGAGTGAGACGCGATCGGAATGGCGGACGAGAGCGCGGCGCCGACCGCATTGTAGCGGCGCAAAAAGAGCGGCCCCGTGGTGAGCGCGTCGTCGCCGGAGGCTTGCCACACGAGCGCGAACCCCTCGACGGTTGGTGCGATCTGCATCGCTCCGATGGCGTCCGCGCCGCCGAAGTAGCTCGTCACGATCGTGTTGACGGCTTCAAGGGGGCGGCCCTCGGCGTTGAAGGCTTGGGCGCGCACGTTGGTGTCGAAGCCGTCGGGGACGCGGTGGAGCCACGCGACCGCGAAGCCGCCGGCGTCGAGCGGAGCGACGACCGGAAAGGTCTGGATTCCGGGGTTCGTGTCGACCGGGAACGGACGGTCGTCGCCGCTCGCGGACATCACCGGATTGCCCTCACCGTCGAGCAGACGAACGAAGGCGGTGCCGGTGGAGGTGGGCGGATCGCCCACGGGCGGATAGTCGTGCCAGACGGTTGCGTAGCCGCCGCCGGTGAGACCAGCCGCCATCGGCGACGCCGCGAAGGTCCCGGCTGACAGCGCGGAGTCGAACGTTGCGCCGTGCGCACCGTCGCTGCGGAGCGGAGCGGCGATTGCCTGCGAGTCCGGAATCATGTTGTTGTGGGCTTCCCAGCCGACGAGCCACCCGGAGGCCGTCGCTGCGACGAAGGCCCCGGTGGTGTAGGTGTTGCTCTGGTTGAGGATGAAATCGCCCGTGTCTTGCGAGGTGCCGTTCACGATCGGCATGGTGTCAGCGCCGAGCAGGCGACCGAGCACGTCACAGCGGTCGAGCGGGCAGCTGTTCTCCCAGACCACGGCGAAGCGACCGTCGGGCTGTTCGGCGAGCTGGCGCCCTGCGGCCCCGGTCAGAACGGTGAGCCACTGCAGGTTCGCGGGGGAGGCGTTGACCACGAAGTCCTCGGGCTCGAGGGTCAGCGTGAGCTCGCTGCGCACGTCGGGCACGACCTCTACCGCGGTTACGGCCTGCGCCACGGTGAAGCCCGCGTCGTCGAGCGCGCGCACCGAGAGCGCGAGCCTCCCGGAGCTGCGCGCCGGCGTGAGCGTGAAGGTCTGCGGGAACGTCGTGTCGGCGGCGAGCGGGAAGGTGGCCGTGCGCGAGGAGGATTCATTCGCGACCGTAATGTCGAGTCGCGTCGCGGGGCGGACCGTCGCGCGGGCTGAGATCGTCGCGAAGATCAGCGTCGATTCGGGCTCCGCGCACGCGCCGGCGCCGGCAAGGATGGCGGCAGAGAGCAGCAGCGCGCAGCGGGGCCCGAGCCGCGCAGCGGGGCGCGCGCGTGGTCCGTTGAATCCGGCCGCGGTCATGGGAAGGAGATGTTACCGAGGTCGCTCTCGGGGAGCGAGTCGCCCGGGTCTGCGGTGAGCACGATCGCTGCGGTGGAGCCGGCGACCACCGCTACGCCGGTCCAGAACCACCAGCGCCGGTAAAATGGGGCGGCGGCCACGCGCGGTGCGTCGGGCGGCAGGAGGGAATCTCCGGCGAGTCGCCGGCGCTCGCGATCGAGATCGCGGACGAGTGACTCGACCGCCTCGCGGTTGTCCGCGTTGGGCACGAGGTGGAGATATTTCTTGAAGCTGAAGATCGCCTCGTCGAGGTTGCCGAGGTTGCGGTGGCTCTGGCCGATGTTGAACAGAATGCCGGGCAGCGGGAACGCCTCGTAGGCGGCTTCGTAGGAGGCGAGCGCCTCTTCGAAGCGGCCGAGCGAGAACTGTTTCTGGCCGCGGTCGAAGGCCCGCTTCGCCTGTCGTCGGTCGTCTGGGCTCGCCTCGGGCGCGGCGAGCGTCGTCCGCACGCCGACCATCGGCACTGCGAGCGCGAGCAAGCCGCAGAGTAGCGAGCGCGAGAGCGTCACGGCGTGTTCCCGAACGGATCGATCGTGTCGACGTTCTCGATCCGGGTCTGCTTTTTAACGGGCGTGCCGGTGGTGCCGGTGGTGCCGGTGGTGCCGGTGGTGTCGGTGGTGCCGGTGGTGCCGGTGGTGCCGGTGGTGCCGGTGGTGCCGGTGGTGCCGCCGTCGATCGAACCCATGGCTGCCGCGGGCGTCTTGCGAACGACCGTGCCGATGCTTTTGCCGACGGCGCCGGCACCGGTTGCGACGAGGAAGACGGCAATGTGCTGGTTCCCGTTGTCGAGGGCGATCTCGGCGGCGGACTCGTCGTGGCCGGCGAGGCGGAGCACGAAGGTGCGCAAGTCCGTCGGGCCGCCATCGTCGCGCAGCACGCGCAGCGCGGGGCAGGGCGTGCTGCAGAGTGCGACAGATCCGCCGCCGGCAAAGACCTGGGCGCCGGGCGGATCACTGTCGAACGAGAGCGTCACGCTCCGCGCAGCCGGTGGGTCCGCGGCCGTACCGAGCGCGGTGACTGTGGCGCCCGGTACTACGTCGGTAACCGCGCCAGTCCCGACAGAAGGCGCGCTCGGCGCGGAGGGCACGCCCGGCGCGGACGGCGCGCTGGCGCCCGGTCCGACGAGCAGCCACACGACCACCGCCGTGATGCCGAGGCCGCCGGCCGCGAGCAGCCAGGGACTCCAGCCGCGCCGCCGGGATGGACGCGGCGCGCCACGCGCGAGCTCCCCACCGGCCACCGTAGTCTCCGCGCTGCCGGCGAGCGCAGTCTCCGCGCTGGCCAGCGCCGCCCCCGGAAACGGGATCCGGCCGAAGCCGATTGGGGAGAGGACGATCGGTCCGGGCGCGCCGCTCTGTCGTGCCGCCGTGGCCGCGTCGGAGAGCGAGACAATGTCGCTGCCGAGGCCGAGGCTTGAGCTTGGCGCCAACCCACTCGGCGACCGCCCGCTGCCCGCAGCACCCAACGGTCCGGTGATCGGTGCGGGCGCGATGCGTGCGAACGGTCCGGTCTGCGGCGGGCGCGATTGCAGCAGGCGCGCGAGCTCGGCGTGCCCGGTGGCGTGCGAGCCGAGCAGCGTCAGCAGCTCGTCGCGCAGCGCCGCTGCCGTCGGTGGTCGGTCTTCGCGCTGCTTGGCCAAGCAACTCATGATCACGCGCTCGAGTGCGGGCGCGATGTCGTGCCCGCCCGAGGTCTGACTCGGCGGCCGGGGCAGCTCGTTCACATGCTTGATCACATACTCACCGAACGATCGCGCGCGAAACACCGGCTCGCCGCAGAACGCCTCATAGAGGATCGCGCCGATCGCGTACACGTCGCTGCGGCCATCGATGTCGACCCCGGCCGCCTGCTCCGGGGACATGTATGCGGGCGTTCCGATCACCGAGCCCTCGGCGGTCTGCCACGGCTGACTCGCGGTGTCCTCGTCGTGCGAGAGCAGCTTCGCGACCCCGAAGTCGAGCAGCTTGACGACCATGCCGCCGAGTCCATCGGGGATGAGGAAGATGTTGTCGGGCTTGAGGTCGCGGTGGACGATTCCAACGGCGTGCGCAGCGGCGAGCGCATCGCACACCTGCGCGACGAGCGAGAGCGCGCGCGGGCCGTCGATCGGCAGCGCGGGATCCGGGTGCCGCAGCAACCGCCCGAGCGACATGCCCTCGAGCAGCTCCATGATGATGAACGTCGTGCCGTCCTCGAGCTCGACGAAGTCGGTTACGTCGACGATGTTTCGGTGCCGAATCCGATTGACCGCCTTGGCCTCCTGAAAGAAGCGTGCGACCGCGTCGCGCTTTACGGCGAACTCGGGGCGCAGCAACTTGAGTGCGACGAAGCGCCCGAGGCGGACATGCTCGGCGCGGTAGACGCGGCCCATGCCGCCGTGGCCGATTACCTCGAGCAGCTTGTAGCTCCCGAGCACGCGACCGATGGCGTCCTCGGCGCGCTCGTCTACCACCGCACGCGACGGGCGGCGCCCCGGGCGGAGTGATGCGGTCTGGGCCGCGAAGGGAGATGAGTGCGGGTCGCCGTCGCCGAGCGCGGCGGTCGGTTCGTGCACATAGGCGACGAGCGGCGTGCCGTCGACGCGACAAAGCACCGCGTCAGCGGGGTGGGGCGTTCGGCAGCGTGGACACTGGCGCAGCAAGTCTTTCGCCCGGTCGCCCAGTGGCCCCCCGATCCCTCCAGACAGGCCGAAACGTACACCCGCTATCGACGAGCGGCAAGCGTTCGGCGTCGTTCGGCGTCGCCTTCGGGGCTTCGCGGTCGGTCGCGGCGAGCGCGCGGCGCGAAGGGGCTTCTGGCCGATCCGGGCATGCGCTATCGTCCGGGCATGAAGCAGCGTTTGGCAAAGGGCCTGGTCGTCGTCTTCGCTACTGGGTTCGCACTCGCCGCGCGGCCAGCAGTCGCCGACGAGGTCGCGGTGGACTCGTCAGTCGACGACGAGGTCTCGGTGGACTCGTCATTCGACGCCGAAGAGGCCCCGCTCCCCGCGCCAATGCTTGGCGCCGGGGTGCGATTCCACAGCGTCTTCATGCCCAAGTCGGTGCTCGAGCTGTTCGTGGCACATGGCGTCCCGCTCAACTCGTGGTCGCTTGGCTTCGAGTTGGTGAAGCGGCGGCCCGAGTTCGACATCGTCGTCGGACTCGAATACGTCGATGTGACGATTCCCGATGGGCTGTGGGAGGAGCCGGGCGAGGAGCCGGGCAACAACTGTGTGGCGACCGGGATGTGCCCGGACCACATCCGGACCGACGGGCTCGCGATGTTTGGGCTCGACGTGGCGTTCCTCTGGAAGAAGCCGATCTACGAGGGTCTCTCCTTCCGCTACGGTGCCGGGCTCGGCCTGGGCGTGATCCTCGGCGGCTTGATTTCGCGCGACACCGTCTGTCCGCCGGGCACCACGGTTGACGACCTCGACACTCCGAGCAGCTGCCTGATTACCGGGCCGGACGTGATTGAGGAGCTTCCCCCGGTGCTGCCGATCGTCAAGGCGCAGCTCGGGCTGGCGTACGAGATCTCGAATCGGGCCCTGCTGACGTTCGACGCGGGCCTGCACAACGTCTTCTTCTTCGGCGGCGGCGCGCAGTACTTTTTTTAGCGCAGGCGACGGAGGTCGCCGATGCGAAGCGTGAGCTTCTCGGCGTCGAAGTGCTCGGCGAGCGGGATACCGAACTTGCGGCTCACGCCCGAGAGCGCCTTCCAGTCCTGTGGGGTGATCTCGCGGCGCTCGACGAGAAACGCGCGCAGCCGCTCGCGCAGCGTGGCGAGCGCTTCGGTGGCGACGACGTAGTCGGGACGGATGCGCACGAGCCGCGCCTTGCGGAGCAGCACGTCGAGCGCGGCGCGGACCTGCGGCTCGGGAGCGCCGAGCGTGGCGGGGAGCTCCTGGGGCCGGGGCGGTTCGAGTCCCCACGCGGCGAAGCGCGCGAGCAGCGGCTCGCCGAGCGGGCCGAGGTCGGAGGCGTGCTGCGGCGGCGTGTGTTTGGCGCGGCGAACGATGTCGCGCACGGCGACGATCGAACCCTTGCGGGCGAGCTGCGCGACCATCGCCTCGAAGAGCCGGGGCGGCAGCGCGCGGGGCAGGCGCGAGCGCAGCTCCTCGCGCGGCATGCCCTCGCGATGCGGCTCGGCGGCGTGGAAGGTGTCGAGCGCGCCGGCGGCCGTCGCCTCGAGGTGCGCGAGCGGCTCGGCGTGGAGATAGGCGTCGCCGTCGCGCAGTAACTCGCCCGTCTGAGAGAGGCGGTTGAGCGCGAGGTCGATCGTCGTCGGCGCGAGCCCGAGCCGGGCGCCGAGCGTTGCGCGCGTGACGGCGGCCGGGCCCGCGGCGCGTACCTCGAGCGCGACTCGCTCGGTCGGATCGGCGGCCGCGATGCGGCGGAGAGCGCTCGCGGCCTCGGTCGAGGATCGACGCACCTTGGGCGCGTGAACCCGGAGGATCTCGCCGCCACCGATGGTCGTGCCGTGGTGCTCCTGCGGCACGAACCCGCGCGCCACGAAGCGATCACCGGGCAGCGCAGCCACCGGCTCGTCGAGGTGGAGCTGCACGAGCGCGTCGTCGCCGGGGCGAAGCTCGTCGCGATCGACCAACACGATCGTGCCGAGGATCTGCGCAGTCGCGTGGTGAAAGATCGCGCGCGATCGCCGGCCGAGCGGGCCTTTGCTCGTCGACAGGTAGCGGAGCCGCGCGTCGAGCAGGTGGGTCGCCTCGAGCGCGTCGGGATGTGCGAGCACACGGCCACGCGCAAGCTCGTCACGGGGCGTGCCGCCAAGGTTCACCGCCGCGCGCATGCCGGCCCGGGCCTCGGTCACCGGCTCGCCGTGCACTTGGATGCCGCGCACCTTGGCGACCGGCCCCTCGGGCAGCGCGCAGACATCGTCGCCGACGCGCACCCGTCCGCCGAGGACGGTGCCGGTGACGACGGTGCCAAAGCCTTTCATCGAGAAGACGCGATCGAGCGGCAGACGAAAGACGCCGTCGGCAGTGCGCGCCGGCAGCTCGCCGGCGAGTCGCACGAGCTCTTCGCGCAGCGCGTCGAGGCCCGCGTTGGTGACCGCCGAGACCGGAATGATCTTTGCGCGCTCGAGGAACCCGCCGGCGAGCGCGCGGCGCACGTCGTCGTCGGCGAGCTCACGCATGCCGTCGTCGACGAGGTCACACTTGGTGAGCGCGATGACGCCGCGCCGGATCCCGAGCAGCTCGCAGATGTCGAGGTGCTCGCGCGTCTGCGGCATCACCCCCTCGTCAGCGGCGACGACGAGGATCACGACGTCGACGCCTGCCGCGCCGGCGACCATCGCGCGCAGGAAGCGCTCGTGGCCCGGCACATCGACCAGGCCGAAGCGCTTGCCGCCGACGTCGAGGTGCGCAAAGCCGAGCTCGATGGTGATGCCGCGCGCCTTTTCCTCTTTGAGGCGGTCGGTGTCGATGCCGGTTAGCGCGCGGACCAGCGAGGTCTTGCCGTGATCGATGTGACCGGCGGTGCCGAGGATGATCGGGTAGGTCTGCATGGGGACTAGCCGCGCCCCGACAGCTCGCGCTTGATCACCTTGCCGGTCGGCGTGCGCGGCAGCGAGGGCACGAACTCGACGCGCCGCGGACATTTGAAATCGGCCAGCGTCTCTTTGCAGAACGCGATGAGCTCGGCGGCGGAGGGCGCTGCGCCGTCGAGGGGGACGATGAAGGCGACCAGCGACTCGCCCCAGTCGGGATCGGGTACGCCGACCACCGCAGCCTCGAGCACCGCGGGGTGCTGGTGGAGCCGCTGCTCGATTTCCTGCGGGTAGATGTTCACGCCGCCGGAGATCACCATGTCGCTCTTTCGCGAGGCGAGGAAGTAGTAGCCGTCGCGATCGACGGTCGCGACGTCGCCGACGGAGAAGTAGCCGTCGCGCGTCGCGCTGCGCGTGGCCGCGTCGTCCTGGTGGTAGCCGGCGACGAGCATGCTGCTGCGCACGTAGAGCTCGCCCGGCTCGCCGGGGGCGACGGGGCGACCGTCGTCGTCGAGCAGGCGGATGTCATTCCCCGCGAGCGCGCGCCCGATCGTGCCAGGGCGGGCGGAGTGCTCGCCGGGCAGCGCGAGCGTCACCATGCCGGTCTCGGTGGCGCCGTAGAAGTTGTAGAGCACCGGGCCGAAGGCGGCCTCGAAGCGGCGCGCGGTCTCGGAGGGGAGTGGCGCCGCGCCGGTGATCACCCGACGCAGCGACGAGGTGTCGTAGCGGGCGATCGTCGCGGGCGGCAGCGCGGCGATCCGGCCGAGCATCGTCGGGACCATGAAGGTGGAGGAGATCCGCTCGCGCTCGATGAGGGCGAGCGTCGCCTCGGGGTCGAAGTGGCGCTGCAGCACGCAGGTGCCACCGAGGCCGTAGGTGAGCATCACCAGCGCCGGCGGCGCCGAGTGGTAGAGCGGGCAGACGCAGAGGTGCCGGTCGTCGGTGCGGAGCCCGACCTTGTGGATGAAGTCGGCGACCGCGCCGTGGAGCGACCGATCGAGGCTGCGCGACGCGCCTTTCGGTTTTCCGGTGGTGCCCGAGGTGAAGACCATCACGGCCGCGCCCTCCCGCGCGTCGACTGGCGGCGGCGCCGAGGCATTGCCGCGCGCGATCACGTCGGCAAACGCGCGGGCGCCGGCGGGCGGCGCGCCGCCGACGACGATCAGATCCTCCACGCGCAGTTGTCCGGCGGTGCGGCAGGCAGCGAGTGCGGTCTCGGCGTACTCGGCGGCGACGATCAGGCAACTCGGGCGGCTCTGCTCGAGGAGGAACGCGATCTCCGGCGGCTTGAGTCGATAGCCGAGCTGCACCAGCACCGCGCCGAGCCGGGTCACCGCCCACTGCACGACGAGGTACTCGTGGCAGTTGCCCATCATGATCGCGACGCGCGAGCCCCTCGCGACGCCGAGCGCGCGGAGCCCGTGCGCTGTGCGGTTCACCAGCGCCTCGAGGTCGGCATAGGAGAGGCGCGTGCCGTCATCGACCAGCGCGAGCCGGTCGGGCGCATTGAACGCGTGGAACCGAAGCACCAGGCTCGGACCGCGCGCGCCACCGACGGAGTCGAGCGCAAAGCGGGCGAGCGCGCGGGGCTGCAGCGTGGTGAGCAGGCCGCTCGAGCGCACGGCGCGTGCCGCGAGGAGTGCGTCGCGCGCGCCGGCCCGCGCGGCGAGGAGCGTGGCGCGCGCGGCCGCAGGGGAGGCGAAGCTGGCGCGCAGTCGCTGCGGCAGCCCGGGTTTCATCTGCCCGGACAGCGGATGCGAATGCCCTGCACGTCGATGCGCTCGCCGATGTTGTTCGGCGCGAGCTCGTCGAAGTGCGCGAAGGCGGCGCACATCGCATCGTGCTCGCGCGCGTCCTTGTAGAGGTAGCCGAGGATCATCCACGCGCGCCAGATCCACTCGGTCGAGCCGGCGGTCTCGCCCGAGAGGGCGACCGCGCGCTCGAGGTGCGTGCGGACCAGGTCGGGACGATCGCCCGCGTCGCGGTGCAGCTCCGCGAGGAGGTAGTGCGCCTCTCCGAGCCGGGGCTCTTTTTGGAGTCCGCGTTGGTACGCGAGGATGGCCAGCTTCAGGTCTGCCGGCGTGCCGAGGCCGACGCGGGCGCGACCGGTCATGATGTCAATCTCGGCGCGGTCGGGCACCAGCACCGCGGCGCGCTCGAGGTCGGTCAGGGCCTCGGCCCACGTGTGCGTCACGAGCCGGACGCGGGCGCGTCCGATGTATGCGGGGGCGTAGATGTCGTCGAGCTCGACCGCGCGCTGGAACGCGCTGAGCGCATCGGCCAGCGCGTTCATGTGCTCGTAGCAGGAGCCGAGGGCGACGTAGTACTGCGCCCGCGGATCGACCACCACCGCCTCGGCGACGAGCCGCTGCGCTGCTGCGGCATCGCGCACCATGAGCACACGCGCGCGCAGGAAGAGTCCGGCGGGGTGTCGCGGCGCCTCGGTGAGAATCTCGTTGCCGAGTCGGGCCACCTGCTCAAGGTCGGCGTCGGTGCCGCGCTCTGCGAGGAAGCGGCCCGCCGCGGCGCGGACCTCTAGCGTCGGGCGCTCGGCGCCGAGGAGTTGCTCGTAGATTTGCCATGCCTCGAGGCCGCGCTTGCGCCGCTCGAGCGCGCGTGCGAGGCGAAGCGGCAGGTTTTCGCGCAGGCCGCCCTGCGCACGGTCCACGGTCCACGCCTCTTCGAAGCGCGCGATCGCGCTGTCGAGGTCGCCGCTCAGCTCGTGCGCCGCGCCGAGATTTGCGAGCGAATCGACCAGTCGGGGATCGAGCTCGAAGGCCTTCTCGAACCAAGGGCGGGCCTGCTCGGGGCGGCGCGCGCCGAGGTACGCAAGGCCGAGCAGGTTCGCCAACTGGCTGTCCTGTCGCGCGCTCTCTTCGACGGGCGAGAGCAGCGCGACGGCCTCGTTGCGGCGGGCTTCGTCGAGATCGCTGTAGAGGATCTGCGCGAGCGCGATGTTGGCCGGGAGGTAGGTCGCGTCGAGTGCGATCGCCTTGCGAAAGGCATCCTCCGCCGCCCGTGGGTTCCCGGCGCCTGCGAAGACGCGACCACTCCAATACCTGGGCGCGGCCGAGTTGGCGGCGATGAGCATCGCTTGATTGGCGCGGTCGCGTGCGACGGAGAGGTCGGGCGGATCTTTTCGCAGCGAGGCCTCAACGACACCAAGCAACGCGGGAATCAGGCTGGCGCCGTCGGGTCGCGCCAGCACCGACTCAAGCTCGGTCCGCGCGTCGTCGAGCTGCTGATGGTTCTGCGCGTGGCCGAGCAAGGAGAGCGCGGCCCCGAGTTGGGCGAGGATCGCCTCGCCGTCAAGCGCGAGGGCCTTGCGGTAGAACGTGAGCGCTTCGCCGCTGGAGGTCGCTCCTAGCGCACGGGTCTCGTCGCCGAGGAGCACCCAGGCCCGCGCGAGCTCGCGGGGATCGGCGCTCTTTCCGGCGGCGACCTCGGAGTCGAGTAGGGCGCGGAGCGCCGCGCGGCGAAGACCCTCACGGTCGTGCGGCTGGAGCTCGATGAGCGTGAGCTTTGCGCCGACGTGGCTGGTGCGCCAAGTCGGACAGACGCGCGGATTGCGCGGCGGTTGGGCACAGTCGACCGACTTGTCGGGACAGACGCGCGGCGTCGGGTCGTCGATGCAGAGCAGGCGCGCGAGCGCGGTCGTGGCTTCCTTCGGTTCGTCGAGCAGCAGGTGCGCGCGGGCGAGGCCGTAGAGCGCCGGGACGCGCTGGGGCTGCTCAGCCAGGACGGTGCCAAAGGCGCGCTTCGCGGTAGCGCCGTCGAGTGCGGCGAGCGCGGCCCAGCCGTGAAACATCGCGACGGTGAGGTCGTGCGTTTGCTGGGCGAGCAGCGCCAGCTCGCGCGCGGCGTCCATGGCGCGGCCCACAGCCAGCGACTTGAGCGCCAGCGCGACCTCGATCTCGGTGCCGCGCAGACCGTTGCGGGTGGCGGCAGAGAGCAGGTCATTTGCCGCGCCGACTCGCTGCTCGCGCGCAAGGCCGGTCTCGAGGTAGGCCGCGAGTCCCGCCTGCGCGGCGAGGCCGATGGCCGGCGCGTTGCGGGGGTCGAGTCCGCGCGCCTTGCGCGAGCGCTCGCCGGAGAGGTCCCAGTGGGCGGGGCCATCGAGTGCGAGCAGCCGGCGCGCCTCGGCGAGGTTGGCCTGCACGTCACCGGTTTGCGCGGTGCGCTCTTCGTAGAGGTTGAAGGCGTAGTACGCGACGCCCGTGACGGCGAGCACCGTGAGCAGCGCCCCGACGCGGACGCGCCGCTTGGTGCGCGCGACAGTGACGCGCCGGCGCGCTGCGGCCTCGACGGTGAGCGTCGACGACCCGGTCTGGCCGCCCGCGAGCGGCTCGGCCAGATGCAGCCGCGATGGTTCGGGGGCTGGCGGCGTGAATGCGACCGCTGCGAGCGAGAGCGCCGCGTTGTCCGCAGGCGTCTTGCTGCGGACCTTGTCGAACGAGAGCACCGCCCCCTCGTCGACGACGCCGGACGAATCGCCATCGAGCGCGAGGGGCGCTTCGGGGTCGGCGAGCCCCGCCAGCGACAGCTTGGTCGTCGAGCGCGCGTCTTTCTCCGAGCTCCGTGCGGGGGCGAATAGGTCGGGGAGGCGGCGCGACTCGGGGCCGACGGGGGCGAGCAGGTCGGGGAGGCGGCGCGACTCGGGGCCGACGGGGGCGAGCAGGTCGGGGAGGCGGCGCGACTCGGGGCCGATGGGGGCGAGCAGGTCGGGGAGGAGGCGCGACTCGGGGCCGACGGGGGCGAGCAGGTCGGGGAGGTCGAAGAGCGGGGCGACAACGCCGGCACGCCGGCTCTGCGACGCGCGCGGTGCGGGTGCGAGCAGGTTGTCCGGCTCTGGTTCCGGCGCGGCGGGGGCGTCAAATACGTCGGGCAGGTCGAAGCCGTCGGGCAACTCGGAGCTGTGGGGCAGCTCGGAGATTTGATGCGTGGCTTCAGTCAGCGAGGCGGCCAGCTCCGGAAACGGCGGCGCAATGGCCGGCGCGTCGGCGGAGAGCAGGTCCGGGGTCGGTCCGAGCAGGTCGCGTTCGAAGTCGAAGATTCCGCCCGAGTCACCGCCGAGCTCCGCGGGATCTGGATCCCGGGTGCTCGCCTCACGGGGGCGCGGCTTGACGGGCGTGTTGTCGTGCGCGTCGTCGTCAAAGGAGAGGTCCCCAAGATCGAGCGCCCCGCCTTCGCCTTCGATCGCGAGCGGTTCGATCTCAGCGACCGGGGAAGACGAAGGCTCGGCCTCGTCGTCGCCGCAAGCCGGACAGCGAACCGGCATGTCGTCGCCGGGCACAATGGCAGGAAGGAGACCGCCGCACTTCCCGCACCAGGAGGAGGCCATTCGTGTGCGCAGCATAACAGCGGGCCCGCGCGAAGTCAGCCTTGCGCAGCGACGCCCGGATCACCACTCGCCCGAGGTGAGCGTTAGTTCGCCGTCGGGTCCGAGCCGCCACGAGACCGCGCCCGATGGTCGTGCCACACGCACGACGAAGCTCTGGTTGCGCAGCGAGACCCGCCAGGCGGCGTCGCCCACGGCGACGAGCGCGGGTGCGTGCGTCCAGTCGCAGGCGCCTGACCTCGGACTCGGCGTGGTCGGAGCGGGTCTCGGGAAAGCGCGTCGGGTCACGGCGCTTCGTCGAGGTCGAAGCCTTCGCCCTGCGCGCCGTGCCCCGGGCCGCGGCGTCCGGGACCGCCGCGCCCAGGACCGTGCTCTTTGCGCAGCGTCTTGCGGATCGCACGCTCGATCGCGTGGTCCACCTCGGGGAGGACCACCATGAGCCGCGCGAGCTGCGTCGGCTTCACGACCTTGCGGAGCGCGACCAACCGCTCGTCCTCGAGCTTGTGGATGCGAGCGCGGATCGCGACGATCATGTCGGTGATGCGGTTCGCGGCGGCGTCGTCGAGCTTGCCCTCCTTGTGGAGCCGGCGAAGCTCGCGCCGAGCGCTGCCGTTCTCAGCCGCGATGACGCCGAGTTGGTCGTCGTACTTGTTGAGCACGGGGAAGAGCTTGAGCGCGGCGGGCTCGTCGAGCTCGAGCACCTCGATTAGCCGTGCGTTGCGGAGGATGCGCACCTTCTGGCGCACCGCTGCGCGCACCGCAGGATCCGGCGGTGGCGGCGGTCCCGGTTGGGCCGCGGCGGTCCCGGCGAAGAGCAGGGCGATGAGGGAGAGGCAGAGCAGGGAAGTGCGGCGCATGGGTTCTCCTGGCTACGGGTGCTGACTACAGTTGGGCGGCGAGCGCGCGAAGCGCGGGCTCGTCGAGGGCTTCGAGCAGGTCGTGGGGCGAGGCTGGGGCGCTCGCGTCGTCGTCGAAGGCGTCGTCGCCGCCGTCGCCGTCGTCGCCGTCGTCGCCGTCGTCGTCGAGGGCCGCGAGCAGAAGCGCGAGCTCATCGCCGTCGAGCGCGTCGAGATCGCCGGTGGCGGCGCCGGACAGCTCGAACGCGAGCGCGAACTCAGGGTCTTGGTCGGACGGGTCGGTCGTCGCGATGACGGTCGGGGCGTCGGGGCGGCTGGGCACCGGGCGAGCGTCGCTGAGGGTCAGCACGAGGGCGGCGGCCGCCGCCAGCGCGGGCGTCGCGAAGAACAGCGTGCGCAGCCGGCGCGTCCGCTGCGCACGGTGCGCCAGGTCGGCGGCCACGGCGAGCCGTACGTCGTCGGCGAGGTCCCGTGTCGGAAGGGCTGCGGCGATCGGGGCCAGCGCGCGAAGCTCGCCGAGGAGGCGCGTTACCGATGCCAGCTCGGTCCGGCACGCAGCACAGCCGCGGAGGTGCTGCACCAAGTCCGCATCGTTCTCCGCATCGTTCTCCGCATGGTCATCGCCGACGGCCAGCAGCGAAATCCGCTCGTCGTATCCGCAGCTCGGTTCACTCATCGTGCGGCTCCTTTGTTGCCTGCGTCGCCGTCGAAATCACCGTCCCCGTCGAGCTCGCCGCGCAGCTTCTTCACCGCGAGATGAAAGTTCACCTTTGCCGCGTTCTCCGAGCAGTCGGCGATCTCGGCCACCTCGCGAAACGGCAGCTCCTCGAACACCCGCAGCTCCACCACAAGCCGCTGCTTCGGCGGCAGCCGCTCGACCGCCGCCACGAGCCGCTGCCGTCGCTCGACCGCGACGAGCCGCGACGCCCCCACCGGTTCGTCGATCAGCGCCGCGCTCGAGCCGTCGTCGGGCAGGGGCGCGCGCCGCGCGTTGTCGCGCACGTGGTTGAGCGCGAGGTTCACCGTGATGCGGTAGAGCCAGGTGCGCACGAGCGAGTCGCCGCGGAAGCTCGCGAGCCCCCCGTGGGCGCGCACCAGCGCTCGCTGCACGACATCGTCCGCGTCATCCGCGTCCTTTACATAGCGCAGCGCGAGACGCACGAGCCGCTGCTGGTGGCGGCGCATCAACTGGTCGAACGCGCGCACGTCGCCGCGCCGGAACGCCGCCACAAGCGCCGCGTCTTCATCGACCTTCTGGTCGACCACCTGCGTGTCGGTTGGCGCCACGACGGCCACGAGAGCCACGAGAGTCAGTACGGTCACGGCGGAGAGACCCGCAGCTTGCCCGCTCGGTTAAGCGCCAGTACGGTAGCGCACTTCCGTTTCTCACAAGGACCCCGAAAATGCTGGATCCCGAACGCCTCGGCGACGTGCTGCGCCGCGGCCCGGCCGTCAAGGAGCAGGTGGATGCGTTTCGCGCACTCGACGCCGAGCGGCGTGCGTTGCAACACCAACTCGACGCCGTGCGCAGCCAGCGCAACGCCGCCAACGACGGCATGGCGCGCATCGCCGACAAGAAGTCCGACGACTTCGCGCGCATGCGCGATGGGCTGCGCGCGTTGTCGACCGAGGTCAAGGAGGGCGAAGCCCGGCTCGCCGAGCTCGAGGCCGGCGCGCGCGCCAAGCTGCTCTACCTCCCCAACGCGCCGCACGCGAGCGTGCCCGACGGCGCCGGCGAGCAGGAGAACCGGATCGTTTCGGTGTGGGGCGAGAAGCCGACGTTCGCGTTCGCGCCCAAGGATCACGTCGACCTCGGCGTTGGGCGCGGCATCCTCGACTTTGAGCGCGCGGCCAAGATGTCCGGCGCGCGCTTCACCGTCGTGATGGGCAAGGGCGCCAAGCTCATGCGCTCGCTCCTCGCGTTCATGCTCGATGTTCACACCGAGCGTGGCTACACCGAGGTCTGGCCGCCGGTGCTGATCAAGCGGCACGCGATGGAGGGCACCGGCCAGTTGCCCAAGTTTGAGGACGACGCGTTCAAGACGTCGGCTGCGCGTCCCGAGGACGAGTACTTCCTCTGCCCGACCGCCGAGGTGCCGCTCACCAACCTCCACCGTGAGGAAATCCTCGAGGCGAGCGCGCTGCCGATCCGCTACACCGCATACACCGCCTGCTTCCGCGCCGAGGCGGGCGCGTACGGCAAGGACACGCGCGGGATGATCCGCCAGCACCAGTTCGACAAGGTGGAGGTCGTAAAGTTCGTCCGCCCCGAGACCAGCTACGCCGAGCTCGAGCTCCTGCGCGGCGACGCCGAGGAGATCCTTCGGCGACTCGGACTCCACTACCGCGTCTCGCTGCTCTGCTCGGGCGACCTGGGGTTCTCGTCGGCGAAGACCTACGACCTCGAGGTCTGGTTGCCCGGGCAGGACGCCTTTCGCGAGATCAGCTCCTGCTCGAACTTCGAGGACTTTCAGGCGCGGCGGGCGATGATCCGCTACCGGCCCGCGCCCGGCGAGAAGGCGCGCCATGTTCACACGCTGAACGGCAGCGGCCTCGCGATCGGGCGCACGCTGGTGGCGATCCTCGAGCAATACCAAGACGAGGACGGCACGATCCGCGTGCCCGACGCGCTCGTGCCCTACACGCGCTTCGACCGGGTCTAGCCGGGTCGCCGGCGCGCCTGACCCGACGCCAGACCGCGAAAATCTGCTTTACAAGACCGGGTCGCCCCCTATACTCCGACCCCGCTTGACCTCCACTTGGAGGAGTGGCCGAGTGGTCGAAGGCGGCGGTCTTGAAAACCGTTGTGCGAGAGCACCGGGGGTTCGAATCCCTCCTCCTCCGCCGGCACTGTGACAACAGAATAGCGAACCAGCGAACGTAAGGATGAAGTCGTTGCGAACAGGAGCACACGACATCGCGACGTGGCGAGGGAGAGGTGGCCGAGAGGCCGAAGGCACCGGTTTGCTAAACCGGCATACGGGGAAACCTGTATCGCGGGTTCGAATCCCGCCCTCTCCACAGCGATCTGCCTGCAGCCATAGCTCAATTGGATAGAGCATCGGTCTACGGAACCGAGGGTTAGAGGTTCGAATCCTCTTGGCTGCGCAAGGGTCTCAAGGACTGCTGAAATGACAGATGAAACCTACATGCAACTCGCGCTCGGCGAGGCGGCGCGAGCCGGCGAGCGGGGCGATGTTCCGGTCGGCGCGGTGATTGTGGTGGCGGGGGTGGTGGTTGCGACCGCGGGCAACCGGCGCGAGGCCGACTGTGATCCCACCGCACACGCCGAGATCGTCGCGCTCCGTGGGGCAGCGACTCAGCTCGGCTCATGGCACGTCGAAGGCACGCTCTACGTAACTCAGGAACCATGCCCCATGTGCGCCGGGGCGATCGTGAACGCGAGGGTCGGGCGGTTGGTGTACGGATGCGACAACCCCAAGGCGGGCGCGGTGAAGACGCTCTACCAGATTCCCACCGATGTCCGCCTCAACCACCGGGTCGAAGTCGTAGGCGGCGTTCTCTCCGACGAGTGCGCCGCGCTCCTCAAGGGGTTCTTTGCTGCGATCCGGAGAGATGGCAGAGCGGTTGAATGCACCTGATTCGAAATCAGGAGTGCTCGCAAGGGCATCGGGGGTTCGAATCCCCCTCTCTCCTCCACCTCCCCCGCGGGGGAAACACAAAGGCCACGCAGCACACACCTCATGCTGAACCCAGGGAGAGATGACCGAGAGGCCGAAGGTGCATGATTGGAAATCATGTGTGCCGCAAGGTACCGGGGGTTCGAATCCCCCTCTCTCCTCGAACGCAGCAACCAGAGCACGGCCGGTTCGCTGACAGATTTATGGTCCCGGGCGACGCAACGTCCCTGAACCCCGCCAGGCCCGGAAGGGAGCAACGGCAGGGGGCAGAGCGGGTGTCCGGGGCCACCTTTTTATCAAGCGCGCGGGGGGATCCCACCAGGGTCCCCCTTCGGCTTTCTTGCACTGCGGCTCGCGAGGCGGGCCCGGCGTCGCCGCGTGGCGGCTAGAACTCGGCCTGACGCGGGGCGCGCGGGAAGGGGATCACGTCGCGGATGTTCTCGACGCCGGTGACGTACTGCACGGCGCGCTCGAAGCCGAGGCCGAAGCCGGCGTGGGGCACGGTGCCAAAGCGGCGCAGGTCGCGGTACCACCAGTAGTCGTCTTTGCGCAGGCCCATCTCGTCGAGGCGCGCGTCGAGTCGGTCGAGGCGCTCTTCGCGCTGGCTGCCGCCGATGATTTCGCCGATGCCGGGCGCGAGCACGTCCATCGCGGCGACGGTGCGGCCATCGTCGTTCTGGCGCATGTAGAACGCCTTGATGTCGCGCGGATAGTTTTTCACGACCACCGGACGGCCGACGTGCTCCTCGGTGAGCCAGCGCTCGTGCTCGGACTGCAGGTCGATGCCCCAGCGCACCGGGTACTCGAACTTCTTGCCGCTCGCCTCGAGCAGCCGGATCGCTTCGCCGTATTCGAGCTCCTCGAAGCGCGCGTCGACGAACGCGGCGAGGCGTGCGGGCGCGGTCTTGTCGACGTGCTCGCCGAAGAACGCGAGGTCGTCTTGTCGCTCGTTCAGCACGGCGCGGAAGATCGTCTTGAGGAAATCCTCGGCGAGGCGCACGTCGTCGGCGAGATCGGCGAATGCGAGCTCCGGCTCGATCATCCAGAACTCGGAGAGGTGGCGGCGCGTGTTCGAGTTCTCGGCGCGGAAGGTGGGACCGAAGGTGTAGACGCGGGAGAGCGCGAGGCAGTAGCACTCGACGTTCAGCTGGCCGGAGACCGTGAGGTGCGTCTCGCGACCGAAAAAGTCCTGCGCGAAATCGACCTTGCCGTCGGGGGTGCGAGGCGGGTTCGCGAGGTCGAGTGTCGAGACGCTGAACATCGCGCCGGCGCCCTCGCAGTCGTTCGCGGTGATGATCGGCGTGTGGATCCAGAGGAAGCCGCGCTCCTGGAAGAAGCGGTGTACGGCGGCGGCGAGCGTGTTGCGGACGCGCGTGATCGCGCCGATGAGGTTGGTGCGCGGCCGCAGGTGCGCGACCTCGCGCAGGTACTCGAGCGAGTGGCGCTTGGGCTGCATCGGGTACGCCTCGGGGTCATCGACCCAACCGACGACGGCGAGCGTGGCGACCAAGAGCTCGACCGACTGCCCCTTCCCCTGCGACGCGACGACGGTGCCGCGCACGGCGATCGCGCAGCCGGCCGAGAGGCGGCGGATGTCGGTCTCGTAGTTTGCGAGCTCACTGCCGGCGACGAGCTGCAGCGGCGCGAAGCAGGAGCCATCGCTCAGGTGGACGAACGAGAGGCCGGCCTTGGAGTCGCGGCGAGTGCGGACCCAGCCCTCGACGTCGACCTCGGTACCGACGGGGACGCGCCCCGAGAGGATTTCCTGCACGCGGTGCTTCATGCGGCACGAGTAGCACGACCGACGCAGCGTTGACAGCCGACGTGAAAGCCGGCAACGCTGCGCGGTCGCATGTCGTATCTCGTCCTCGCGCGAAAGTACCGACCGCAGACGTTCGACGAGATCGTCGGGCAGGAGCACGTCACGCGCACGCTCGCCAACGCGTTCGCGCGCGGGCGGGTGCACCACGCGTTTCTCTTCTGCGGCGCGCGTGGCGTCGGCAAGACCACCGCGGCGCGCGTGCTCGCACGTGCGCTCTGTTGCGAGTCCGGGCCGACGCCGACGCCCTGCGGCGTCTGTTCGCCGTGCACGACGATCACGGCGGGCTCGGCGGTCGACTACTTTGAGATCGACGGTGCGTCGAACAACAGCGTCGACGACATTCGTGAGCTTCGGGACGGCGTGAAGTACCAGCCGGCGCAGCTCAAGCGGAAGATTTACATCATCGACGAGGTGCACATGCTCTCGACGGCGGCGTTCAACGCGCTGCTCAAGACGCTCGAGGAGCCGCCACCGCACGTCACATTCGTGTTCGCGACGACCGAAGTGCACAAGATCCCGGTCACGATCCTCTCGCGCTGTCAGCGGTACGACTTCAAGCTGGTCCCGGTCGCGCGGCTCGTGGCGCAGCTGCAGATGGTGCTCGGCAAGGAGTCGATCGTTTACGAGCAGGGCGCGCTGGCGCTGCTCGCGCGTGAGGCGGGCGGCTCGGTGCGCGACGCGCTTTCGCTCGCTGACCAGGTGATCGCCTACGCCGGTGACGAGCCGCTCACGGAGGCCCGCGTGGCAGAGGTGCTCGGCGTCGCCGATCGCAAGCTGCTGCTCGACCTCGCGCGCGCGGTGACCTCGGGCGATGCACGCGGTGCGCTTACGGCGGTGGATGCGGCCGAGGAGCGTGGCGTCGACCTCGCGCAGCTCGCGCGCACGTTCCTTGCGGTGCTGCGCGACCTTGCGGTGGTGGGCGAGATTGCCGAGCCGGGCGAGCTCGTCGAGGGCACCGCCGATGAGCTCGCCGTGCTGCGTGAGATTGTGCGCGGGACTTCGGCGCCGGCGCTGCGCGCGCACTTTGACCGCTTCGCGCGGGCGTGCGAAGAGCTGCGTGAGTCGACGGCACCGCGCCTCGTGCTCGACGTGGCGCTGCTCGATATGGCCGCGGGTGACTCGCTCGCGCCGGTCGCGGAGCTCATCGAACGGCTCGAGGGCGTCGAGCGACGGTTGCGCGGTGGCGGCGGTAGCGGCGGCGGTACCGGCAGCGGACCGACCCGCGGCGCGGCACCGTCGGGACCGTCGCGCGGTGCACCGTCGGGACCGTCGCGCGGTGCACCGTCGGGACCGTCGCGCGGTGCACCGTCGGGAGACGCGCCGCCCCCGCGCTCCGACGCGCCGCCCCCGCGTTCGTGGGCCCCTGC
>SHYZ01000001.1 GCA_009692535.1 Myxococcales bacterium
CCCGACTCCTCTCCGCCCTCGCCCTCGCTTTCACGGCCTGCGCCGACGACGACGCCCCCGCGACGACCGACGCCGCGCTCGTCGCCCCCGACGCTGGCGCGCCCGACGCCGTGCCGCTCGTGCCCAACCTCGCGCGCGACATCCTCTCGACCGACCTCGAACTCGACCTCCTCGCGCACACCGGCCGCGCAGTCCTCGCGGTGCTGCCGTCGGCCACCGCCACCAGCGCCTCGTTCGATGTCAGCGGCCTCGACATCCAATCGGTCGACGGCGACGGTGGCCCGCTCGTGCACGCCATCATCGACGGTCGCCTCGACGTCGCACTCCCCCCCGGCTCCGCCTCCGCGATCACCGTCGTCTACGGATTTTCCCAACGCACCAACTTCGACGGCCTGATCGCCGGCGGCGTCACGTTCCTCTGGCCCTACTTCTGCGGCAACCTCTTCCCCTGTCACCCGGATCCCGCCGACGGTGCGCGCTTCGACCTGCGACTCGTCAACGTCCCTGACGGCGTCACCGCGGTTTATCCCGACCGCATCGCGACCGACGCGCCCGCGTACATGGTGGCGTTCGCCGTCGGCGACTACACGCGCACCGACCTCGGCACGACCTCGGCGGGAACCAGCGTGCACGTCTGGAATCTGCCGGGCGATCCGGCCGGCGCCGCGTCGGCCACCGCGCGCCTCAAGGACGAATTCGAATTCCTCGAGGAGACCTACGGCGCGTACGCGTTCGGCTCGTCGGCCGGCTCAGTCTCCGCGGCGTGGGGCGCGGGCGGCTATGGCGGCATGGAGCACCACCCGTACTGGCACGTCGGGCAGGACTCGATGGACGACGAGGTCACGCACGCGCATGAGGCGGCACACGGCTGGTTCGGCAACGGCGTGCGCATCCAATGTTGGGAGGACTTCGTGCTCTCCGAGGGAACGGTGACCTACCTTGCGGCGCGCGCGATCGGCGCGGCCGGCGGTGTCGCCGCCGAGGACGCGGTCTGGGGCGACTACCAATCCGAGCTCGACTACGCGGTCGCGACCGGCGACACGCTCGCGTGGCCCGAAGGCTGTAACGAGATCGACATCCTCACCGACCCGCTCTGGTCGGCCATCCCCTACTACAAGGGCGCCTTCTTCTACTTGGCGCTCGAGCGCGAGGTCGGCCGCGCCGCGCTCGACGCCGCGCTCGCCGCGTTCTACGTCGCGCACGTCGGCAAGGCGGCCGGGATGCAGGACCTGCTCGACGCGCTGCACGCGGACACCGGCTTTGATCCCACGCCGCTCGCGACCGCGTGGCTCCGCTCGCTCGGCACGCCGTAGCGAACTACTTCGGGCAGCGCACCGGCCGCGGCGCCGGGAACGTGAGGCGCGGCTGCTTCGTGTCGATGACGTCGGCCCGCGCGATCCGTCCGCCGCGACTGCGCAGCACGCGTGCCAGCTCCTCGCGGATCGGCGGGCCGTCCTCGATCGTCACGTCCGACGGCGAAAATGCCGTCGCATCGCCGCCGGTGGCGAGAAAGTCGCTGGTGGCGACGAGCAGTCGGGTCGCGCCGGCGAGCGGCTTCCCCTTGCGCTCGAGCGTCACGATGAGCGCGCCGCCCTTGCACGTCGCGCGCGCACGCACGCCGGCGATCGAAAGAATGCCGTGGTCGTCCTCGAGGTTCGACGCGATGAGCGCGGCGAGGCCCGCGGCGGTCATGCGCACCATCGCGAAGCGGTTGTCGAACGGCGACGTCTCGTAGAGCGCGCCGTAGCTCAGCGCACCGGCGGGGAGCGGCGCACGCAGCCCGCCGCCGTTGGTGAGCGCGACGTCGGCCTTGGGTCGCGCCGCGAGCATGAGCTCGGTGAACAGGTTGCCGACCGCGCTCTCTGCCGTGTACGAGCTCTCGAGCCGCTCGGCCAGCGTCACGCCGAGTAGCTCCTCCTTGGTGGCGCGCGCACGCTCGACGTGCGGCGCGAGCGCCTGCGCTACCCGCTCGTCGGGAAGGATCGCCGCGCCCTCGTAGCTCGCCGGCTCGCGTGTGCCCTCGTTGCGTGGATCGCACGTCGTGGTGCCGGTGACGACGGCAGCGCAAATCTCGCGCGGCGGATGCACGTCGGTCGCCACGACCCGCAGCGCGCCGCCCGCTCCAGCGCCATCGCGCCGCAGCCGCAGGTCCACGCGCCCGAACGCCCGCCCGCCGGCGTACGACTCGATCACCGGCACGCCGTTCACGAGGTGCGCCATCCCGGCGTGCGTGTGGCCGGCGA
Source organism: Myxococcales bacterium (assembly GCA_009692535.1). GTDB lineage: Bacteria > Myxococcota_A > Polyangia > Haliangiales > SHYZ01 > SHYZ01. The sequence goes on from SHYZ01000001.1 coordinate 2,244, forward strand.
TCAGGACGTCGACCGCACCCGCCGGCAGCGCCGCGGCCACCGCCATGATCTCGTCGTCGGCATCGCACGACGCGAGCTCCTTCGGGTCCTCGAATGCGCTGCACGCGCCGCCCGCGTGCGCAGCGGCCACCACAACCTCGGCCCCAGCCGCACGCAGCGCGGCCGCCTCACGCGCGATCGTCTCGGCGAGCGGCGCGATGTCGAGATCGCCCACGCTCGACGCCATCGTCACGCGCTTGGTGCTCTCGGTGGTCACGCCGACGACGCCGATGCGCACGCCGGCGCGATCGATCAGCACGCTCGACCGCACTTTCGGCCAGGTGACGACGCGCCCCGTCGCGCGGTCGACGATGTTCGCCGCGAGGAACGGGAAGTTCGCCTCGGCCATCCGCGCATAGAGCGCGCCGCGTGAGTCGTCACCCGACGTCGCCGTGGCCCGCGCACCCACCGGACCGAAGTCGAACTCGTGATTGCCGATCGCGAGCGCGTCGTAGCCGAGCAGGTTGTACGCCGCGATCATCGCCGCGCCTTCGCCGAGGTTCGACTCGAGCGTGCCCTGAAAGAGATCGCCGGCATCCACGAGCAGCACGCCGCCACCATCGCCCGTGCGCGCCGCGCGCAGGTTCGCGAGGTAACCGCCGAAGACGGCGAGCCCACCGCGCGGACCGTTCGGCACGACGGCGCCATGCACGTCGTTCGTGCCGATGACACTCAGCACGAGCTCGACGGGCGCTGCAGGAACGACAGGCGCGACCGACAGCGCGGACCCCGGCTGCGCCGAGAGCGGTGCACGCGCCGGCGCACCGCCGCACGAAGTTCCGAGCGCCGCCAGCACCGCAGCGAGAGGAAGCGCGCGCGACCGAATGACCAACCTACGGGTGCAGCACGGTGAGCGAGAACTCACCTTCTAATACGTCGACGACGTGGGCGTGGAACGACATCCCCAGCCGCTCCGACGAGACCCAGATCGGCCCGAGGTCCGACGGCACGTTGAAAATCAGCGCGAGTCCCCGACCACTCGTGGCCGTTAGCGACGTGTCCGGCAGCGAGTCGGCGTTGGCGTAGATCACCAGCGTCTCGCACCCCGACACCGTGGAACCGGGCGCGCCGTCGTCGGTGGCGATCGAGATCACCGCGTCGGGCACGGTGGCACCGTCGCAGTCGACGACGATGACACCGAGGAAGCCATAGCCATCGGTGCAGGGCGTGATGCCGATGAGGAACGGCAGCAGCATGAGCGTCGCCTGGGCAAAGACCGGCGCGTTGAGGTTGGGCTGGTCCTGGTAGAGCGGCTCGGGGGCAAAGACGTTGCTCGGCACCAAGGCGTCCTTGGTGAGGTGGAGGTAACCGTCGACCGCGGGCTGCGTCGGGTTCGCGGTGCCGTCGGAGAAGCTCATCGTGTAGCTGCCGTCGGCCGCGCTGATCGCACTCGCGAGCACCGCGCCGGTGGAACGAAGCCGCGCCTCGACCAGCACGCCGGGCTCGGGGGCGCTGCCGCCGGCGGACTGCGCGGTGACGGTGCCGCCGACCGTGATCGGGTTCGGCGCGGTGGTGGGCGGCGTCTCGCCGGAGCAATCGGTGTTGATCGGCTGCGCGTCGGGCGACGGCGTGGCGTCCACCCTGGGCGGCGCCGCGTCGATGGCCACGACCGGCGGCGCGTCGGCCAAGGCCGCGCCATCCGCGGTGGGCGAGACGGCCGCGTCGGCCGCACCGGGCGCCGCATCGTCGCCACACGCGGAGAGCGCGGCAACGAAGGAGACCGCGAGCACCAGTGAGGCACAGCAAGAAGAGGCGAGTGGGATGCGGCGCATGGCGCGAGCATCGTCGATTCCGGCGCCGGTGTCACTCGCACGCTGGTAGGTTGCAGACGCATGGAGCAAGACACTTCTCGCCGAGAATCACTCGCGATCGACCACCCACGCGTCTCCCGCGTAGACCGCGCGATCTTCTCGCGCACCTTCGCGCCTGACTGCATGACGCACGCCTGCCACTGCACCGGCGAGGGCCTGCTCCTCGACGCCTGCTGTCGCTACGGCGCCGATGTCGACGTACGTGAGCGTGCCGCGATCGTCGCCCGCGCAGCCGAGATCTCCGCCGTTCTAAACGAGCCGGTGCGCGACCCCGCTCGCTGGTTCGACGAGAGCGACCCCGAGATCGACGCCGACGCCGACGGAGGCGTCTACGTTCGCACCGGCCGCGTGCACGCTGAGCGCGAGGATGGCCGCTGCGTGTTTCTCGAGCACGACGCCCGCGGCTGCGCGCTCCACCGCGTCGCGCTCGAGCACGGCTTCGATCCCGCCGAGATCAAGCCGCGCCCCTGTCGGCTCTATCCGCTCTCGTACGGCCAGAGCGAGCTCGGACTCTCCGACGAGGTTGCCGACTATTCCTGCGCCGACCTCCCCGGCGGGCCGACGATCTACCGCGTCATGCGCGGCACGCTGCTCGAGGTCTTCGGCAAGGACCTCGTGCGCCTGCTCGATCGCGTCGAGCACGCGGAGTGCGGCACACGCTCACGCAGCCTGCCGGTTGTCGCATGAGCGAGCTCGACGAAGCGCGCAAGCAGCGCATCCTCGTGTGCCTCGCGTACGTGCAGGACGATCTCACCGGATTTCACGCACAGTTCGGCATGCGGCTCCTCGAGTGGAGCGAAGGCAAGGCCAAGGTCGCGCTCGACGTCACGCCCGCGGTCGCCAATCCGTTCGGCATGCTCCACGGCGGCATGGTCGCCACGTTGATCGATCACGCCGGCACGATCGCGATCCTCACGGCCGACCGCGACACGCGCCCCGGCGTGACCACCGATCTCAACATCACCTATTTTCTCCCCACTCCCCGCGGCGACACCGCGCTGGCCGAGGCGAGCGTGCTCCGCGCCGGCCGCACGCTGGCCATGGTCAACGTCGATGTACGCCGCGCCTCCGACGGCAAGCTCGTCGCGCAGGGGCGCATGACCAAGTACCAGGGCTGACGTGGGCTTCCGGCCGCCGCGCGACGGCCGACACGCGCTCGGGCAGGTCCCGACGCCCACCGACGTTGCGCAGGCGATGGCGCGCTGGGTGCTCGCCGCGCCCCAACGGCCGCGTACGCTGCTCGAGCCCGGCGCCGGCGCGTGCGCGTTCCACCGACGCGCACACTGCCACGCCCTGTGGCGTCATCAAAGTCAGCGCGTCGGACGCGCTAGGTCCAAGACGGAACAGCCATCGTATTCGCACACGTCGTAGGTGGCAGCGATACCCGCGCTGCAGTCCTGTACTGGCTCAGCGACTAGGTCCGGGGTTGACGGCTCAGCAATTATGTCTGCCCCCCACGCGACCGTCCCCCCGCGCCCCCCCGCTTGCCCGTCCCCGCTCGCGAGCGGTACCGTCCTTGCGTATGCGCAGCTCGCTCGCCGACATCGTGGTCGCTGCCGAGCTGGCCGACAGCGACCGCGTCGCGCAGGCTGAGCGCCGCTCTCGCCGCACCGGGGAGCCACTCGTCGTAACGCTCATCGATGTCGAGCACATCGACGAGCTGCTCCTCGTCGCCGCGCTCGCAAGGCACCTCAAGCTGCCGGTGCTCCCTAGCGACACGCCGGTCGACCCCGACGCGCTCGCCGAAGTTCCGCTCGAGACCGCGCGCCGGCTGCGCATCGTGCCGCTCTCGTTCCTCGAGGACCCGGCCGGCGTGCGCGTGCTGCGCCTCGCGATGGCCGACCCGACCGATCGCGACGCGGTCGCCGAACTCGAAATGTCGACCGGCGCACAGCTCGCGCCGGCGCTCATGCTGCTCTCCGCCGTCGAGGCCGCCGTGACCCGCGTGTATCGCGGCGTCGCGACCGCCGTGATGCCGACGCCTTCACGCGTGCTGCCGGCACCGGCCCCTGCGCTGTTCGGCGGCGCGCTCTTCATCGCGACACCGGCGATGCCGATGCTCGCCGAGTTCCCGCCTCGCGCGCCCGTCGCCGGCGCCGGTACGGCGGGCACCGGCCCCGCGATGGCCGAACTCGAGCTGCGCCATCGCGCGCTGCTCGAGTTGCTGCTCGAAAAGGGCCTCTTCACGCCCGACGAGTACGCCGCCACGCTCGAGCGACTGCGCCCGCGCGGGACGTGACCGAGCACGCACGCTCACCGCACGCGAGGTGGCAGGCGCTGCGGCGCTTACTTGCGCTTGCCGCCGTTGCGTCGGGCGCGATCGTTCTTGTCGACGTCCTTGTCGACATCCTTCACCGGCGGCTGCCACGGTTCGTGCACGCGGTGACTGATGCGGAAGGCGAGCGTGCGCTGCGAGGCCTTGATTCGAATCCGAGACGAAGGAGCGGTCGTCTGTCGCATGCGTCGACGGTAGGGGCGGTCCGCTCCGCGCGGCAACATTCCGACACATTCCTGCCGGTGCCCTCTGGTGCGCGTATCGGAGTCGCACGCTAGGATGCCGCCGTGATGATCAGGTCGCGCCGCGAAGTAGCATGGGAGCCGCAACCGCTCGAGTTGACCGCGCCTGCGCCCCGAACGCCCGATGCGCAGAGCGAACTGATCGCGCCGTGCGCGTGCGGAGCGTGCGACGACCACGATGACCACGACGACCACGCGACCGACGCGCGCCGCCCAACCCGCGAGCGCACGGTGATCGTCATCGAGTTGGCCTAGCACGTGCCCTACCACCTGTTCATCGATGGCGCGAAGGAACCGACCGAGACTGCGCGGTCGCAGCTTGCTGACCAAGTGGCCACGCGATTCGGCATCCCCCGCGCGGCGATCCACGAGCGGCTGCGCACCGGCCGAGTACGCGTGAAGGCAGGAGTGGACCTTGCTACCGCGCGTCGGTTTGCGGCCGAGCTCGAGCTCCTCGGCGCGGTCTGCAGCATCGTGAACGCGGCCGCCGCGCCGACCGAACCCGCGCCGACCGAACCCGCGCCAACGGTCGCCGCGCCACCCGCGCCCGCACCCGCACCCGCACCAATCGCCGCCGCGACCAAGCCGTTCTCCCTCGGGGTGCTCGATAACTTCGGCACCGGACCGCTCGATGCGGCCCTGCTCAGGCTCACCGCGCTCGGCGGCACAATCGATCCCAAGCCCGACTCCGCGCCGCTCGTCGCCTTCGACGACCCAGCGCACTTTACCGCGCCGCTCGACGACTTCGACGACTTCGACGACTTCGACGACTCGGCGCGACGCCCCGCGCCGCTCGCCGCAATCGACGACGCAGCGCCGCCCGACCCAGCGCCGCCCGACCCAGCGCCGCCCGTCGCAGCGATCCTCCCCTTCGATCGATTCGCGCTCCCACCCGACGAGCGGGCGCCGCTCTCCCTCGCCACGTCACAGGGCGTTGCAGACGCCGCCGCACGCGCGCTCGCGGCCTGGGACGAGCAGCCGGCGAGCTCCGAGGGGGACGGGTTCCTCTCCGCTGAGCCGATTCGCGATGCACGCCCACCGGACCTCGAGCTCGTGCTCGATCGCCCCACGCCCGTCGCCACCCCTGCGTCGGCGATGGCACGCAAGCCCGCGTCGGCGGATGAAGCTCCTGCCGACGCGGACGACGAGGACGAGGACGAGGACGAGGACGACGCTGGGTCGCCCGATGCCAGCACCGCGCGCGACAAGCACACCACCGCGCGCGACAAGCGCACCACCGCGCGGGCCACCGCCGCAGTGTCCGCGCCGCATGACAATCGGGCGGCTGCGCGCGCCACGTCAGTCGGAACAACTCCGCCGCAGCATCGCCGCAAGGCGGTGCCCCGCGTCGGCGCCGGACCGCTCGGTCGCTATCCGGTGGGACGAGGTCACCTCCGCGTGGTGTGCGGCGTGGCGTTCGCGCTGTTGCTCGGCTACCTACCGGCGACGATCTACGCCCAAAGCGCGGAGTCGTCGCGCTACCCGAAGCTGCGACGCCCAATCGAAGCCGCGCAGGCGGGTCCGCTCACGCCCGAAGCGTGGGACCGCCTCATCGAGGCCGACGGCCCTCGCGCCGGTGCGGTGCAGAACCTCGCCCGTGCGCGCGACAGCATTCGCACCACGACGTTGCTCATCTGGGTCCTCGGCAGCGGCGCGCTCGGCTGGGCCTGGTTCCGCCGGCTCACTTGACCGTCGGGCCACCGGCGTCGCCATCGTTGCCGGTAGCCGCGACATCGTCGACCAGCGCAGCGTCGGCCTTGCGTGCTGCCCGCGCGCGACGCCGCGTCACGACCCAAGCAACGATGATCGACAGGTTGTAGAGCACGATGATCGGCAGTGCCATCATCAGCTGCGACACGACATCGGGACCGGGCGTAAGCACCGCGCCGACCACGAACGCGAGAATCACGGCGTACTTGTTGAACCGCCAGAGCCCACGGTGGGTCACAAGTCCGACGAAGCTCAGGAAGAAGATCAGGAGCGGGAGCTCGAAGACGAGCCCGAACGCGAGCAGCATCTTCACGGTCAGATCGAGGTACTGGCTCATGAAGAGCGTCGGCTCCACCTGCAAGGGCGCGCCGACCTGCGTGTCGATGAAGCCGAACGAGTCCTGCAGCCGACCGATGTTCGCGCTTGAGTAGGAGAGAAAGAAATCAAACGTCGGCGGCAGCACGAACGTGTAACAGAACAGCGCGCCGCCGATGAAGAACAGCGCCGAGCAGAGCGCGAAGGGAATGGCGACCCGCCGCTCGCGCTCGTAGAGCCCCGGCGCGATGAACGACCAGAGTTGGTGAAACAGCACCGGCGCGGCGAGGAAGACGCCCGCGTACATCGAGACTTTGAAGTAGACCCAGAACGGCTCGGTCAGCGATCCGAAGTGAAGCTTGGGCATCCCGAGGCCAGCGTCGCGCCACGCCGTGATGAGCGGCCTGGCGAGCAGCACATAGAGCGTCTCGGAGAACGCGAACGCGATGCCGGTCGCGACAAGGAGCGCGATCACCGCGGTCCGCAGGCGCTTCCTGAGCTCGCGCAGGTGCTCGACGAATGGAAGCTGGTGGTCTTCCATCAGGACGCGTCGGGCACGGCCGCGCCCGCAGGCCGCACGCTGGTGGCCGCAAGTTCGGGCTCGGCGGTGGGAGTGGCCGGGCCCCCAGCGTCGGCGCTCGCGGCGGGCGCGGACGTGGGCGCAGTCGCGGTCGCCGGCGCGGACGTGGCCGGGGCGTTGCTCTCTGGCGAACTCGCGGGCTGGTTCGGCACGGCGCCCTCAGCGGGCCGCACGGGGCGTACCGGCCGCAGCGACGGATGAGCTTCATCGCCGCGCAGCGCGCTCTTGAGCTCGCGGATCGAGTCGCCGAGCACGCTGTCGCCCTCGACCGTGCTCTTGAGGTCGTCGGTGTGCCGCCTGAGCTCACGGATCCCCTTGCCGATCGCCTTCGCCGCCTGCGGCAGTTGGTTGGGGCCAAGAACGAGCACGACGACGATCAGGATCATCACGAGCTCGCCCATCCCGATGCCCAACATTGCGGCGGAATCGTAGCACGCCATTCGCTGCCGCCCCCACGGCGCGGACCGCGCGCGCGCGCACTCAGCGTCGAAGGCCCCGTGCTACCGTCGTGACGTGGCGGCGGAGGGAACGCCGGGCGGCGAAGAGACGCTCGAGGGCACGCTCGAACAGATCGTGTTCCAGAGCCCCGAGTCGCACTTCACCGTGGCGCGGGTGCGGGTTGCCGCGCGCGCGGAGTTGGTCACGGCGGTTGGTGGACTCGCGGGGGTTGCCGAAGGGACCGACCTGCGCCTGAGTGGACGCTGGGTGACCGACCGCAAGTTCGGCGCGCAATTCAAGGTCGAGTCGTACCGAACGGTGACGCCAGCGACGGTGGCGGGGATCGAGCGTTATCTCGGCAGCGGCGTGATCCCCGGCATCGGGCCGGAGCTCGCACGGCGCCTCGTCGCGCGCTTCGGCGCCGAGACGCTCGAGATCGTCGGGCGCGATCCGGCACGGCTGACCGAGGTCGACGGGATCGGGCGCGCTCGTGCGGAGCGGATCCGCGAGCGCTGGCAGGAGCAGCGCGCGCTCGAGGACGTGATGGTGTTCCTCCAGGGACACGGTGTCTCGCCCGCCTTCGCGAACCGGATTTGGCGCCGTTACGGGACGGATGCGATCGGCATCGTCCGCTCGAACCCGTACCGCCTCGCGCTCGACATCGCCGGGATCGGATTTCGCAGCGCTGACGCGATCGCACGCAGCCTCGGCGTCCTCGCCACCGCGCCGGCGCGCGCGGAGGCGGGGCTGCTCCATGTCCTCGGCGAGCTCGCCGACGACGGGCACATGCACGCGCCCACGCCGTCGCTGCTCGCCGCCGCGCGTGAGACCCTCGCGGTCGGCGACGAGATCCTCGAGCCGGCAGTGCTCCGCCTCGTCGGCGCGGGACGGCTGGTCGCGGAGACGCTTGGCGACCGTGGCGAGTGCGTGTCGCTCGCGCCGCTCCACGCTGCCGAGGCGCGCGCGGCGCTCCTGCTCGGACGGCTCGCCGGCACAGCACACGCAAAGACCGCGGTCGGCGTCGACATCAACATCGACGCCGGGCTCGCGCGCTACGAGGCCGAGGCCAAGCTGGTGCTCGCGCCGCAGCAACGTTTGGCGGTGGCTGCGGCCGCGCACGACAAGGTGGTGGTGATCACCGGCGGGCCAGGCGTCGGCAAGACCACGATCGTGCGCGCGCTGCTCGCGCTCGTGGAGGGACCGTTCTCGCGCATCCTGCTCGCGTCCCCGACGGGGCGCGCGGCAAAGCGACTCGCCGAGACCACGCTGCGTCCGGCCATGACGATCCACCGGCTACTCGAATACCAGCCGCGCACCGGCGGCTTCGGGCGCGATGAGGCGCATCCGCTCGACTGCGAGCTGCTCGTGATCGACGAGGCGTCGATGATCGACACGCTGCTCTTCGCGGCGGTCTGCGCCGCGCTGCCGCCCACCGCGCGGCTCGTGCTGGTCGGCGACGTGGACCAGCTGCCGTCAGTGGGACCGGGGCGGGTCCTCGCCGACGTCATCGCCTCGGGGCGCGCGACGGTGGTGCGGCTAACGCAGGTCTTTCGGCAGGCGGCACAGAGCGCGATCGTCACCAACGCCCACCGCGTCCACCGTGGCGAGCTGCCCGACCTCGAGCCGCATGAGGACGCCGACTTCTTCTTCATCGAGCGCGACGAGCCTGCACGCGTGCTCGAGACGATGCTCGAGGTGGTCGCCGAGCGCATCCCGCGCCGCTTCGGACTCGATCCGTTCACCGACGTGCAGGTGCTGACGCCGATGCACAAGGGGGAGGTCGGCTCGCTGCGGCTCGGTGCGGAGCTGCAAGCGCGACTCAACCCACCGGGCCCCTCGCGCCCCGAGCTGGTGCGCGGACCGCGAACGTTTCGCCTCGGCGACAAGGTGCTGCAGGTGAAGAACGACTACGACAAGGATGTGTGGAACGGCGACGTCGGCCGTGTGACGCGGCTCGAGTCGGCGAGCCCCGACAAGAACGAGCACCGGTTGGTGATCGACTTCGATGGGCGCGAGGTCGGCTACTCGGTCGACGAGCTCGACGCGCTCGCGCACGGCTACGCACTCACCGTGCACAAGGCGCAGGGCTCGGAGTACCCGGCGGTCGTCATCCCGCTGGTGACGCAGCACTTCATGCTGCTCCAGCGGAACCTGCTCTACACGGCGATCACGCGCGCCCGTCGCCTCTGCGTGCTGGTCGGCTCGCGCAAGGCGCTCGGCATCGCGGTCCGCACCGACGACACGCGGCTCCGCTGGACCTGGCTCGCGCGCCGACTGGCCGACGCGCCCACGGGGCTGTGACCTCACGGCAGCGACGGCTATACTCGGCGCGTGCGATCAGCGACGCTCACTGAACTGCGACGCTGGCTTCGGCTGCGCCGCGCCGGCGCCGCTCGTGAGCGCGCCCAGCTGCGCGGCAGGCCGCCGTCACCGGAGGAGTCGCTCGCGCAGGGTTTCGCACTCATCGACTTTGCGGTCGAGCTGACCGGCTGGCCGATACCGGAGGACGCGGTGAGCCGCAGGCAAGCCGAGGCGGTGCGACAGACTTGGCGCCGCCTGCGCGAGCGCCTCCCGGTTCGATGAAACCGGCCACCTCCCGCGCGCTCTCCGCGACGATTCGCGCGGTCGAACTCGGGCTCCGCAAGCTCGGCCGACCGCACATGATCGTCGGGGGGATCGCCATCATCGCGCGCGGTGTCCCGCGCCTGACGCGCGACGTGGACGCGACCGTGTGGGCCCCGGGGCTCGACCTTCGCGACCTCGTCAACGCGCTCGGCCAGCACCGGATCGCCGGCCGGGTGCCCGACTTCATCCAACTCGCAAAGGAGAACCAGGTGGTCTTCCTTGAGCACACGCCAACCAAGACTCCGCTCGAGATCCTTCTCGCATGGCTGCCGTTCGAGCTGGTGGCGATGCAGCGCGCGGAAACCTTGAAGCTTGGCTCGGTCAACGCTCCCGTCGCGCTCGCCGAAGACCTGGTCATCTACAAGGTCGCTGCGTGGCAGGACCGGGATCGCGACGACGTGGAGCGACTGCTCGTCCTCCACGCCGCCCACATGGACCTCTCACGCATTCGGGAACTGGTCCGACAGTTCGCGGAGGCGCTCGACGCGCCGGAGCGGATCGTCGAGTTCGAGCAGGTCCTCGGCCGCGCGCTCGGAACGACGCGGTAGCTGCGCGGGCTCGCACGCCGACTGGCCGACGCGCCCTCGGGGCCGATACCTCACGGTGCGCGGTGCGTCGCGTAGCTCCCGGCGAGAACTGACCGGCAGATCGCGAGCGCAGCGACGGCGAACGAGGTCGCGACGACCGGATCGTCCTCGCGCAGCTCGGTGGACGAGTTCACGAATGAACCGTCGGCGCGTTGGCGCTCGAGCAGCGCAGCGGCGAGCGCTTCGGCCCAGCGGACCTCACCCGCGGCGGTGACGAGCGTGCGTCGGCCGATCGCACGCAGTGCGTGCGCCGCGCTCCACGCCCAGTAGTAGTACGACGACGCACGACGCACCTCGCTCCCCTCGACGAAGTCGCCCGGGTTGCGCGCGGCCGAGAAGTTCCGCTCGAGCCATGCGGCGGCGGCGACCACGCGTGGGTGCTCGGGCGGGAGGCCGAGGCGGAGCAGCGCGCGCACGCCGTCGGCGGTGGCCGAGCCGTACGAGCGAAACGGGCCGGCGGGCGCGGCGAGTTCAACCGGGCCGGCCTTGTTGCCATCGTGCTCGGCCGGGGAGAAGAAGAACCCACCGTCGGGCGGGCCGCCGGCGTCGCCCGGTATTCGCTGACAGCGCTCGACGAAAGCGCGTGCGTGCAGCAGCGCGGGGTCGCTCGCGGGGACGCCGGCGAGCGTGAGCGCGCCGAGCACGAAGATCGTCGCCGAGAGGTTCGCCGATGGACGCGGCCCGGCGACGAGCGACGGCGTGTCGAGCGCGAGGTCGTAGCCCCAGCCGCCGTGGGATGGATCGTCAGGCGCAAAGCCGTGCGCCGGCGTGAGCTGCCGCGCGCGCAGCAGCGTGACGAGCGCGTCGCGTGTGGCGCGGTGAGCGGCGTTCTCGGGGACGTTGAGCACGAGCACCGAGAGCGCGATCGAGTAGAGCGGATAGCGCGGTCCGTTCGGCGGGGCGCGCAGAGCACCGCGCTCGTCGACCATCGTGAGGAGAAAGTCGACGCCCTTGCGATACGCCGCGCTCTGCGAAGAGCTCGCCGGCACAAAGCGCAGCGCGGCGAGCGCGAGTGGCGTCAGCGAGTACCCGTCGCGAAAAGCGGCGTACGTCTTCGAGCGGAGCGCGCCGTCGGGCCCCTGCTGCGAAATGAGAAACGTGCCGGCCGCGGCGAGGCCACGGTCGGCACGTTCGAGGAGTGACGGCGGCGCAGGCGGCGCGGCCGGTCGTTCGGCGGGCTCGCGACAGGCCGCGACGAGCACGAGTGCGAGCACGGCGACCAGCGCGCCGTGTCGCGCCGACTCAGCCCGCGACTGCGACGGGCAGCGGCGTGCGGTCGGCCATGAGCACGAGCAGCGCCACCGCCGTGCAGAACGTGCGGCCGGTGATGCAGTGATGCCCCGTCCAGCTACCATCGCCGTTTTGTACCGCGGAGACGAGCTTCGTGATCGAACCATCCCAACGTTTCCAGTCGGCGTCGCCCTTCACGACCAGCGACTCGGAGACGAGCATGTAGGAGAGAAACTCCTCGCCGCCGTTGTTGCCGAAGCCCTGGATGAACCCGGCGTCGTCGAGCTTGGCGATCAGCGCCCCCTGCGCGCGGTCGGCCGAGGCCACCGTCGCCTCGCCGGCGATGAGCTGCCGCTTCGCGTCGTCGCGCTCGCCCTCGGTTTTCGCGGTCGCGATCTTGATGCGCAGGTCCTTCTCCTTCAGCTTCCTCGTGTTCGCGGACTCACGCAGCGTTCCCGACGCGGCCGCGCCGGCGTAGAGCTCGACTCCGGCCGAGCCGTCGGCGGAAAATCCTCCGCCGGCCATCTGCGCCTTCGCCTGCTGCTCCACGCGGTCAAGCACCTCCGCGTTCACCGCCTGCCCAGTCTGTGCGGCGCGGTTGAGGCCCTTGGCTGCGAGCGACTGCGTGAGCACCGGCGCCCAGCCACGGTTGTCCCAGCTGCCGCCCGCCTGCTGGTTCTTCTCCACCTTGGTGACGACCTTGGCCAGCGCGGCGTCGACGCGAACCTTGAGCGCAGCGTCGGTGGTGACGCCCTTGAACTCGGTCAGCACCATGAGCGCTGAGAAGGTGTCGACGTAGGTCCCGATCTTCCCCTGCACCCGCGTGCCGCGCACGTCGGTGACGTAGAGCGAGTCTTTGTCCGACGCCTCAACCGACTGCAACACGAACGCGAGCCCGTTCGCCACGGCGTCCTTGTGGCTCCCCGTCGTCGGCGTGTGGCCGGCGCGCAGGAAGGCGAGCAGCGCCATGCTGGTGTCGGCGACGTTGGCGACCGAGCGCATGCCATTCATCGAGTTGCCCATGCCGGTGGCCTCGTCGCCCTGCCCCCAGCCCCCGGTCCCGACCTGGTGCTGCGCCAGCCAAGTGAGCCCCTGCTCGACCTTGTCGGTGAGCGCCTTCGGTTCCACCGCGGTCTTCCACGCGACCGGCTTGCCGCCAGCGTCGACCACCGGGACTGCGACCGGCGCGTGGACTGCGCCCGGCGCGACCGTGGCCACCACCGGCTGTAGCGACCGGGTGCGCCCTTGCGTCGAGCCTCCGCAGCCTAGGCTGCCAAAGAGAAATGGGGTTGCGAGGACTGCAGCGAGGCGCTTGGACCGGTTCTTCATGATGACATCTCCTCTGTCTGGTTCGGGGGTGGGGTCGGGCTGTGAACGACCGAGGAGCGGAAACGATCTGTTCGCCGTGCGCCGCGGTACGCTCGCGGCATGCTCCGTCGAGTCGGCGTCCTCGCCACGCTGGCCGCACTCAGCGCCGTCGCCGCGACGGTTCACGCCGCACCTCGCGGCGCGCGGCTCACTTGGTACGACGACCCACGCACCACCGTCGCGATCGGCTGGAACAGCGACGACGCCAGCGACGGCACCGTGGTCTACGGCACCGCCCCCGCAGCGCTCGACCTCGGCGCGGTCGCGATCGCCACGACACAGGCCGCACCACTGGGCACCTCGTTCACCGCGCGCCTCGCCGGCCTCGCGCCCGGCACGACCTATTTCTACCGGGTCGGCGGCGCGGGCGGCCGCTACCACCCACCGGCGACCGACCCACCGCTCGAGCTCCGCACGCGCAACGCCGATCCCTGCGCGCGGATGCGCTTCGTGCTCGCCGGCGACAATCGCGCCGACAGCGACAACATCGGACCGAACGACATCTGGCGCGAGATCCTCATCGAGACGCTGGCGCACTCGCCCGACTTCTTCGTCAACACCGGCGACATGGTGAAAAATGGCGAGCGCCCGGTCGAGTGGTCGAACTTCATCGACGCCTCCGCACCGGGCTGGGCGCTGGTGCCGTCGCTGCTCACGATGGGGAACCACGATCAGGACGACGTGAACGGCGACGGCGCGCTCTACAACCAGCTCTTCGAGTTGCCGCGCAACCCGCGCACCGGCACCGAGGACTACTACTCGCTCGACGTCGGGCCGATCCACTTCGTCTCGCTAAACACGCAGGTGACGAGCCCCGGCTCCTCCGAGCTCACCGACATGGTCGCGTGGCTCGGCGAGGATCTCGCCGCGACGACGCAGCCGTGGAAGATCGTCTTCTTCCACAAGGCGATCTACACGCGCGGTAACCACCGTACCGGCGAGGAGAACGGCGGCGCGATCAACCGCGTGTTGGTGCCGCTGTTCGACGCGCATGACGTCGACCTCGTGTTCAACGGTCACTCGCACGACTACGAGCGGTACGCGCCGTCACTCGGCGTCGACCGCGCGTTCGGTGGCACAGGACGCACGCTCCCCGCCGGTGCGGGCGGCACGCTGCCGGCTGAGGTGCCCGACGGCGCGACCGGCACGACGTACATGGTCTCCGGCGGCGCGGGCGCACTCACCACCGACGTGTTCGGCTTCACCTGCCTCGATGCCGCCTGCACCTACTGCACCGCGGTCAACCTGTCGTGCGACAGCGCCGTGCTCGAGCTCGACCGCACAGCCACGGTGGTCTACGACGGACGGCACAACTTCGCGATGTTCGACGTCGAAGGCGATCGACTCAGCGCGCGGGTCTACGTCACCGTCGCCGGGAACAGCGACGGCGGCGAGTTGATCGACGCGTTCACGATGACGAAAACCGCGTTCGGCCTCGCGTGCGGCGAGCCGGCGCCCGATGCCGGCGTGCCTGCGCCGGCGATCGACGCCAGCGTGCCGACGGTCGACGCCAGCGCCCCGCTCGCGACCGATGCGCGGCCGGTCGGTGCGCCCGATGCCGGCGGCGGCAAAGCGCCCGACGGGTGTGACTGCCGGGCGGTGCGAGCACCACGCGCCGGCGGAGGATGGCCGACCCTGGTCGGTGCGTTTGTCTGCGCGCTCGCACTCGGCGCGCGACGCAGAGCTCAGAAGTAGTAGCGGCCGCCGACGCCGACGTTCAGATCGAGGCCGAAGCCCCCGTGGCCGCGCTCATCGCCAACGCGGAAGTCGAGCACGAGCGCACTCTCGGCGAAGACCTCGAGCGGGAGCTCCTTGAAGTCGAAGAGCAGTCCAGCCGGCACCCGGGCGCCGACGTGGAAATCGTCGTCGCCGTCGATGCGGCTGCGGTCGTGGTCGAGGAGGCGGGCGCCGATGCCGACGTAGACCGGAAGATCGAAGGCGCGCTCGCGCAGCACGACCGCCGGATGCCAGAGGTAGTCGGCATGCACGAGGATGCCGCGCGCCCCGGCCACCGCGTCGCCGATGACAAAGTCGACCGCGTGCCCCGACCGGCCGAGGTAGTACTTGAGCGCGATCCCGAACGGCGAGCCGACGACAAGTCCGACTCCGAACGGCCCGCCATCGTCTGCCGCGCGCGTCGGCGCTGGCGCGAGGAGCAGACCGGCTGCGATGGTGGCCGCGACGCCAAGCCGAAGCACGGAACCTGAGCGCATCACGGCGCGCAACGTATCACCGGGGCGAGGCAGCACCCAACAGGTGTAGGCTGCCTTTGCATGAGGTCAAGACTCGCCGCGAGTTTCGTCCCGCATGCACTCGCTGCCGCGACGATGGCCGCGCTGGTCGCGACGTTGATCGCAGCGTGCGGACCGGGACGCGCCCCGGTCAGCTCCACGACCACCGCGCACCGACTGCCCGACCGCGCACCGACCGCGCCGACGAGCTCGGCCAGCGACACCACCGGCGCGGCTGCGCTGCCCGCGGCCACCGACGCGCGTGAGGGCGTCGTCTTCGTGCGCGCCGGCTCCATCCACTTGCGCCGCGCGGTCGGCGGCGAGCTCATCCGCCTGACCTTCCGCACCGCCGCATCTCCCGATGCCGCACCCGCGCTCTCCCCCGACGGCACGCGCATCGCGTACGCCTCGCGGCGCGACGGCGTCTCGCAGATCCACGTCGCCCGCATCGACGGCAGCGAGACGCGTGCGCTCACCGACGGCGTCGGCGGCGGCGACGGCGAGCCGACCTGGTCCTCCGACGGCGCCCGGATCGTGTTCGTGCGCGGCGCGACCGACTCGCCGCACGACCTCCACATCGTGAGCGCGAGCGGCGGTCCGACGACGCTGCTCCTCGCGGGCGCCGACGACACCCCCGCCCTCGTCGGCGCGCCCACTTGGTCACCCGACGGCCGCGTGATCATCTTCGCCGCGGATCGTCGCGAAGGACTCGGCACCGGACTGTTCTCGATCGCGCCCGACGGCAGCGGGCTCCGGCGGCTCACTCGGCCGGCCCGCCCGAACGACTGGGCGCGCGACCTTCGCCCCGCCTGGTCACCAGATGGCGCACGGCTCGCGTTCGCCTCCAACCGTCACGCCGCGTCGGCCGACGACGCCGACGACTTCGATCTCTACACGCTCGAGGTCGCATCGGGAACGCTGGCAAGACTCACGCGCGATCCCGGCGTGGCTGACGACCCCGCGTTCTCGCCCGACGGGCGACGCCTCTACTTCACCTCGACACGCGATGCGCCGCGGCCGGCCTCGATCGAGCTCTTCGTGATGCCGGCGACGGGCGGCGAACAGCGGCGGCTCACGCGCGACGAGTTGCCGGAAAATAGCGCGCCGCACGCCGGCCTCGTGCCGTAGCGGCGACTGCCGGTCGGTTTCCTTCGCGGCGTCATGCGCGCACAATCGCGGGCGCATGGCGGTGAAGCGGCGGGGGAGCGGCGGCGGAGCGCGGAAGGCCGAACGGCCCGCAGCGCCACGCGCCAGCGACGATCGCAGCAAGCGACTCCTCGACCTCGTCGTGCTCCTGCTCGGCGCGCGTTCGCCGGTCTCCTTTCGCGAGCTCCGCGCACAGTTCCGCGCGTACCGCACCGAGAACGAGGAGGCCGGGCTGCGCGCGTTCGAGCGCGACAAAGTCGAGCTCCTCGAGCTCGGCGTCCCGGTCAGGTACGTCACGCCCGAGGACGACGACACCTTCGAGGAGGCCGGCTACGTCGTCGACCTCCGTCGCTACCGGCTGCCCGAGCTGGCCTTCACCCCCGACGAGGTCGCCGCGCTGGTGCTCGCGAGCTCGATGGCGCGCGCGGCCCACGGCACCACCTACGCCGAGGTGGTCGACCTCGCGGTGAAGAAGCTCGCGTTCGACGCGCCGCCCGCGCCCGACACGCCGGGCACGCCGGTGCGGCAACGTGAGCCGGTGCTGGTGCACTTCCCTCGGCCCGCCGACGCCGAGCGGCTCGCCGAGCGGCTCGCGCTGATCGAGCAGGCGGTGGTGAGCCGGAAGCGACTCACGCTCGACTACGTCGCGGCGAGCGGCAAGTCGGCGCGGCGCGAGGTCGACCCGTACGGCCTCGCCTACCGGCAGGGCGTCTGGCTCGTCGTCGGGCACTGCCGGCTGCGCGAGGACGTGCGCTCATTCCGACTCGATCGGATCGCCGGCCTCGAGGTCGCGCCCCGCCCGCGCTCGCCCGACTTTCAGCGGCCCGCCGAGTTCGATCTCCGACGCTACGCGAGCCGATCGCCCTGGACCTTCGAGCTTGGCGCCGCCGTCGCGATCGAGCTCGAGCTCCATCCACCGGCGACCGCGGTGGGCGCCGAGGACTTCGGTGACGGTGCGCGACGCGAGCCGATCGCGGGCGGCCCTGCCCTGCTCGTGCAGTTCGAGAGCTCGAACCTCGACTATGTCGTCTCGCGTGTGCTCGCGAGCAAAGGCGCGATCGTGGTGCGCTCGCCCGCCGCGCTCGCCCGCCGCGTGCGCGACGAACTCGACTCCATCCTGGCGCTCTACGCATGAACACCAGCTCGGCCCGCCTCCGTCGGCTCCTCTACCTCGTGCCTCACGTCGCACGAAGAGCTGGCGGCGTACGGCTCGACGAGCTTGCGCGCGAGCTCAACGTCGACCGCGAGGAGTTGCTTGCCGACCTCGACCTCCTCGCGCAGGTCGGTCCGCCCGGCGGCGATCCCGGCGAGTACCTCCTCATCACCGTCGAGAAAGGGCGCGTGTTCGTCGAACTCGCGCAGCGCCTCACACGCCCCTTGCGGCTCACCCCGGCGGAGGGTTGCTCACTGCTGCTCGGGCTGCGCGCGCTCCGGCGCAGCGGCATCGCGCCCTACGACGACGCGCTCGCCTCCGCCGAGCACAAGCTCCTGCGCGCGCTCGGCGCCGACGCACGCGCCGCACAAGACCTCGCCGACGGCACCGTCGTGGACGACGCCACCCAAGTCTCCGCGCGTCACCTGCGCTCGTTGCTACTCGCCGCACGCGAGCGGCACGCCGTCGAGATCGACTACGAAGCCACGTCGACCGGACGCGCGGATCGCCGCGGGCTCGAGCCGTACGGCATCGTCCACCACGGCGGCACCTGGTACGTGATCGGCCGCTGCCGGCGCAAACAGGACACGCGCACATTTCGCGTCGATCGGATCGCGAGCCTCCGCGCGCTCGACGATCGCTTCGTGGTTCCGCCCGACTTCGACCTCGAGGCGTATCGGCGCGAGCGGCTCTTCGTGCCGAGCGCCGATGCCGCCCACGTCCGCATCCGCCTCGACGCCGAGGGTGCCGCGCGCGTCGGCACCGCATGGCCCGGCGGTACCGTCTCCGACGCCGGCGATGGCGCACGCCTGCTCGAAATCGACTGTGAGGGGTTCGAGTGGCTCGTCGGATGGGTGCTGCCGTTCGGACGCCACGCGGAGATCCTCGCGCCGCCCGAAGCGCGCGCCGCGCTCGTCGCCCGCGTGCGCGAGCTGCGCGCGCGGCAGTGAGCCGCTCAGGTCACGAGATCCATCCCGAGCGCGAGCACGGTCAGCACGCGGCGCATCGCCGGCAGCTCGAGGTTCGCGTGCAGGTAGTCGGCGAGCGCGGGCTGGCGCGCGGCGAGCGTGGCCTCGCGATCCCCCCCCGCGACGGCATCGAGCTCACGGAACAGCATCGTGCGCACGCTGCGACCGAGCTGGCGACGGAAGCAAGCGGCGAGCAAGGCCGCGTGAAACACGACGCTCACCACGCCTGTGGCCCCGCCAAGCTCGTCGGCGTGCGCGGCCACGTAGCGCGACGCATCGGGTTGCAGCCGCACCCACTCATCGACGAGTCCGGATGCATAGCGTCCGTCAGCCATTTTCGCGCCGGCCTCGGCGACCACCTCAGCGACGATCTCTTCGGGAATCGCCACGTCACCTCCAGACCTGCGAGCCGCGTGTCACCTGCCTTAGCGAGCGCCGCGGAGCGTAGCCGCCAGTCTAGCCCCGGCACCTGTCCCGGACCATACTGCCTCGAGGATGCTCCGGCCCCGCGCCCTCCCCGCGAGCGTCGCCGCCAGTATCGCGCTCCACGCCGTCGTGGCGGTGCTGCTCGTCGGCGGTCGCGCTGAGCGCACTGCTTCGCCGCAGGTCACGCTGGTGCCGGTGGACCTCGTCGCCCCGCGCGTGATGACCCCGTCCGCCGTTGCGCCTGCGCCCTTGCCCGCAGCTGCGCCGCCGCCCGCGCCCGCGCCCGCGCCCGCGCCCGCAGCTGCGCCGCCGCGCAAGACCGCTCGTCCCACCCGACGCCCGACGCCCGTGCCCGTGCCCGTGCCCGCGCTCGAGGCTGCACCGCTGCCTGCAGTCCCAAGTCCCGACCCGGTTCCCATGCCCGCGCCGCTGGCCGCGTTGCTTGCGCTGACGCCCGAGCGCGCCGCCGAGGACGCCATCGATCTCGCGCCGCACGCACCCGGTGGCGCCGTCGTGCGCTTGGTCGCTCGCCTCGATCGCCTGCGCGGCACGCGATGGATGAAGCGACTCGACGCGATCCTCGCGCCGCTGCCGGATCACCGCGCGATCGCCGCAGCGACCGGGCTCACAATCGGGGAGACGTTTGATCTGCTGCTGATCGCCACGCCGAACCCGAGGGATCCGACGGTGACCTTCCTGGCAGCGCGCGTGCGCGGCGAGGATGCGCCACTCCAAGCCGCGCTCGGCACGCGAGCCAAGGTGACCTGGGAAACAACGCCGCTCGCGGTCATCGGTCGCCGCGCCGACGCGCACGATCCACGCGTGTTCGTGCTGCCCCGCCCAGGCTGGATGCTGCTGGCGCGGCCGGAAGATGTTGATGCGCTCCTCAGACCAGCGCGGGTCGACGCGCCCGCGCCCATGCCCGGGCCCACACCCGTCGATGCGCCCGCGCCCACACCTGCCGATGCGCCCGCGCCCACACCTGCCGATGCGCCCGCGCCCGCTGACCTCGCGCTCACCGCCACGCCCACCGCGCTGGAACTACCGCCGTGGCTCGCTCGTCTCGACGCGCTCGTCGCGCAGCGCACCGACGAGGTCGGTCCGGTGCTGGTGCTCGGCCTCGCGCTGCCGCCCGGCCTCGTGCTGCGCGCCCCCGGCCTGCCCGCGGTGCACCCTCCAGCCACGGTGCAACTCGCGGTCTTCGCGCGGCCCGACGATCTCTACGTCGCGGCCGTCTGCTCGTTCATAGACGAGACCGAGGCCGCACGGTTCGTCGTCGAGGCCACGCATGCGCACGCGGCCGCGCTCGGCTCACTCGCTGTGAGGCTGTTCAGCGGCCCGGCGTTCGTCGCGCTCGCTCGCATCACGTTCACGCGCGCAGGCGCCGACGTGATCGTGGCGACCACGCTCGACACGGCAGGCGCCGAGATCCTGCTCGACACCGCAGCGGTATGGCTCGCCGGGCGTATTCGCGAGCTCGAGCGCGCGGCGAAGTGACCGGCTTGGTTGCGTCGAGGGCGAGCCGCTTTGAATCCACGCCGGGCGCGGAGCAAGCTCGTCGGGCATGACGATCGTCGGCATCCTTCCCCGCCTGCTCGCGCTTGCCGTCGGCCTCATCGCCGGCCTCGCATGCGGTGCAGCGACCATGCCCCGGTCACGCCCGCACGACGGCAGCGATGGCGCGCTGGCGCGGTGGGCCCGCGGCGAAGGTGGAGCCTCACGGATTGACGGCGGCGGTGCGTACGGCGGGGACGCATACGGCGGCGGCGCATACGGCGGCGGCGCATACGGCGGCGGCGCATACGGCGGCGGCGCATACGGCGGCGGCGCATACGGCGGATACGGCGGCGGCGGATACGGCGGCGGCGCGTACGGCAACAGCTACACCGGCGAGGAGGACTTCGCCTACGGCGGCCTGCTCTACGGCAACGTCCCCGGCGTCGAGTTCGGCCGCGTGGGCGACTTCACTCCGCCGCCGCGTCGTCCGCGCCCAGCGCCGACGCTGCCTGACTACACCGCCGGACCGGTGACCGACGGCGGCACGATCGAAGGGCTGCTCATCGGTCGCGCACCGGCCGACCTCGCGCACCCAGAACCGATCGGGGTCGTCTGGCTCGAGGGTATCCGGCGCGGGGTCGATGCGGTCCCGCAAGGCGGCACGCTCGAGCTGCGTGCGGGGCGCGCATGGCCTCGGGTTCAAGTGGTGGCGCCGATCGGCGCAGCGGTCCGCTTCATCAACGGTGACGACGCCCCGCACACGCTCGCGCTGGTCGAGCAAGCTCGCGAACCGCACGCGCGCGCGTTCGCGCTGCCGCCACGCGCCCAACGCGAGCTCCCACTCGACCACCCCGGAATCCACGCGGTCACCGAGACCGGCCACGCACGCGCACTAGCGTGGCTCGTCGTCGCCGCGCACCCGTACCACGTGATCACCGACGCGCTCGGCGCGTTCCGTCTCACCGACG
Organism: Myxococcales bacterium; assembly: GCA_009692535.1. Classification (GTDB taxonomy): domain Bacteria; phylum Myxococcota_A; class Polyangia; order Haliangiales; family SHYZ01; genus SHYZ01. Next base: position 23,853 of record SHYZ01000001.1, read on the forward strand.
TGCCGCCCGGCGCCTACACGCTCGTGGCCTGGCGACCCCCGGCAAGCGGTGCCGCGCCAAAGTTTGTGCGCACACGCATCGTCGTCGCGCCCCACGGCCTGCTCCGGGTGCGGGTCGTCCACGCCGCTGCGCCATAGCCGCGCTCAGCTCGTCGGCCACGCGCGGTGGTGGCGGCGCGTCGGCGCGGAGAGTCGCCCGAGCACGAGCTGCCAGGTCCGCTCGGGGACCAGCACGAGACCGTTCGGCTCGAGCAAGTGCAGATCCACGAGCGGCGCCACGCCAGGCATCGGCGCCGCGCGCAGCGCCGAGAACGCCGCGCGCAGCTCGAGCCGCATCGAGTCGCGCGGGATGAGGCGGAAGGTGCGCTCCACGTCGAGCCGCGCGGGAGGATGCAACCGCATCGGCTGCCGCGCGTGGTAGCGCGCCATGAACGCGACCTTGCGATCCGGCGTGATCACCGTCGAGCCGACCGGCACCTTCCCCGCGAGAGCGCGCACCGCGGCCACCAGCGTGGGGTGCGTGCGTGCGACGCCTTCGTGGAGCGCGGTCGGCCGTGAGAGCAGCAGGCCGAGCGCGACGCCCGCGACGAACGGGGCACGGACGCGCTGCGGTGCATGCTCGAGGAGCCGTGCGGTGACGAGACCGACGAGCAGCGCGAGCGGCAGGTGCGCGAGCAGGCGCAGGCGAAAGCCGAGCCCCTTCGGGTCGCGCACGTCGAGCCATGGCCAGCAGACGATGAGCGCGAGCAGGAGCAGGCCGAGCGCCTCACGCGGCAGCCGGCCGCTCGCGGGGCGACGGAGCTCGAGGACGAGCAGCGCCGCCACGACGAGCGCGAGGAGCACCGGTTCGTGCCCGAGCCGCAGCGGCGCACCGGCGGTAAGCGTCGGGAGCGTGAGGTCGAGCGGCCCGCGCGCCACGGCGGCGAGACTCGCGAGATCAGCCGCACCAATGAAGCGCGTGGGCGCGAGCGCGCCGCCAAGCACACAGAGCGCGGCGAGCGCGCCGACGGCGACGACGACGACGAGCGTCCTGCGTTGCGTGCGCAGCGCGAAGGCGGTGGCCGGCGCGACCCCGACGAACACGATGGCGAGCGAGGTCTTGTGCGTGAATGCGGCGATCAGGACGAGGAGGAGCGCTCCGCCGATGCGCGCGCGGGTCGGCACGTCGAGCGCGGCGAAGAGCGCGACCAACGCAAACGCAGCGACGGTGACGCCGAGTCCCTCCTTGACGAACTCGGCCGACAGCAGGAATCCCTGCAGGCTGGTCGCGGCGAACGCGCACCCGACGAGCGCCGGCGCGCGCTGCCCGGTGAAGCGCTTGCCGAGCAGGTAGACCGGCACGACGAGGAGCGCGGTGCCGGCCGCCGCGCCGAGCTTCGCGCCCGCGATCGGTCCGGCGAACCAGGCGAACGGCGCGAGGAAGTAGAAGGAGAGGGGCGCCGTCGGGTAGTTCAGCGCGCCGCTCTCGCAGAGCGACCGCACCTGCACCGCGTAGTAGTAGCCGTCGAGCCCGAAGGGATACGGGTCGCCCAACAAGAACCGGGCGCGCACCGCCAACGCAAAGGCAGCGAGGCCGACCACGGCCGCAGCGACGGCGAGCCCGCGCTTTCGCACCGCGGCAGTCTAGGCTAAAAGCCGCGACATGCCGAAGCGCGCGGTCCTGCTCCTCTCGGGCGGCCTCGACTCCACGACGACCGCGGCGATCGCGCGCTCCGAGGGGTACGAGCTCTACGCGCTCACGGTGCGCTATGGCCAGCGACACGCGTCCGAGGTCGAGGCCGCGCGACGCGTCGCCGCTGCACTCGGCCTTGCGGCGCACCACGTGCTCGACCTCGACCTCGCCAGTCTCGGCGGCTCGGCGCTGACCGACGCGCACGCAACGATCCCGAAGGACCGCTCGCTCGACGAGATCGGCGCGCCCGGCGACGTGCCGTCGACCTACGTGCCGGCGCGGAACACCGTGCTCCTCGCGCTCGCGCTCGCGTGGGCGGAGACGCTCGGTGCAGAGGCGATCTTCCTTGGGGTGAACGTGCTCGACGCCTCGGGCTACCCCGACTGTCGCGCTGAGTTCGTCGCTGCGTTCGAGGCGCTCGCACGCACGGCGACCCGCGCTGCTGTCACCGGCGCGAGCATCGCGATCCGTGCGCCGCTGATCACGCTCACCAAGGCGGAGATCATTCGGCGCGGCGTCGCGCTCGGGATCGACTTCGGCCTCACCGAGTCCTGCTACGACCCGCCGGCGGCGCAGTTCGCGTGCGGCCGGTGCGATGCCTGCGCCCTGCGCCGGAAGGGCTTCGCCGAGGCTGGCGTCGTCGATCCGACACGCTACGGCTAGTCGGCGGTAGCCGGCCAGCGTGGTGGTATCCTCGCGCCGATGACGATGGTCCGTCGCAAGCAGCTGACGAGTCTCCTTGTGGGTACGCTTCTTGGCACCGCTGCCGCGCTCGCGTCACCGGCGGAGGCTGGCAAAGTGTCCGGCGTGGCGAAGGACGCCACCGCCAGCACCACCTACGGCACCGCCGAGCGTCGCGCGGTCGGCCGGCTCTTCGACGGTGACCCGGCGACCACATGGTGCGGCTCACGCAAGGTGAAGGACACCGTCACGCTCGCACTCGGCGAGAGCATGCCGCTCACGGTGCTCACGCTCTCGCTCGGCAACGCCTCGGCCTGGAAGGACTCGCCGCGCGTAAAGCAGGTGATCGTCACCGTGCGCGAAGGCGACCGCACGGTGAAGAAGATTCGGCACAAATGGCCCGACCACGACGAGCCGAGCGACGGCACGGTGAACCTCGGCGCACCCGGCGACAACGTGCTGGTCGAGTTCGACAAGGTCTATGCGGGGGCGACGCCGCGTGCGCTCTGCGTCGGCGAGTTCGGGCTCGAGGGCGTCGACACCGCGGCGGTCGCGCTCGCTGGGATGTCCGACGAAGAACGGCTCGGCGCCGTGATGCGCAGCTTCACGAGCGTGCGCGAGGGAGACGGTGCGAACGCGACGCTGGCGATCAAGCGGGGCGGAATGTTTACCTTCGAGGCCAGCGACCTTCGCGTGTCGGGCCGGTGGTCTTTCGCGGCCGCACCAGGGACCGGGACGACGGCGAAGACGATGCTCCGCTTCACGCCGCAGTCCGCGGTGGACGGCTCAAAGCGACTCACGGTGCCGGCGGGGCTGGCCACGCATTACGTGCCGATGCGCCACGGCGCCGGCACACCGCCCGTGCCGGTTCCATGGCTCTCCTACGCTAACGAAGCCGGTGCGCTCGCGCTCGCGCAGCCGGTCGAAGTTCAGCCGGAGTGAGCCGCGCGCCGCGGAGCGCGCTTCGCTACTTTTGCGACAGTCGCACGCTTCGCCACGGTCGCACGCTTCGCCACGGCCGCGCGCTTCGCAACGGCCGCACGCTTCGCAACGGCCGCACGCTTCGCAACGGCCGCGCGCTTCGCAACGGCCGCACGCTTCGCAACGGCCGCACGCCCCGGGTACTCGTCGTACTTCTCCGCCCGGCCACGCACGAGCTCGATCGGGTAGCGCCGTCCGGTCGCAGCGAGCTTGCGCACCACTGCGCTCGACAGATCCACGTCGACGACGTTGCACAGGTTGAGCAGGCAGATCGCCACATCGGCCAGCTCCGCCTCGAGCCGCTTCCGCCGCGCCGGGGTCCGCGCCGCGCGACGCGACTCCGGCCCCTCCATCCAGAGAAATAGCTCCATGAGCTCGGCCGCCTCGCACGCCACGGCCATCGCGACGTTTTTCGGCGAGTGGTACCGCGCCCAGTCGCGCTCGGCGACGAACTCGGCGACGCGTGCCCGCAGCGCGGCGATCGTGACCGCGGCATCGGCCACCAAAGGACGCCCGCGACTCACGAACGGTGGAGCAGGATGAGGTGCTCGCGCTTGGGGCGCACGGAGAACGCCTGCCGCTCGGGTGGGTGGATGCGCCGCTCCTGCCCGGCGCGAGCCATCACGCGAAATCCCGCGGTCGGTGCGAGGCGCGTGATGAGGTCGTCAGCGTGAACCGCGACCGCGCGGGGCCCGTCGCCGGCAAGCGAGTCGCCGAGGAGCAGGACCGCCGCACCGTCGGGGCGGAGCACGCGCGCGAGCTCCGAAAGCACCGCCGCAAGGTCGGCATGCCACGCCGCCATCCCCGCGCGCAGGTCAGCGAACCCGCGCCGCGAGCCGATCTCGGCGTCGAAAAACGTGCTGTCGTCGAGACTGAGAAACGCGAGCCGAAGCTCGTGGTGGCCGACGTAGTCATAGGTGCCGGCATACGGCGGCGAGGTCACGACGACGTCGACCGAGCCCGGCGCGATCCCGGCGAGGTCGAGCCGGCGCGCGTCGCCCGCCACGAAGCGGGGCGCCGCGGTGCCCGTCGGTACCTTGGCCGCGAGCGCGGTGAGGCCTTGCACCAGCTCCTCGGCACGCGCTGCGAAGAGCCGTGCCGGCATGCCGCGCCCGATCCGGCGCTCGACGAGACCGCGTGCGGAGTCCGCCTCCCGGCGCGAGACCTTGACCAGAATCGACGAGAGCAGCGCCTCGAGCAGCACCCGCAGCTCGAGGTCGGACTCGCGCGCGACGAGCGCGGCGATGGTCTCTAGCTCGCGCCGCACATGGGGCGCGAACATTCCCTTGAGCGCGGTGTCCCGTCGCTCTGCCGCACGGCTGCCCCCCGGCTGCCGCGCCGCTGGCGCCTCGTACCCGCTGCGTCGCGACGCCTTGCCCTCGTCGACCGCGAGTGCGGCCAGTCGGCGGGCACGCGTGACCAACTCGGTCCGCCGCGCCTGCGGCCGCAGCCAAATCTTGGCGCGCGTCACCAGCGACGCAAGCGGGCTGGCGTCGATACCGATCGCGCTGGCACCGACACGCACCGCCTCGACGAGCACGGTGCCCGAGCCGCAAAATGGATCGAGCACCACGCGGCCGCGAATCGCGCCCGCCACGACCAGCGCGCGCCGCGCCGTGAGCGGGTGCATGCGCGCCGGGTAGGAGTGAAACCCATGGGTGAACTCGTGGGCACGGTCAGCGGAGATCTCCGCCACGTCGAGCGCACGTGCGAGCAGGTCGGCGGTGCGCCGGTCACCTTGGCGATCGATCGGCGCCGCCCGAGTCGCCTGCGAGAGCGCGCGCCGCAACCTGGGCCGGCGCTGTTCGGGTCGATCCATCATCGGCAGTCATACACCGATGCCGTGGCGCGCGCGCGCGGATGATGCGCACCGTTCTCGGGTATTCTTCGGGACGGTCTCGCCCAGATGCCCCGCCCCTGTCGCCTGCTCGTCTCGAGCTTGACGCTGCTCCTCTTCCTCGCGCACCCGATCGGGGCCCGCGGCGATGGCCGCGCGCTCGACGAAGCCCGGGTCCACTTCGAGGCCGGACAGAGCCTGTTCGAGAAGGGCGAGTACGGGCTCGCCTCGTCGGCGTTCCTCGCCGCCTACGCCGCGCGACCGTTCGCGGCATTTCTATTCAACGCCGCCGTCGCCGAGGAGCGAAAGGGCGATCTCGCAAAAGCGGTCGACCTGTTCCGTCGCTACCTCACCGAGGAGTCGGCCGCTACCGACGGCGTGGAAATCGCCGCGCGCATCAAGTCCCTCGAGGACCGACTCGCGGTGCCCGCGACCACGCCGCCGCCCGACACCACGCCGCCGCCCGACACCACGCCGCCGCCCGACACCACGCCGCCGCCCGACACCACGCCGCCGCCCGACACCACGCCGCCGCCCGACACCACGCCGCCGCCCGACACCACGCCGCCGTTGCCGCAACTGCCGCCGTTGCCCGACGTTGGGATCAAGGGCCTCATCGCCGTCGAGACCGAGCCCGCCGGCGCGATGATCTACCTCGACCGCAAGGAGCCCTCCGCGCTCCTCGGCGCTGCGCCGTGGCACGGCTCGCTCTCCGGGCAGCACACGCTGATCGTGGAGCTGCGCGGCCACCAGCAGGTGCGCCGTGCCGTCAATCACTTAAGAAACACCTTCTACGTCTACTCGTTTGGGCTCAAGCGCGACGCGATCCTCGGCTTCGTCGAGATCCGCTCAAACATCCCGCACGCCGACGTCTTCATCGATCGCAAGGAGGACGGCGCCGTCGGTCGTACGCCCTACCTCGGCAACCTTCCGCGTGGCCTGCACACGATCTGGGTTCGGAAGGAGGGGTACGTCGAGGCGAAGCGCACGATCTTCGTGCAAGCCGAAGGCGCGCAGAGCATCGCGGTCCCGCTCGAGCTCGCACCATCGGGCTTCATCCGCATCGGCGGCGATGCCTCGACCGAGGGCGCGCAGGTGCTCCTCGACGGGCACCGCGTCGCCGCCTGTCCACAAATCCCCTGCCGCTTCGAAGCGCCCGAGGGAACCCATACACTGTCGATCCGAAAGGGCGGCAAGAAGCCGGTCGACCGCTCGCTCGCGGTGACGCCCGCTACTGAGCAGTCGGTGGCCGTAAAGCTCGCGGCGAAGCCGAGCCGCTCCGACGCCATCCTCCCGATCCTCATCTCGGCCGGCGTGGCCACCGGCGCCGTGTTCCTGCTGCGTGAGGCCGACGCGCGCGCGGCCGCGTACACCGATCCCTCGACGCCGCAGCCCGACGAGATCCGCGTCTTCCGCATCGGCGCGGCGGTCGCGTTCGGCCTCTCCGGCCTCTCGCTCGCGCAAGGGCTTTACTACCTCGTGCGCGACAAGGGACCGCCATCGTCCGCGGTCGTCGAGACCTCGCGGCTCAGCTTCGCGCCGGCGCTCGGTCCCGGACTGCTCGGACTCGCGGCCCAGGGCGTCTTCTGAGCATGACTCACGCGGCGGCTGTCCGAAGGACCGACCTATGCCGCACGTAAGGATTTGCCCGCGGTGCCAGGGGGCGTTCGACGAGGGCACTGAGTTCTGCCCACGCCACGGGCTCGCGCTCGTCACGCAAGGGGCGACCATGGTCGCGCCGGCGCGCGCGCCGATCGCCGAGACCCTCGAGGGACTCACGCTCGATGGCCGCTACCAAATCGAGGCGCGCATCGGCGAGGGCGGCATGGGCGTCGTCTACCGCGCGCACCACCGCATCCTCGAGAAGAAGGTCGCGATCAAGGTGCTGCGCCCGCAGGTGGCGCGCGACACGACGCTGCTCGAGCGCTTCGTGACGGAGGCGAAGGCGGCCTCGCGCATCCGCCACCCGAGCATCGTCGACATCCACGACTTTGGCACGCTGCCGGATGGCGGCGCGTACTTCGTGATGGACTACTTCGCCGGCCCGACGCTGGCGCAGGCGCTACGCCAGTCGGGACCGATGCCAGCCGCGCGCGCCGTGGGCATCATGATGCAGCTCGGCCGCGCGCTCGCCGCCGCACACGAGCGACAGGTCGTGCATCGCGACCTCAAGCCCGACAACATCTTCGTGCTCGACGAGGATGGTCGCGCCGATGTCGTAAAGATCGTCGACTTCGGCATCGCGAAGCTGCTCTCCGATGACGAGTCGTCTCGGCGCCTGACCATGGCGGGCGCGGTCTTCGGCACGCCGGAGTACATGGCGCCGGAGCAAGCGAGCGGCCTGCCCGATCTCGATCACCGCGTAGACATCCATGCTCTCGGCGCGATTTTCTACGAGCTCGTCGTCGGCAAAGTGCCGCTCCAGGGCAGGTCGCCGCTCGAGACGCTCGCGATGCAGCTACGCGATCCGATCGTGCCACCGCTGACGCGACGGCCGGAGATCGACCTCTCGCCGGCGCTCGAAGCGATCATCATGAAGGCCCTCGCGCGCGACCGGAACGCACGCCACGCGACGATGAACGAGTTCATCGCGGAGCTCATGGAGGTCACGCACTGGGGCGAGACCAGCGCGGTGCATGTCACCGCGGGCGCACGCACGGGCGCGATTGCCGCGGGGCCTGTGGCGTTTGCGCCGTCTGTCGTGAGGGCCCCGGCGCCCAAGTGGTCGCCGATGGCGCGCACGATCATGCCGGAGCCCGCGTGGGCCGCGCGCCTGGGCGGACTCGACGCGGCACCCGAGACACCCGTCAAGGCGAGTCCCCGGATGACACCGAGCGACAACGACGTGGGCGGCACGACGCGGGTCGCCCCTGCGCCGAGTCGATTCGGGTTGCTCGCGCTCGTACTCGCGCTCGCCGTACTCGGAGCTGCCAGCGTCGTGGTGTTTCGGCGAGTGAGCCGACCGGCAAGCAACCTCGTCGACGCCGCGCCGCCCGCGCCCCGCGGGGACGACCGACTCGACGCAAGCCCCGCGACGCTCCCCGACGCTGCGCCGTCCCTCTCGGCGCGCGATGCGGCCGTCACCCGCCGCCCGCCCGACGCCCGCGCTGCGTCCCCGCGCCCACCAGTGCGCGACCCGGTGGACGCCGCGCCGCGCGTTGTCGCCCCGCCACGACTGCTCACGATCGCCGTCGCTACGGAGCCCGCGGGCGCCAAGGTTACGCTCGACGGCCGCGACACAGTAGACGGCGCTGCGGCCACGCGCCCACTCGGCGCAACCCTGTCGGCCACCTGCGAGCTCGGCGGCCACGAACCCGGCCGCGTCACGCTCCTGTTCGATGGGAGCGCCAACACGGTCGTCTGCCGGATGAACAAGCGCGTGCGCTGCGTGCCCGGGCTAAAGGATCCCTTCGGCAACTGGTGCCCCGACGCTGGCGTGCCGTAATAGACCGTCAGGCTACGCGCCCGCGGCGGCAGAACGCTACGCCGCGCCGTGGCAGCGCTTGAACTTCGTCCCGCTGCCGCAGTGACACGGATCGTTGCGGCCAATCTTCGGCTCAGTACGCACGACCGGGTGCAGGCTCTGCGCGGGCAGGCGACCGGCCAGCGCCGCGTCGAACGCCTCGACGAAAACCTGCGTGGGCCGCATGAGCGCCGCCGCGACCTCGGCGGTGATCGCGCTCTCGCGCACGTCCTCTTCGACGAGCTCCTGCAGCTTGGCGACGATATGCGGCTGCCGCTCCTTCAGGCCCGGCGCGACCCGCTCGTGAATAGCGAGCTCCTCGCCGCCGGCGAGCCGACCGAGCTCCTCGTCGATGAGCGCAGCCGCCGCGGTGAGCGTCTCAGGCAGCAGGCGCGGCACGGTACGCGGAAACGCACGATCGAACATCGCCCAGACCAGCGTGCCGTAAAAGACCGCCGCCTCGCTGGCCGGCGCCCCGTCGGCGCCCTTGGTGCCGGCTGCGAACTGAAGCAGCGCCGGCTGATCCTTGCCGAGGCGTCGCGCCAGCTCGTTCATCGTCCGACGGTCGCCCGCCTGGTCGAGTCCGGTGAAGTGATCGATCGTGCCGGTTACCGCCTCGGCGGAGACCATCGTGCTCTCGTTGTCGCTCATCGTCGCCCGGCAGTTTGCCGACGGCGCGGGGCGAGATCAAGCACCACGCGCGGCCCGCTGCGTTATCTTCGCGCCATGTCCTCCCCGGCCCGTGCCGCGTTCGTGGTCGATGCCTGCCGCACCCCGATCGGCCGCTACGGCGGCGCGCTCGCATCGGTCCGCGCCGACGATCTCGCCGCGCTCACGATCCGCGCGCTCGTCGACCGAACGCGCGTGCCGGAAGAGCGCATCGACGACGTGCTCTTCGGCTGCGCGAACCAAGCCGGCGAGGACAACCGCAACGTCGCGCGCATGGCGCTGCTGCTCGCCGGGCTGCCGGTGTCGGTCCCGGGCGTCACGCTGAACCGCCTCTGCGGCTCGGGCCTGCAGGCCGTCGCCGACGCGTGCCGCCTCGTGCTCACCGGCGAGGCCGACCTCGTCATCGCCGGCGGCGTCGAGCAGATGACGCGCGCGCCGCTCGTGATGGGCAAGCCCGACGCCGCATGGCCGCGCGGTGCACAGACGCTCCACGACAGCACGCTCGGCTGGCGCTTCGTGAACCCGCGCATGACCGCGCTGCACGAGACGCTCGCGATGGGCGAGACCGCCGAGCGCGTCGCCACCGAGTGTCAGGTCTCGCGCGAGGCGCAAGACGGCTTCGCGCTCGCGTCACAGCAAAAGGCGGGGCGCGCGATGGCCGCCGGACGGTTCGCGCGTGAGCTCGTGTCGGTGCCGCTACCGGCGGCCAAGGACGGCTCGGCGCGCGCCGTCACCGTCGACGAACACCCGCGCCCCGACACCACGCCGGAGCAGCTCGCGCGGCTTGCGCCGGCGTTCGCCAAGGGGGGCAGCGTGACCGCGGGCAACTCGGCGGGCCTCAACGACGGCGCCGCCGCGCTGCTGATCGCGAGCGAGCGAGCGGTGCGCGAGCACGGGCTCACGCCGCTCGCACGCTACGTCACCTCGGCGAGCGCCGGCGTCGCGCCGAGCACGATGGGGCTGGGACCGATCCCGGCCACGCGGCTCGCGCTCGCGCGCGCAGGGCTCACGATCGCCGACGTCGATGTGGCCGAGGTGAACGAGGCGTTCGCCGCGCAGGCGCTCGCCTGCATCACCGCGCTCGGGCTCGACCCCGCGCGGGTGAACCCGAACGGCGGCGCGATCGCGCTCGGCCATCCGCTCGGCTGCTCTGGCGCGAGGCTCGTCGGCACGCTGGCGCACGAGCTCGCTGCACGCGAGCTGCGCCGCGGTCTCGCCACGATGTGCATCGGCGTCGGGCAAGGGATCGCGCTGCTGCTCGAGCGCGCGTAGCCGCTGCTCAGACGATGACGAGGATCGCCACCAGCCCGCCCTGCTGGCCGACGTTCACCACGCGCTTCTTCGACGCGCGCCCGAGGATGCCGACGCCACGCGGTGTCGCGAGCACGCCGCACACGACGTAGTACTCCTCGAGCGAGATCGCGCCGTCTGCGTCCTGCGCCGGAAAGTCCTTCACCCGCACGTCGACGTACCGCTGCGCCACGACCCCGCCGGTCTCGCGCTCTGCGGCGAGCGCGTCCTCGAGCTGTTCGCCCCACTGATGCAGGTCGCAGTGCGGACCGATCACTATCCCCTCGCCGCCGCAGGCGCGGTTCGGCTTGAGCACCAGCCGGTCCTTGTTGCGCCGCAGCCAAGGGAGCAGATCGATCTCCTCGCCGTCGGGCCCGGTGGTGCGGGCCTCGCGCACGATGCGTGTCCAGAGCACGTGCCGACGGAAGATCCGCTGCTGCCGCAGCGTGAAGTGCTCGGAAAATTCGGGGGAGGTCAGCACCTCGAAGGTCGACTTGTGATCGAACTCGCCGGCGAGCGACGAGACCACCTGGTTGCCGAGGAACGCGCTCTTGAGCGGCCCGAGGTCCACGCCCTCGTCCTCATATTCGAGGTACTCGCCGATCTCAGCGTCGCGATAGACGAGATCGATCGGCAGGTCTCCGACCATGAGCTCCTCGCCACGCATCCTGAGCTCGGTCGGATCGGCGTGTACCGCGGGAATCCCCTGCGCGCGGAAATACTCCACGAGGTAGGGGAACTCGGTCGGTCCGCCGACCAGCGACTTGTCCTGCAGGAACGCCGTGTGGAGTCGGCGCTTGCCGATCGCCCGCGCGTGCGACGTGATCTGCTCGAGCAGCAACTGGCGCATGTCGGCCTGCGGCTTGAGCAGCAGCGCCGGCGCGATCTTCTGCATCGCCGGAACGACGGTGCGCTGCAGGATCTCGGCGACCGCCGGCGCGTAGTACATGCCGCCGACGCCGACGCTGTTGGTCTCGAAGAAGTGAAAGCTCTGGTCCCAGTCGACCGCCGAGAAGTCGGTGTTCGCGTCGAGCCGGGCGACCACCGTCTGCGGCGCGCGTGCGACTTTTTTCCAGACGTCGCGCAGCCAGCGATCCTCGCGCTCGGTGAATGGCAGCAGCGCCTTTACGCGCGCATCCTCGACGTATAGCCGCGCGAGCTTCTGGATCGCCCGCGTCACCTCGAGGCAGACGCTGTGGAAATACTTCTCCTGCTCGGGGCTGATCACCCGCGGACGCATCATGACCGGCACCGCATGCATCGCGCCGTCGTCGTCTTGGTAAAGGAGGCCCGCGCGCTCGGACTCCTCGCGCACGCGGTCGAAGAGCTTTCGCGCCTCGCGGCTCGGGATCTTGAGAAAGATCTCGTTGATCGTGTGGCCGAGCCGGATGTCCACCCGGTCGGCATAGCGCTCGCGCCTCGCCACCCTCGCCTCCAGCGGCGAGCCTACCCCTCGGGTTGGTGCTGCGCTACATCCCGGCGCGCCGCGACCAAGTGGTGACCGCCCCCACGCTCCTTCCCGAGCGCCTCCCTCGCCCGGCAGTCGTGCGCTAGGATGCGACCCCGTTGACTGGCCCTGCCCTGAGGAGATGCTGATGCGCCGAACCCTATCCTGCTCGTTGCTCGCTGCTGTTACCGCTCTCGCCGCGTGCGGCGGCCCTGACGTCAATGACGTCGACCCGGTGGTGCTCGCCGGCGGCGGCGTCGGCTCGGGCGCGATCCTCGGTGAGCTCAACGTGTACGTGATCGACTCGGCGACCGCCGCGCCGCTCGTCGGTGCGACCGTCACCGTCGGTGCGCTCGGCGGCATCACCGACGCGACTGGGCTCGTCGTGCTCACCGGCGACGCGATCTCGGGCCCGCAGGACGTCACCGCGAGCGCGGTCGGCTACGCGGTCTCCACCTGGTTCGGTGCCAACGGCGCGAACGTGACCATCCCGCTCGACCCCACCGGTGACGGCCCCGACGTCCCGACCGCCACGGCGAGCGGATCGATCGAAGGCTGGAACCAGCTCAACCCGGGCCAAGGGCGCTACCTCGTCGCGTTCGTCGCCTACTCGTCCACCAGGGACTTCGGCGCGCCGGAGAACCAGCTTCCCCAGCCGATGGGGCAGGTCGCGCCGAAGAACATCTGTCTCAAGGCGCCCCCGTTCATTGACGGACCTTGTGAGTGGGAAATGAACGTGCGCGTCGGCGCGCAGACCCACTACGCGTTCATTGCCGAGGGCGATCCCAACGGCACGCTCATGGATCAGTCGGACGACACCTACGAGATCCTCGGCTTCGCGCTGAAGACCGGCATCACGCTTGCCGACGGCGATTTGGCCGAAGGGGAGTTGCTCGAGCGGCTCGATAACAGCGACGCGCAGGACCTCACCGTCGGCTTCGGCGCGGCGTCGCCCGGCCTGACCGAGTTCACCGCAATCCCGATGATCGACCTCGGCGACCAGCTGATGCTCTTCCCGTTTCCGCCCGTCACTGGCGATTCTCCGACGACGACCGTGCCCAAGACCACGGGCGACCTCTCGGCCGGCAGCTACATGATCGTCGGCAGCGCGGCCACCGCCGAGGGCGGACTCCCAAGCTCGACCGTGATCGCGCGCGGCGTGAACCCGGGCGCGGGCGCAATCGTCCTCCCCGCGTTCCTCGCGACGGCGACCAACATCACCGCAGCGGCCGGCACGTACTCATTCACGCCGACCCTCGAGGCGAGCCTGCACACTGGGAGCTTCTCCGGCGCCGACGGCGCGGTCTGGAACCTCGCCTTCCTCGACGGCCGCACGAGCTTCACGCTGCCGATGCTCGCAGCCGATCCGCTCCCCGCCGGCACGGTAAGGCTCAAAATCAGCGGCATCGAGATCCCCGCCTTCGACGCGTTGAACTTTCAGCTCGAGGGGATCTTCGATCAACTGAATCGGATCGCGGAGAACGAGCTCGAGTTCAGCCACTAGCACGGAGCGATAGCGGCTCCGAACGCCAGCCGAACGCCAGCCGAACGCCAGCCGAACGCTACTGCTTGACACGTGCCCGCGACCGCCAAACACTCCTTTGCAATCGCGGCCGATCCACTCTGGGGAGATGGGTAAGACGCGCGATCCATTGCGTATGGAACCTCAATCCACCGCATCAGCCGCAGCACGTCCCGACGTCCTCGTCGTCGAGGACGACTTTGACGTGCGCGACATCATCTCGATGATCCTCGAGCGCGCCGGGATGACTGTCGCCACCGCCAAGAATGGGCGGGACGCGCTCGACCAACTCGGGAGCGCGCCGCTGCCGCGACTGATCCTGCTCGATCTCATGATGCCGGTCATGACCGGGCAGGAATTCCTGGTCGAATATCGGAAGGACGAGCGGCTCGCCCAGATTCCGGTGGTGGTCGTAACCGCCTATGCCGACGGGCTCACCGACGCCACCGGGGTTGCCGCAATCATGTGCAAGCCGGTCGACATGCGCCAGCTCCTCGGGCTCGTGCAGCAGCACTGCCGACCGTAGCGCCCGGCGCATGCAATGCGCATGGCCGGCGGGGCTATTGCGCTCGGCTGCGCCTTTGCGGGCGCGCTCCGCTACTCGCGGACGGCGAAGCAGAGCCCGAGGTCTTCGCGGCAGCCTTCCCCTTCGGGGCAGTCCCCGACAGCGACACAGCCGGTGCGCGGTGTGCATATCTCGCGCAGGAGATCACATGCCTCGACGGTGGGGCACCCGGCGTCGGTCAGGCAGGAACGCGCAGTGACCAGGCAGATGCGAGGAGTGCGGTCGACTGCGCAGGCCGTGCCGTCGGGGCAGGTGTCGCCGGGACCGTCGCACACGCCGGCGAACTCGCGGCACGCGCCGTCGGCGCAGATCTCCGCGCCGGGTGTGCAGTCGCTGTCGGCGCGACAAGCGCCCTCGCGCGCGAGTACGCGGAACGAGTAGAGACGCTCGGGACCAGCGTCGCCACCGGGGGGATCTTGCGCGATGACTTCGCCGTCGCGGATGACCGCGACGAGGAACTGCACCGTCGAGCCGGCGCGCTGGCCGGGGAGGCCGATGAGGAAGAGCTCGCCATCGTCGGAAGCGCGAGCGCCTTCGACGGTGCGCAGCGCGGTGGCGCCGTCGCGGGACCAGTGGGCCTCGACGCGGTCGGCGCGGGTGACGCCACGGATGGCGGTGGAGATGATGTAGGGGCCGAACGGATCGCGCGTGTCGCCGGGGAGCGAGACGCCGAGGATGCGAGGCGACTCGGGGGCGCAGGCCGACGCAACGAGCACGACGGCGAGCACGAGGAGCATCAGGCCGCGGCCGGTGGTGCGCACGGCGGCATCGTACCACCGGGGCGCGACGGGAAAGTGACCGTCGTCGCCACGACAGCCCCGACACGACAGTCCCGCCGACGGTCCGCACGCCTCGCGCAAAATGCGGTACACCTCGCGCCGCATGGCGTCGATCACCAGCGATGAGGTGCGGCAGACTGCGCTCCTCGCACGGCTCGCGCTCACCGACGACGAGGTGGCCAGGCTCACGCTCGAGCTCTCGCACCTGCTCGGCTACATCGAGCAGCTCACCGCGCTCGACACGGCCGGCGTCGAACCGATGACCCACGCGGTCCCGATGGACTGCCCGCTGAGGCTCGACACGCCCGCGCCTTCGCTTGCCGCCGACGACGCGCTCGCCGCCGCGCCGCGCCGCGCCGACGACTACTTCGAGGTGCCGAAGATCATCGAGGCCGGCTCGTGACCGAACTTTCGCACCTGCCGGCGTGGCGACTGGCCGAGCTCGTGGCCGCGCGCGAAGTCTCCGCCCGCGAGCTCGCCACGCTACACCTCGCTCGCATCGCGCGCGCCGACGCTGCGCTCGGCGCCTTCCTGCTGGTCGACGAGGCCGGCGCCCTTGGCCGCGCCGATCGGATCGACGCCGCCCTCGCGCGCGGCGAGCAGCCCGGTCCGCTTGCCGGGGTGCCGCTCGCGCTCAAGGACATCTTCGTCACGCGCGGCATCGCCACCACCGTCGCGTCACGCATCCTCGCCGGCTGGATCCCGCCGTACGACGGCACGGCGGTCGCGCGCCTGTACGCCGCCGGCGCGAACCTGCTCGGCAAGCTGAACATGGACGAGTTCGCGATGGGCTCGTCGAACGAGAACTCGTCGGTCAAACCGTGCCGCAATCCGTGGGACCTCACGCGCGTCCCCGGCGGCTCGTCGGGCGGCTCGGCGGCGGCGGTCGCGGCCGGACTCTGCGCCGGCTCGCTCGGCACCGACACCGGCGGCTCGATTCGGCAGCCGGCCGCGTTCTGCGGTCTCGTCGGGATGAAGCCGACCTACGGCCGCGTCTCGCGCTACGGCGTGGTCGCCTTTGCATCGTCGCTCGATCAGGTCGGCCCGATGACGCGGAACGTACGCGACGCCGCGCTGCTGCTCCAGGCGATCGCTGGCCACGATCCGCACGACGCGACGTCGATCGATGCGCCGGTGCCCGACTACCGCGCCGCCTGCGAGCGTGGCGCGCGTGGGCTCGGCGGCTTGAAGATCGGCCTCCCCGCCGAGTACTTCGTCGATGGCGGCGGGATCAACCCCGAGGTCGAGCGTGCGGTCCGCGCCGGCATCGCCCGACTCGAAGACGCGGGGGCGACCGTCGTGCCGGTCTCGCTGCCGCACACAAAGTACGCCGTCGCTTGCTACTACCTCGTCGCGACCGCCGAGGCCTCGTCGAACCTCGCGCGTTACGACGGCGTGCGCTTCGGGCACCGCGCGGAAGGGACGGGCTCGCTGCTCGAGCTCTACTGCAAGTCACGCGGCGAGGGCTTCGGTCCCGAGGTGAAGCGCCGCATCATGCTCGGCACCTTCGCGCTCCGCTCGGGCCACTACGACGCCTACTACCGCAAGGCGCAGCAGGTGCGCGCGCTCATCAAGCGCGACTTTGACGAGGCGTTCACGCAGGTCGACCTCATCGCCACGCCGGCAACTCCTACGGCCGCGTTCCGCCTCGGCGAGAAGGCCGCCGATCCGCTCGCGATGTACCTCGCCGACATCTTCACGATCAGCTGCAACCTCGCCGGGCTGCCCGGGGTCAGCGTGCCGTGCGGCTTCACCGAAGCGGGGCTGCCGATCGGCCTGCAGCTGATCGCGCCGCCACTTTGCGAGGAGCAGCTCTTCACCGCGGCCGCGGCGCATGAGCTGGCGACCGACTTCCACACGCGCCGCCCGCCGGAGCTCGCGTGACCGCCACCAAGTGGGAGGCGGTGATCGGCCTCGAGTGTCACGTGCAGCTCGCGACCGAGACCAAGGCGTTCTCAGCGTCGGCGTCGATCTACGGCGCGCCGCCGAACAGCTGCACCGACCCGACGGTGCTCGGGCTACCGGGCGCGCTGCCGGTGGTGAATCGGCGGCAGATCGAGCTCGCGCTCACGCTCGGACTCGCGACCGGCTCCACGCTGCGCCGCCGCTCGCGCTTCTCACGGAAGCACTACTTTTACCCGGACCTGCCGAAGGGCTATCAGATCTCGCAGTTCGACGAGCCGCTCTGCGAGCACGGCACCGTCGAGTTCGTGGTCGACGGCGTTCCGCGCAGCGTGCGCCTCACGCGCATCCACCTCGAGGAGGACGCGGGGAAGAACCTGCACCGCGCCAAGCGCTCGCTCGTCGATCTCAACCGCGCCGGCGTGCCGCTCGTCGAGATCGTGTCCGAGCCGGAGCTGCGCAGCGCCGAGGAGGCGGGCGAGTACATGCGCACGCTCCGCCAGCTGGTTCGGTGGCTCGGCATCTCCGACGGCAACATGGAGGAGGGCTCGCTCCGCTGCGACGCCAACGTGTCGCTCCGCCCGGTGGGCGCGACCACGCTCGGCACCAAGGCCGAGCTGAAGAACATCAACAGCTTCAAATTTGTCGAGCGCGCGATCGAGCATGAGATTGCACGTCAGACGGCGATCCTCGACGCTGGCGGACGTGTGGTGCAGGAGTCGCGGCTGTGGGACGCCGACGCCGGCACGTCGCACGCGATGCGCTCCAAGGAGGAGGCGCACGACTATCGCTACCTCCCCGATCCGGATCTTCCGCCGCTCGTAATCGACGAGGAGTGGATCGACCGAGCACGCGCCGCGCTGCCCGAGTTGCCCACGGCACGTCGCCAACGGTTGGTCGCCGAGTACGGGCTCACCGTCGCTGATGCGCGCGTGCTCACCGAGGAGCGCGCGCTGGCCGACTGGTTCGAGGCTGCGGCGCGGGCCCACGGCGACGGCAAGCGGGTGTCGAACTGGGTGCAGTCGGAGCTCCTGCGCGAGCTCAACCGCGACGCGCGCACGATCGACGCCTGCCCGATCCGCCCGGAGGCGCTCGCCGCGTTGCTGCGCCTGATCGACGACGGCACCATCAGCGGCAAGATCGCGAAAGAGGTCTTCACCAAGATGTACGCCTCGGGCGACGCGCCCGGCGTGATCGTCGAGCGTGAGGGCCTCGTGCAGGTGACCGACACGTCGGCGATCGAGACGGCTGCGCGTGCGGCGATCGACGCGAACCCGAAGCAGGCCGAGCAGTACCGCGCCGGGAAGACCCAGATGATCGGGTTCTTCGTCGGGCAGGTGATGAAGGCGACCGGCGGCAAGGCGAACCCGGCCGCGGTCAACGAGGTGCTCGCGCGCCTCCTCGGCGCGTGATGCCGGTGGACGGCATGCGCCCGCCGTCGACCGCGCTGCTCACGCCGCTCCGCTGGGAGGACGGGCGCCTCCTGCTCCTTGATCAGCTGCGCCTTCCCGCCGAAGCGCGTTGGCTCGCGTGCGACGACGAGCTCGCCGTGGCCGACGCCATCCGCACGATGGTCGTGCGCGGTGCACCCGCGATCGGCTGTGTGGCCGCATTCGGCGTTGCGCTCGCCGTGCGCCGACGCGCCGACGCTGGTGGGAACTCGGCTGAGCTCATCGCCGCCGGGGAAGCCGCGATCACGCAACTCGGCGCCACACGTCCGACCGCGGTCAACCTCTTCTGGGCCCTCGCCGAGATGCGCGCCGTGCTGCCGCTCGGCGCCGACGCTGTCACGCAACGCGCGCTCGCGATCTGGCACGACGACATCGACCGCTGCCAAAAGATCGGCCGCGCCGGCGCCGAGCTCATCCCCGACGGCGCTACGATTCTCACGCACTGCAACGCCGGTGCGCTCGCGACCGGCGGCTACGGCACCGCGCTCGGCGTGGTGCGTGCCGCCGTCGCCGCCGGAAAGCGCGTGCGGGTGCTCGCCGACGAGACGCGCCCGTTCCTGCAAGGCGCGCGGCTCACCGCATGGGAGCTCGCGCGCGACGGCATCGACGTCACGATCCTCCCCGATGTCGCCGCCGGCTGGCTGATGCGCCGCGGCGAGGTCACCTGCGTGGTCGTCGGCGCCGACCGGATCGCGCGCTCGGGCGATGTGGCGAACAAGATCGGCACCTACACGCTCGCGGTCCTCGCACGCGAACACGGCGTGCCGTTCTACGTCGCCGCCCCGCGCTCGACGATCGACCTGGCAACGCCGGACGGCGCGGCGATCCCGATCGAAGAGCGCTCCGGCGACGAGGTGCTCTCGTTCGCGGGCGTTCGCATCGCGCCCGCCGGCGTCCCGGCGCGCTACCCCGCGTTCGACGTCACCCCCGCCGCGCTGGTCACCGCGCTGATCACGGAGCGCGGCGTGAGCTTGCCGCTGCCTCCCGACCTCTCGGTGCTGTTCGACACCTAGCCCACATCGGCCCCCGCCCTGCGCCCAGAACAGACCCCCTAAAAGATCAACTTGACGAAATGACGCGCCTGACTAGGATGCGGCTCCGCATTTTCAAGGACCAATCCCCATGTATGCCGTGATCCGCACAGGTGGAAAGCAGTACCGAGTCGAACAGGGAAGCTCCCTTCGCGTGGAGCTGCTGCCCGGCGAGAAGGGGACCAGCGTCGAGTTTACCGACGTGCTCCTTGTCGCCGACGGTGACAACGTGAAGATTGGCACCCCGGTCGTCGCGGGCGCGCGCGTGACTGCCGAGATCCTCGGCGAGGTCAAAGGCGAAAAGCTGGTCGTCTACAAGTTCAAGCGCCGCAAGGGCTACCGTAGAAAGACCGGTCACCGCCAGCACTACACGGCGCTCAAGATCACCGAAATCCGCGCCTAACGGCCGGACCGCGGTAGCGAACACCAGTCGAGAACCAGTAGCGAACCAGTCGAGAACAGGACAGCGCCATGGCTCACAAAAAAGGACAGGGCTCGTCACAAAACGGCCGCGATTCTCACGGCCAGCGCCGTGGCGTCAAGCGGTTCGGTGGCGAGAAGGTACGAGCGGGCAGCGTGATCGTCCGCCAGGTCGGCACGGTCGTGCACCCCGGCAACAACGTCGGCCGCGGGCGTGACTTCACGCTGTTCGCGCTCATCGACGGAGTGGTCAAGTTCGAGCGCAAGGGTCGGGACAAGAAGAAGGTCTCGGTTTACCCGGCCGTCGCTGTCGCTGTCGCCGCAGCCGCCACCGCGGCGTAGCCTCACCGTCGGCGATCCGCTGATCGCCCCACGTAGTTCGCCCAATGCAGTTCATTGACGAGGCTAAGATCTACGTTTTCGCCGGCCACGGTGGAGACGGGTCGATCTCGTTCCGCCGCGAGGCCCACGTCGCCCACGGCGGCCCGTCGGGCGGCGATGGCGGCAACGGTGCCGACGTCGTGCTGGTCGCGACCGATCGGGCGACCACGCTGCTCGACTTCAAGTACCAGCAGCACTACCGCGCGCTCTCCGGCGAGGGCGGGCGCAACCGGGACCAGTACGGCAAGTCGCGCGAGGACTTGGTCGTCCCGGTGCCGGTCGGCACGCTCGTGCTCGATGAGACGACCGGCGCCACGATCGCCGATCTGACCGAGGCCGGGCAGCGTGTCGTGATCTGCCATGGCGGCAAAGGGGGCCGCGGCAACATCCACTTCAAGACCCCGTGGAACCAGGCCCCGCGGATCGCCGAGCCAGGCACGCGCGGCGAGTCGCTCACGATCCGGCTCCAGCTGAAGCTGCTCGCCGACGCCGGCCTGCTCGGCTACCCCAACGTCGGCAAATCCACCTTCCTCTCGACCGTCTCGCGGGCGCGCCCCAAGGTGGCCGACTACCCGTTCACCACCCTCACGCCGCACCTCGGCGTGGTCGCACTCAGCGACACGCGCAGCTTCGTGCTCGCCGACATCCCGGGACTGATCGAGGGCGCGGCCGATGGCGCGGGGCTCGGGCACCGGTTCCTGCGGCACGTCGAGCGGACCCGGGTGCTGCTCCACCTGCTCGAGCTGTCGCACGATCCCGAGCGCGAGCCGCTCACCGACTTCGACGTGATCTGCCGCGAGCTGGTTCGCTACGACGAGACCCTCGCGACGCGTCCGCAGGTCGTTGCGCTCACCAAGCTCGACCTGCCCGAAGTACGCGAGGCGTACCCCGAGCTGGCGCGGCGCTTCGCCAAGCGCGGCATCGAGCTGCTCGCGCTCTCGGCTGCGACCGGCGAGGGCGTGAAGCCGGCACTCGAGCGGCTTTGGCTCGCGCTCGGACGCTAGCCGGTCGCGCCTGCGAAGTGCACGATTTCGCCGCGTGCGCCGCTCGATGGGGCCGCTCGATGGGGCCGCTCGATGGGGGCCGCTCGTCTTGCTGCCTCCAAGTGTGCGTGCTAGCCTCGTTTCCCGTTGAATTCCATGATGCCGGCGCACATCACCACGTGCGCTTGCATCACTCGTCCGTGACGCTTTCGGGGGTCCCATGACCGCCTCGCTCAGTCTTGTTGGCCAGTCCGGCCGCCTTATGGCGGCACTGCTCTTTGCCTTCGCGGTCGCGCTCCTCCCGGCCTCCGCTTCGGCGCAACCTGTGGAGCCCCCGACCGGCGCCAAGGCTCCCGAAGCCGACCCGCCAGAGGTGGCGTCGGCCGACACGACCGCGCCGGCCGGTGCCCCCGAGACAGCGTCGGCGAACATCCGGTTGCGTCGGCTCGAGCAGCGGGTGCAGGCGCTCAAGGAGCAGGCTTGGCGCATCAAGGCCCGCGTCGGCATGCTCAAGGAGGCGGTCCTCGGCGGCAGCATCGGCGCGCGCGCATCGATCGCGCATGAGAACAAAATGGGCGGCTCGTTCCGTCTCGTGAAGCTCGTCTACGCGCTCGACGGCACCCAGATCTTCTCGCGCACCGATGACAGCGGGAAGCTGCACGACCAAAAGCGCTTCGACATTCTCTCGGGGCCGATCGCGCCGGGCAACCACACGTTGTCGGTGCTGCTGCTCTACCGCGGCCACGGCTACGGCGTGTTCGAGTACCTCAAGCAGTACAAGTTCACGGTGCGCTCGAGCCACACCGTCGTCATCGCCGAGGGGAAGCAGACCCAGGTGACCGTCGTCGGCTATGAGCGCGGCGGCGTCACGACTCCGCTCGAAAAGCGCCCCGCCGTCGACTTCAAGGTCAACTACGCGACCGACCGTCCCGCCGGCGCCAAGGGGAGGTAGTGCAGGCGCGACCCCACGTACGCACCGTCGCGCAGTCGACGGGCTTCGCGACCTTGGTCGCGACGGGCGGCGTGACGCGCCTTGCATCGTTGGGCGCGACGGGCCTCGCGACGCTGGTCGCCTTTGGGCTCGCCACGCTTTTCGCCGGCACCGCGCATGGCGACGCTTCCAACGCGATCGCCCGCAAGGTGCTCGCGCTCGAAGCCGACGCGCAAAACCTCGAGGACGGACTCTCCGCGCCGCTGGTCGACCGCTCCGGCGAGGACGAGGTGTCGCGGCGCTTCATCGAGGCCGAGGTCGCGTACGAGACCGGCAACTACGAGGACGCGTCGCTGCTGCTGTTCGACATCGTCGAGAAGCACAAGGGCTACCGCCGCTACCGACAGGCGGTGTTCTATCTCGCCGACTCGCTGTTCCAGAAGCGGGACTACATCACTGCGCGCGAGGGCTTTCGTCGCCTGGTCTACGAGCGCGGTCCCGAGGACGTGCTCTATGCGCGCGCGCTTGAGCGATTGCTCGAGCTGTCGCTCGCGCTCAAGGACGACACCGACGTGCCCGACGTGCTCACACGACTCGGGCGGATTCCCGAGGGGCAACAGCTGCCCTCGGCGCCGTACATCCGCGGCAAGTACGAGTATTTCCGCGGCAACCATGACACCGCGATCACCTCGCTCGAGCTCATCCCGCGCTCGTCGCAGTACTACATCCGGGCGCGTTACTTTCTCGGCGGCAGCCATGTCGCCAAGGCGTACGACGCGAGTCGCGACAACCTGATCGCGCCGGAGTCGCTCGCCGCCGCCGCCAAGATCTTCCACGAGCTGGTGCAGGAGTCGGCGAAGACCAAGAACGATCAGCACATCCTCGAGCTGGCGCACCTCACGCTCGGCGAGATTCACTACGCGCGAGAGCAGCCGGCGGAGGCGATTCAGGAGTACCTCGCGATCTCCCGGCGCTCGCCGCTGTTCCCGACCGCGCTGATCGAGGTCACGCACGTCTACGTGCAGGCGCGGGACTTCGCCAAGGCGCTGCGCGCGCTCGAGTTACTCGAGATGGCCACCGGCTCGGCCTGCGACAAGAAGGACGACAAGATCCCGGCCGCGCTGGTGCAACCCGACCTCTGCATCCTCAAGGGGAACCTCTCGATCCGGAAGGCGCAGGCACAAGCGCAGATCGCCGAGTCGGGCATCGAGGCGTACCGCAACGCGATGGCGATCTTCTCGACCACGCGCGACGTGTTCGAGAAGCCGCGCAAGCACCTCGAGGAGCTGCTCGCGAAGAACCACGACCCGAAGCAGTTTTTCGCCCAGGTCACCGATGAGAATCCGACGGTCTTCGATGTCGACAGCGACCTGTTTCAGGTGGCGCGACGGTATGTGCGCGAGGAGGCCGAGGTCGGTCGCGTCGTGCATGTGACGACCGACCTCGTGAAGATCCGCGCCGAGCTGACCGAGGCCCGGCTGATGCTCGATCGACTCGACCGCACGGTGCAGTCGGAGTCGCGCGTGCAAGTCTTCCCGAGCCTCGCGCGGCTGCGTGAGCGCGCGAACGACCTCGTCTCGTCGGCAGTCGGCCTGCGGCAGCAGGTGGTGGTCGCGACCAGCGCGCTCATCGCGAAGTACGCAGATGCGGCCGAGCGCGCCGAGCACGCCAAGCTGCTCGCCGCGCGGCAGACGATCACGAAGGAGCTCGGGCTCATCCGTGGCGACACGGCCTCGTCGGCCGACCGGATCAAGAAGGCGCGCTCGCGCTACTCGACCCTCGACAGCCACGCCAACGAGCTGGAGGTCTTCGTCGGCAGCCTCGAGGCGGAGATCGTCGCGATCGACAAGTTCTACCGCGACACCAAGGGAAACGAGCGCTACCCACAGGATCAGTTCGACCGCGACCTGCACGACATCCGCGAGCTCGTCGTCGCGTTGCAGAAGGAACTCGAGACGCTCCGCCGCGAGTCCGCGATGGGCGCCGATCAAGCCGGCACCGGCGACGAACTCGCCGCCGAGGACCGGAACCTCGAGGGCCGGCTCGACCGCACGCTGCGCGAGGAGGGCGCTCTCACGCGACGGCTGCTCGGGCGCATGAGATCCAGCGATCGCGCGCGCGCCGAGCAACTGCTCGAATTGCTCGACCGGCTCGACGGTGTCGACGCGATCGTCGCGCGGGCGAACACCCGGATCGATCGCGTGCTCGACTCCGAATTGGCCGAGGTCAAGACGCTCATCGTCGAGGAGCAGGCGCGCGTGACGACCTACCAGAAGGAACTCGCGGCCACTGAGGCGGAGAACCTCGACCTCGGCTCGCGCGTGATCTACTCGTCGTTCCAGAGCGTGTCGAAGCGCTTCTACGACATCACGGTGCGCGCCGATGTCGGCATGGTCGACGTGGGCTGGGCGCGACGCGAAGAGGCGGAGGGCGCGTACACGAAGGTGCAGTCGGACTCGGCGCGCGAGAAGCGGCTGCTGCGAAATGACTTCAAGGACGTGCTCGAGGAGGTGGGCCAGTGAGCCGCGCGCACAGGCTTCCCGTCGCGCTGCTCACGCTCGCGCTCACCGCCGGCGGCGCGCTGATGTCGTCACGCGGCCCGCACGCCAACCCGCTGCCGCCGCGCGCCCCGGCCGACTCGGACGCGCTGCTCCAGCAACTCAACGAGCACGAGGCCGACGCGCTCCGCTACGAGACGCTCTCCGTCGAGCACCTGGCGCGGCTGCGCGAGCTCCTCGCCCGCGAGTACACCAAACGCAACCGCGCGATCAACGAACGGCACCGCAAGACGTGCGGACTCTCCAACGACGACTACCGCAAGCGGCACACCGAGGGGATGGCGCTGCTCGAGGACTTCCTCGTGCGCTATCCCGACGACGCCAAGTGGACTCCCGACGTAATGTTCCGGCTCGCGGAGCTGCACACCGACGAAGCGGGCATCAAATACGACCTCGCCGTTGGCCAGCGCCCCTGCTCCGATCTCGAGGAGGCCGCTGCCGCCGAGCCTGCCGAGGGCGACGGGCCGAGTGGGCCGGACTACACCAAGGCGATCGACCTCTACCGCGAGATCGTACGGCGCTGGCCGAGCTACCGACAGATCGACTTTGTGCTCTACGCGCTGGCGTACTACCAGGGCAAGCAGCCGAGCGACGACAGCATCGTGCAGGAACGGAACGCTGCGCGCGCCGAGCTCGCGCACCAGGCGCTCATCTGTTTCAACAAGTCGGTGCGGACGTGCCGCGTCTACCGCGGGGCCCCCCTGACCTGCTCACAGACGAGCTGGTTCAGCGGTGTCTTGGTGATGGAGCAGGACGGCGCGTTCCGGCAGTGCCGCGTGAACACCGGGGATCCGACGACCTGCGGCATGCCACTGACCGGGCAGGCCGTAGCGCTGCACGACGGGCGCTATCGCAACTGTCAATTCGTCGACGGCAAGCCGATGAGCTGCGACGGTGGCGCGTCGGGATCCTTCCCGGTGTCGCTCGACGCAATCGCCGAGCCGCCGCTCGACCTCGACGTCTGCTCGTCGCGCCAACTCGCGCGCGGTGCGCTGGTCGACGACTACCTCGCGGTCGACGAGGCCGGGGACCCGGTCTGCCTCAAGCAGAACCCCTGCTCGACAAACAACCCGTTTGCGCCGCTTGCGGACATCTACGCCGGCTGCACGCCCGCCCGCGCCGGCTCGACGCTGGTCGACGAGGTCTGGCTGCGCGTGGGCGAGTCGCACTTCTTCGGACGCTGCGAGCTGCCGCAGGCCGCGGCCGCCTACGGGCGCGTTGCGCGTGAGGACTCGGAGTACTTCGACGCCGCGCTCTATCCGCTCGGCTGGACCTACTACCGCCTGAACCGCTACGCGAAGGCGCTCGAGTACTTCGATCGCTACGTTAAACTCTCCGACAAGCTCGAGACCGAGACGGGGGAGGGCTTCGCCTTCCGCGACCAGGCGGTGAAGTACCTCGCGATCTCGTTCTCGGATGCCTGGCCGGATCCCGATCCGGCACGCTCCGAGTCGAGCCCCAACCCGGCGAGCGCGCTTCGGCGCATCCAGCCATTCTACGCGGCGCGGCTCACAGAACGGCACGTGCGCGATGTCTACGAGGAGCTCGGCGACACGATCCTCTCGAACTCGGGACGGCCGGCCTCGGACAACATCATGACGTCGGACATGGAGTTCGGCTTCCGCAAGTCGGTTGAGTCCTGGCGCGTCGCGCTCACCAATTGGCCAATCCACAAGCGCAACCCGATCGTCCACAAGAAGGTCGTCGACGCGCTCGGCACGATCGTCGCCGCCGCACGCAAGGACGAGCAGACCGCCACCGAGACGCTGGCCACGGCGACGACGCCAGCCGGGCGCGCCACCGCGCAGGAGGAACTCACCGCCGCGCAGGCCAAGGTGCGCAGCGCCACCGACGACGAGGTCGGCGAGCGGCAGCGGATCGCCGACCTCTATCGCGAGGGGGGCACCTGGTACGCGTCGAACGTGATGGACCGCGAGGCGATGGCGATCGCGCGCTCGCTCGCAGAAGACTCGCTCAAGCAGGCCGCCCTCGAGGTGAACCGCAAGGCCAAGGGCGAGCGCGAGGCGTGGGAAGCGCCGATCCGTGCGCGGCTCGAGCAGGCGGTGACCCTCGCAGCGGGTGGGCAGGCTGCGCTGCGCGCGATGAGTGGCGGGGAGATCGCTGCGCTCAAGGAGACCGTCGAGGAGCAGTTCGACAGCGAGCGGATGCGGCTGCAGGATGACCCGGGTCGCCGTGCCTACCAGAAGACCTATCTCGCGGCGGCTTCGATGTACCAGCGCTTCGTCGAGACCTACCCGACCTCGGCCGACGTGGCGCAGTTCACGTTCAACATGGCCGGCTGCTTCTTCTTTGCCGACAAATTCGACGACGCGATCGCCAACTACCGCTGGGTGCGCGATGCGCGCGCGCTGGTCGAGCCGGCGGTCTGGGAGGACGCGGTGCGCCGCGTCGTCGAGTCGCGCCGGCTCGCCGTGGCGCAGCAACTCGCGCGACGCCGCGACTGCGAGCAGACGCTCACGTCGCAAGGCGCGACCGCCGCGATCGCGGGCGAGCGTTGCGCGGGCTTCCTCGAGCAGCCGGCCGATCTCACCGCGACCAGCCTGAAGGAGTGCCCGAGCGCGGTAGCCAACGCGATCACCTCGGTCGCCGAGACCGCCGACGGTGTCGAGGTCACGGTCCGCGCGCCCGATGACCAGGGTGCAGACGACATTCGGGTGCGGTCGCGCAAGCTCGCCGATCGGGCGTCGACCAGCGACCTGCAGGCGCAGGATCCCGCGACCACCGGCAAGTGCCCCATCGTGGTGGCCGGCACCACCGTCACCGTTACCGACATCGAGGGCGGCGCCACGCTTGCCGTCAGGCCGCTCGATCCGACCAAACTCGGGCTGCTCCGGCTGGTCTCGCGTCCGCTCGCGATCCCGCAGGAGGTGCCGCCGCTCTACGCCGACCTGCAGGGCGCGTATGACGAGTACGCGCAGTTCGTCCCGAACAATCCGGCCGCGGCCGAGTTCGCGCTCAAGGCGGCGATGATCGCCTACCGCCATATGCACCTCGACGGTCCCGGCGGCGCGGTCGAGCGCTTCCGCAAGATTGTCGGGCCGGCCGAGGCAGGCGGGTTCTGCAAGAGCGAAGAGGCCGTGCAGGCGAAGGAGGGTCTCCTCGTCGTCTACGCCTCGCGCGGCCAGAATGATCTCTACTTCAAGACCAACGAGGCGTTCGCTTCCGCCGCGTGCGGCGCGAGCGAAGACGACGCGCGCGTCGCACGTCAGGACAACGCGTCGCGTGAGTTCAACCTCGCGGTCGATCAACTCGACGAGGCGCTCACGATCAAGGAAGCAGGCAACGCGCTCTTGCGTCAGGGGATGCAGACCGAGGCGCAGGAAAAGTTCAAGGCGTCGCAGGAGCGCTTCCTCGCCGCAGCGCAGGCGTTCTACACGCTCTACGCCTGCCAGCGTCGCGAGGCCGGGAAGTGCCTGCCAATGTCGAACGACGATCCCGGCAAGGCGTACGCGCTCTACGCCTCGGCGACCGCGTACACCGAGGGCGGTCGGCCCAAGACCGGCATCGCGCTCTACCAGGTGCTGCTCACCGAGCAGCGCGCCTCCACGTTCTACGTCGAGTCGGTCTTCTATGTAGCGAAGGCGCACGAGGCCTCGTTCGACTTTAAGCGCGCCGGCGATCTCTACCTCGAGTTCTTCAAGATCGCGTCCGGCCCGTCGCCAAACTTCCGCCGTCGCAACATGCGCGGCGAGCCCAGCTACGATCAGGACAAGCGCTCCGACCCCGGCTTCGACCTGCCGACCTTCAAGCTCGACTCGCTCTACAACGCCGCGCTGATGCGCGAGCTCGATCGCGACTATCGCGGCGCCGTGGACCTCTACCGCCAGTACGCGAGCGCGCCCGGCTCCGATCAGACCCGTGGCAGCGAGGCCTTCCTCCGCATCGCCGGCATCTACGAAAAGAACGGCGCGTACGACGACATGGTGAACGCCTTCGCCGCGTGGCGCCGGAACTACGTCCCCGATCCGGCCGACGGCAAGGTGCGCCTCAACTGGGTGCGCTCCTTCCACCTCGTCTCCACCGGCGTCGGCGGCAAGAAGGCCAAGGACCAGGCCGCAGCACAGCGCCGCACGATCGACGCGTTCTTCGAGGCGTACGGCCGCAAGCCCGACGGCGACGCCGACGAGGAGAACGACGAGCCCGGGACGGTCCCGACCGGCGCCGAGCGCCTCGCGCGCGAGTGGGCCGGCGAGGCGCAGTACCGCCTCTCGACACGGGCGGCCGCGGGCGGCATCGCAAAGTTCAAGTTCAAGTGGGCCGGGAAGATCATCCCCGACGGCAAGCGCGTCACGCCCGAGCTCGCACGCGCCAACTACGACGCCTCCATCTCCGCGCTCATGGCGACGAACGCCACGACCCTCAGGGAGTACTTCAAGGTGCTCCGCTTCTCGAGCACCTGGGGCCTCTCGGCCAAGGTCGCGATTGGCGACACCTCGTTCATGGCGGGCCAGAAGCTGGTCGACACGCCGCTGCCTGACGAGGTCGTGCGCTTCGCGAAAGAGAACCCCGACGTCGACGTCGAGGCGCTGTTCCGTGAGCGCTTCGAGTGCGTCGCGTCGACAGACTTCTGGGACCCCGACGACCTCGAGCGCCAAAAGTTTTGCGGCTGCTCGAACGAGCGATTCCAGGGGCGCGGCGACACTTGCGAGGCCGAGCTCGGCGTCCTCACCGAGCAGGATCGCGACGGCGACAAGCGGGTCGACTACCTCGATGACGACGCCGACGGCAACGGCGAGAACGACGTGGCCGGCGCGCTCTCACGTGGCGAGCCGAAGCCGCGGCGCAAGGGTTACTATCCGTACGGTGCCAAGCGGTTCTGGTCGGAGGTCGTCGCCGACGCCAAAGAGGTCGGCATCGCCAACGAGTTCACGCGCCACGCGGAAGAGCAGCTGAACCTGCTCGACCCGGAGAAGTACCCGGTCCAGCGTGCGGTGATCACCGAGCCGGTGCTCGAGCCGTAACGAGGCCGTAACGAAGCCATGACCAAGCCATGACGACCTTTCCCATAATCACCAACGGCGCCCCACGAGATCGCAGCTCGCGGTCGTGCGTTCCCAACGCCGTGCCCCGCGCCTGCTTCGCCGCCCTGCTCGGAGCGCTGCTCGCCAGCGGCGGCAGCGTCGTCGGCACCGGCTGCGGCGGCAGCGGCGCAAAGGCCAAGCAGGCCCCGACCACGCCGGAGTCGTCGGGTGAGGTCACCTACGGGACGCTGCCCGACAAGGACTCTGAAGCGGGCACCGACAAGCCCGCGCTGCCCGACCCGAGCGATGCCGTCGCCGAGGCGCCCGCCGAGCAGCCCGAGGCCGAACCCGCGGTCCCGGTCGAACCGCCCAAGCCCCCAGGCGAGGACCTCTCGGACGAAGAGAAGCAACAGCGCGTGACGCGCCACCTCGCCGAGGCGCGCCAGCACCTTCGACAGAAGAACGCCGACGGGATGATCAGCGCCGCGCTCGCCACGCTCGATGTCGACCAGACCAGCGTCGAGGCGATGATCCTGCTCGGCCACGGCTACTTCCTCAAAGGGTGGGACGACAAGTCGCGCGCGGTCCTCGAGGAGGCGCTGCGCCGCCAGCCGGACCTCGCGGGCAACGACGCCAAGCTTTGGATGATCTTTGGCCTGCTCATGAGCCGCGCCGGCCGTGAGGAGGAGTCGCTGCAGCTCTATGGCCGCGCGACGGAGAAGAACCCCGACTACACCGAGGCGTGGATCAACCGCGGCGTGATCTACCTGCGGCGGAACGCCTTCCTCTACGTCGAGAACGGCGAGACGATCGGCGCGCTGCCGTCGTTCGAGCGTGCGAACGGGCTGCAGCTCGGCGCCGCGATGACCGACGACGATCGCGCAGGCTGCCGCTGCAAGCAGGCCGCGACCTGCGCGCACCTCGGCGCGGCGTATCGCGGGGTATCGAGCCTGTCGGGCCAGCCGCGCGACGAGCTGCTGTTGCGCGCGGAGCGTTGCTTCAAGAACGCGATGACCGTGCGCTCGAACTACGCGCCAGCGTACTACGACGCTGGGCTGCTCTACCTCGACGCCGAGCCGTACCCGGGGCTCGAGAAGAAGCCGCGGCTCGAGCGCGCGATGACGTACCTCAAACGCTACCGGGAGCTCGCCGGCATCACGACCGATGCCGCGCTGGTCGCCCGCGCAGACGAGTACCTCGTGACCGCGCAAAAGGAATGGGACAAGGAAGACAAGCTCGAGAAGCGCAAGAAGGAGCGCGACGAGAAGAAGCGCCAGCGCGATCTCAAGGACCAGGAGAAGGCGCGAGCGAAGGCGGCGGAGACGGCGCCTGAACCCTCTGGTGACGAGCCCGCCCCCGCGCCGGAAGGAACCGTTCAATGAGGCAGCCCATGAACCGTCCCATGACAACGAAGCTGCTCTTTGCGCTCGCACTCACCGCGTCGCTCACCGTCGGGCTGGCGCTCATGGCACCGCGCGCTCACGCTCAGGCTGGCGACGGTGGCTGCAGCGACAATGCCGACACCGGCGGCAAGCGCAAGCTGCGGCAGGTGCGCATGGCCGACGGCACCATCAAGATCCTCGACGCGCTGGCGATTTGTGGCAAGGCGCCCAAGCCTTCGGTGCTCTCGTACCTTCAGTCCGAATCGTTAAACTACGAGTGGGAGAACACCCGCCCGAACTTTCTGAAGAAGGTGCACGAGCACCTCTCGAAGAGCCCGTTCTAGGAGATCCGCATGGCCGCTCGACCCAATCAATCCCCAGGCGCCCCCCGCCCCAAGATCCTGCGCATCGGCATCCTGCTCGGCGGCAAGATCGTCGAGGAGCGCCTCGTCCGCGAGCGGACGAACGTAACCATCGGCCAGTCGTCCAAGAACACGTTCTGCATCCCGGCGCCCGAGATCGGCCGTGTCTGGCCGCTCTTCCGGCTGATCAACGGCCGCTACGCACTCTGCCTGACCGAGACGATGGACGGGCGCCTCTCCGACGGCGGCCAGGTGCTTCCGCTCGCGCAGGCGCGCGTCGCCCCTGGCGTGCAGCGCTCGGGCAACGCCTTCCTCATCCCGCTCTCCGACACCGCGCGCGGCAAGGTCATCGTCGGCGACATGACGCTGCTCTTCCAGTTCGTCGTCGCACCGCCACTCCAGCCGCGACCGCAGCTGCCTCCGTCCGTGCGCGGCACGCTCGCCGACCGCATCGACCCGCACTTGGCGATCGTGCTGGCGCTGTCGCTCCTCTTCCACATGGGCTCGACGCTCTACGTGTATCGACTGGATCCTCCCAAAGAGGTGGATCCGGCGGAGATTCCCGAGCACCTGCGCGACCTCGTGGTGCAGGAGCCACCCAAGCCGCCCGCACCGAAGGACACCGGCGCCAGCGAAGAGAAGAAGGCCGACGAGAAGAAGCCCGACGAGAAGAAGCCCGACAAGGCGGGCAAACCCGACGAGAAGAAACCCGATTCCTCCACCGATGCGTCCGCTGGCGCAAAGCAAAAGGCGCGCGTCTCGGGCGCCCTCGCGATCCTCGGGTCAGAGGGGGACGGCTCGAACAGCAGCGCGTACGCCGACGTGACCGGCGGCAAGACCGTCGGTGGCGACTCGGTCAAGAGCGCGCTCCAGGACGCGCGCGACGGTGGCGGGCTCGCGATGAACGAAGGGGGCACCGGCTCGAAGGGCACCGGCTCCGGGCGCATCGGCGGCGTGGACGGCTCGGGCGGCACCGGGCCGGTCGAGACGGGTGGCAAGGGGGGCTCCGGCTTGGTGGAGACCATCAAGGGCGATGTGAAGTCGTCGGGGCAGGAAGAGATCGACAACGAGGGGCTCGACGCGGAGGGGATCTTCCGCAAGATCCGCTCGACCTACATGAAGAATTTGGAGAAGTGCTACAACGACGCGCTCAAGGCCAACCAGAGCCTGCGCGGGGCCGTCGAGGTGACGATCAGCATTGGCCCGAACGGCAACGTGCAGAGCGCGGCCGTGGACGGGTTCGACCCGACGATGGACAGCTGCGTCAAGGAGAAGGCCAGAAACTGGCGCTTCGACAACCCGGACAAGTTCAAGGGGACCTTCGCGTACACCTTCAGCTTCAGCCCGAACCGCTAGTCCGTTGTCACCACTTCGGGCGGGCGAGCGACCCCTGCATGAACGTCCGGTAGCCCTCCGGCCACTAATTGACACTGCCCGGACCGCTTCGTAAGATGGCGACCTCTTTCGGGAGAGAACGACCCGGAGGCTTTTGATTGTCCTACATTTTCTGGTCTAGAACCCACTCCACGCTGTTCGTCGCCACGCTACTTTGCGGAGGCGGTTTTGTGTTCGCCCAGGAAGCGCCGAAAGCGACAACCGTCGGCGACCAACCGGTCGAGGCGGTGGACGTGCCGCTTCGCAAGCGCGCCGAAATCTCGTCGCGCGACATGGCCAAGCAGGCGACCTCGATCCTGTCGGGCATGAAAGAGACGCTCCAGCACGTCGTAAAACAGCAGGAGCAGGCCAAGAAGCTCCGCGATGTCATCAAGGTGAACTGCGTCGCCGACAAGCTCCTCCAGATCAAGCAGCTCGTGAACATTGGCGAGTCCGCCAACACGAACCTGCAAGAGGCGACCGCTCGCGAGGACGAGGAGTCGCGGTACCACGAGTTCGGTCGCATCACGATCGCTGGCCAACAGGTGGCGGTCCTTCGCTCCGAGGCTGACAACTGCATCGGGGTCGACCTGACGTTCATGGGTCCGACTCAGGTGGTGGTTGAGACGCCGAATGAGCCGGAAGACCCGACCCTGCCGAGTGAGCCGACGTTCCCTGTGGTGGAGCCACCGCCAGTCGCCAGTCCGTTCGTCTGAGCGAAGCGCCGCGCCCTCTCCCATGACCGACTCGTTCCGTCGCCCGCTGCTGTGCGCTGCGCTCTTCGTGACCGCGACGCCTGCGTTCGCGCTCGCGCAGTCGGCGCGTGGCGAAGGCGGCGCGAGTGCCGACTCGGTGGGCGAGGCCAGCGGAGACCCACCCGGGCTGCTCGAGGGCGGCGGGATCCTCGTCGGTGAGGGCATCACGTTTCACCCGACGCTCGAGCTCCACGGCGGCTACCAGTCCAACGTGTTCTTCGAGGACGACAACGATCGCGGCAACCAGGGGCAGATCGGCTCGCCGATCATCAGGTTCGCGGTCGGTGGCGGACTCGGCACCCGGCCGCTCCAGCGCCTCGAGGTCGAAGCCGGCGACGGCGAGCCTCCGTCGCGCAAGCTCGCACTCCGCGGCGACGTCCTGCTCACCTGGAACCAGTACCTCGCCGAGCATTGGGGCGTCTCGGAGCAGAGCGATCTCGGCGTCGGCCTGCTGCTTGACGCCCACTTCAACCCCGACGCACCGCTCTCGGTCCGCGTTCGCGAGGGGTTCACGCGCGCGGTCACGCCACCGACGGCCCTCTCCATCGAGGGCGCCGACCGCGACAAGAACGACCTCGTGCTCGGAATCGTCTACAAGCCGGGCGGCGGCGCGATCGAGGGCTACGCGCACTACACGTTCGGCGTGGACCTCTTCGAGCGCAATGCACTCCAGTTCTCAAATCGCGCCTCGCACATGGGCACGGTCGGCGGGCGGTGGCAGTGGCTGCCGAAAACGCAGTTCAACACCGAGGCAAACGTCGGTCTCGTCAGCGGCACGTCGCTCAAGAGCGACTCGATGCCGATGCGTTTCTGGGCCGGCACCTCGACGCTGATCACGCCCACCGTCGGGCTGGTGCTGCGCGGCGGGTACGGCATGGGCAACTACACCACCGGCGAGACGTTCGACAGCTACCTCGCGCAGGCCGAGGGGCGCATCGCGGTCGGCCCGGTGTTCCGGCTCGCGTTCGGCTACTCGCACGACTTCACCGACACGCTGATCGCGAACTTCTACACCGACCACGCGGTCTACGGTCGCATGAGCACGCAGGTCGCAGGGCGACTCCAGCTGCGCGCGCGCGGCGAGCTGCGCTTCCGCGACTACTCGGGCATCCCGATGACGGCGCAGGGCGTCGTATTTTGCTCCGGCGGCGCGGCCTCCTGCTCGTCGAGCGACCGCACCGACATCGTGGCGCGCGTCGACACCACGCTCGACTACCAGTTCAACCCCTGGCTGGTCCTCGGCGGCGCGTTCACGCTGCTCAGCGACACGACCGACTTCTTCATCGTGGCGGGCTCGCAGAGCGACTCCGCCGGCTTCGTCTGGACCGAGTTCCTGGCGAAGGCGTCAGCTCACTTCTAAATCTTGAGGTTTCGCATGCCGCGTGCAGCGCTCAACCCGCACGCGAGCCTCCGGGTACGTCGCTCCGTCGGCGTCGTGCTCGCGTTGCTCGCAGCCCTCTCCACCGCCGCGTGCATTCGCGACGTCCCGGTCGCGCCGTATCCCGACCTGCCCGAGCCGCCCGCCTCCGACCTCGCCGTCGGCCCCGGCGACGCTTTCGACGTACGCGTGTTCGATGAGGCCGCGCTGTCGAACACCTACGTCGTGGCGGCGGACGGCATGATCAACTTTCCGCTCATCGGCCTCGTCGCGGTGGGGACCCTGGTGCCGTCGGAGATCGAGAAGGAGCTCGCGCGCCGCCTGTCCGACGGCTTCGTGCGCAGCCCGCAGGTCTCGGTGCTGATGAAGGAGTACCGCTCGAAGACGGTCACGGTCACCGGCCAGGTGCGCGCCCCTGGCACGTTCGGCTATGTGCGCCACATGTCGATCGTCGAAGCAGTCGCGCGCGCCGGTGGCTTCACCGCGCTCGCGAAGAAGAACAGCGTCAAGGTCACACGCACCGCCGAGGGGCCGCGGCAAATCCTCTTCGTGGCCGTCGACGACATCGGCAAGGGCAAGTCGCCCGACTTCATCCTGCGGCCGGGCGACAAGATTCTCGTCGAAGAGCGGCCGTTCTAGCGACGTGACGGCGGGCGCGGTCAAGCTGGCGCATGTCTGGTCCTCGGACATGGGCATCGTGCTGTCGCTGCCGCAGCTGCGTCACTTCGTCGCGCGAGGCTGGGAGGTATTTGCGATCTGCCCCGACGGGCCACGGCTCGACGAGGTGCGCCGCGCGGGCGTGACCTGGCTGCCGATTCCGCTCTCCCGACGACTCGTCGATCCCGCCGGCGACTTGCGGTCGGCCGCGCGCATCGCAACGTACTGTCGGCGCCATCGCTTCGATCTGGTGCACACGCACAACGTGAAGACCGGCTTCATCGGTCGCCTGTTCGCGCGCGCCGGCGGTGCGCCCCGCGTGCTCCACACGATGCACGGCATGCCGTTCGGCGCCGAGACGCCGGCCATGCGCCGCCTCGGCCACGCGGGGCTCGAGTGGCTCGCGTGCCGGTTCGTGGACCGCGTGCTGGTGCAGAGCGAAGAGGATCTGCGCACGATGCAGGCGCATCGGCTGCTCCCGGCAGGCCGACTCACGCGCATCGGCAACGGCGTGCCGCTCGACCGCTTCGATCCGGCGCGGGCCGACGGCGCCGCGGTTCGGGCCGAGCTTGGGATCGCGCCGCACGAGCTGCTCGTCGTGTCGGCGGGCCGGCTGGTGCGATCCAAGGGGTTCGTCGAGCTCGCTGAGGCGACGCGGCTCGCGCGCATCGAGGAGCCGCGCTTGCGGGTCGCGATCGTCGGCCCCCGTGACCTCGACAAGGCCGACGCGCTCACCGACCGCGAGCTCGACGCGGTACGCGCGGCCGGTGTGCTGCTGCCGGGCGAGCGGGCCGACATGCCCGACGTGCTCGCCGCGGCCGACATCGTCACGCTGCCGTCGTGGCACGAGGGCATGCCGCGCGTGCTCATCGAGGGCGCAGCGCTTGGCAAGCCGCTCGTCGCCACCAACGTGCGCGGCTGTCGCGAGGTGGTCGTCGATCCCGACGGCGGCGCGCTGACGCCGGTACGCGACGCGCATGCACTCGCACACGCGCTCGTCGCGCTCGCTCGCGATCCTGCACGCAGGAAGGCGGCGGGGGCATTCAACCGGGCGCGCGCGCTCGCCGAGTACGACGTCAGCGCGGTGATCCGCCGCGTCGAGACTGTGTACGAGGAGCTACTCGGGGCATGACGGCGGCCCCCCTCCTCTTCGTCACGGGCGCCACCGGCTGCGTCGGTCGCGCGGTCATCGCGCGCGCTCTCGCGGCCGGCTGGCGCGTGCGCGGCCTCGCACGCCACGCGCTCCCGAGTGGCGATCCGCTGCTCGTGGGCCTCGACCTCCGCGTTGGCAGCGTCACCGACGAGCACGCCGTGCGCGAGTCGGCCGCCGGCGCGCGCGCAATCGTGCACCTCGCGGCATGGGTGCACGCGGAGCCGCGCGACTCGGCAGAGCACGACGAGCTTCACCGCACGATCGTCGACGGCACAGCCCACGTCGCCCGCGCCGCCGCCGCCGAAGGAGCGCGACTCGTAAACGCCTCGACGGTCGCGGTCTACGGCAGTTGGCTCCCCTCGCCCTGCGACGAGGCGACGCCGCCCGCCGCCGAGTCCCCGTACGCCCGCGCCAAACTCGCGGCCGAAGCTGCCGCCGCGCTGGTGCCGGGCGCCACGTCGCTCCGCATCGCGCTGGTCCATGGGCCGCACGACCGCGGTAACCTGCTGCGGCTGCTCCGCGCGATCGATCGCGGCCTCGCCTTCGTCGTCGGAGACGGCACGAATCGCAAATCGCTGGTCTACGTCGAGCACCTCGCTGCGCGCGTTCTTCGCTTGATCGAAGCGGATCGCGCCGGCGGCATCTTCATCGCGGCCGACGCGCCAGCGCCGACACAGCATGAACTCGTCGTCGCACTCTCCCGCGCGCTCGGCCGGCGCCCGCCGCCGCGCTTGCCCCGCGCGCCGCTCGAGTGGGCCGGCGCTGCGGTCGACCTCGCGCGTCGAGCGGTCCGCGCCCAGGGCGGCTCGTGGCGGCAGCGCGTCAAGAAGTTGGCCGCGCCGACTGAGTTTCGCGGCGACCGACTCGACGCGCTGCTCGGCTACCAGCCCGAGCTGACGCTAGACGAGTCACTTCAGCGCACGGTCGCGTGGTGGAAACACCAGGAACTCCGGCCATGACGGCCCCGCTCACCCTCCTGCTTCTGGTGGCGACCACCGTCGGCGCCCTGCTCGGTCTCGGCGGCGCCGCGCTCATGCTCTCGCGCGCCGGCCGTGGCCGCATTACCGTCGACGAGCCCGACCTGCGCCGGCTCCACACCACCCCCACGCCGCGCGGTGGCGGCCTCGGCATCGTCGTCGCCGGCCTCCTCGCCAGCCTCGTCGCCCTCTGCCTCGCACCATCGTCGGCCGACGCGCGACTCGTCGCGATCGTGGTCTGGGCGTGGGCATTGCCGAACGGCCTCCTCGGCATCCTCGACGACCGCCGCCCACTGCCCGCGCGCGCCAAGCTCACGGTGCAAGTAGCGGCCGCGCTCTGCGCGACGGGACTCGGGCTCCGACTCGACCTGCTCGCACTGCCGCCGTTTCCCGCGCTCGCGTTGCCGGTCGCACTCGCCTGGTTCGCCAGCGTCGTCTGGCTGATCTGGATCGCCAACGGCTTCAACTTCATGGACGGCATGGACGCACTCGCGGCTCCGTCGGGCGCGCTCTTCGCCAGCGGCCTCACCCTGCTCGCGCTCGCCGCGAACCTGCCGCTCCTCGCCATCACGACCGCATGCACCGGCGGCGCCCTGCTCGGCTTCCTTCGCTACAACTGGCCGCCCGCGCGCATCTTCATGGGCGACGGCGGGAGCCTCTTCGCCGGAGCACTCTTCGGCGGCAGCGCGCTCGCGCTCGCAACACCCGCCGCCGGCTCGATGCCACTCGCCGCGCCGCTGCTGCTGCTCGGCCCGTTCATCTGGGACACCACGTTCACCCTGCTCCGTCGCGCCGTGCGCCGAGAGCCGCTCATGACCGCGCACCGCACGCACCTCTACCAGCGGCTCGTGCTCGCCGGCTGGCCGCAGTCACGCGTCCGCGCGCTCTACCTCCTGCTCGCCCTCGCCGGCCTCGCCGCCGCGCTCGCCCTCGCCGTGCCCCAAGCCAACTCTCGTCCGCACGGACTCCACCTGCTCGTCCTCCTCGGCGCCGTCACCGCAGCCGGCGCGCTCGCAATCGGCACGCACCTCGTCGAGCGGCGCGCCGTCGCGTCCTCCCCCACGTCCCTCGAGCCGCGCCGATGAGCTCGCCCCCGCCCGGCCGCAGCCTCCGCATTGCCGCCGGCGTCGTGCTCATCGTGCTCGTGGTCGGTGCGCCACTCGCCATCGGCACCGTGCACGACGTCACCCGCGCCGTCGCGTTCTCCCTCTGCGCACTCGCGCTCGCGCTCACGCTGCTCGAGCGTCTCGTCGCCGGCAAAC
The DNA here is from genome assembly GCA_009692535.1 of Myxococcales bacterium. GTDB lineage: Bacteria > Myxococcota_A > Polyangia > Haliangiales > SHYZ01 > SHYZ01. Next base: position 62,697 of record SHYZ01000001.1, read on the forward strand.
GCTTCCCGGTCACCATCCCGCTCGTCGCACTCGGTGCCGCGCTGCTCTTCACCGCGCTGCAGCTCGTGCCGCTCCCCCGCGACACGCTCGCGTGGCTCTCCCCCGCCGCGCACGACATCTTCCAAGCGACGCTCGCCGACCGCGGCGCCCACGCGATCTCACTCGACCCCTCGGCGACGCTCCGCGAGCTCATCAAGCTCGGCGCCTACGTCGCCTTCTTCGCCGCCGCCTGCACCTACGCCTCACGCCCGCACCGGCGCCGACAGCTGCTCCTCGCCGTCGCTGGCGTCTCCGCCCTCGTCGCGACCATCGGCCTCATCCAGGCCGCCACCGGCACGCCGCGCATTCTCTTTTTCTACGAGCCGGTCGCCGCATGGGAAGCGCTCGTGCGCGGCACCTTCGTCAACTCCAACCACTTCGCCGCACTCATGTGCCTCGGCGCGCCCTGCGCACTCGTGCTCGGCTTGCGCGAGCCGCGCCTGCGCTTCTTCGCGTTCGCCGCGACACTCGTCATCAACGTCGCCGTCGTGCTCTCACTCTCGCGCGCCGGCATCGTCGCTGCGCTGCTTGGTCAAGCGATGCTCTTCACGCTCGACCGCTTGCAGCTCTCGCGCGGCGCCGACTGGGTGCGCGACCGACAGAGCGCACGCGCGGCACTCGCGATCGTCGTCGTCCTCGGCCTCGGCATCAGCGCCGTCGTCGGCGCGAGCCGTCTGCGCCCCGAGCTCGCTCGCTCACAATCGGAGCTCGCCAACCCCTACTCCAAGATCAACGTGTGGAAGCGGGGCGCCGAGGTCGTCTGGCAGTACCCGTGGACCGGCGTAGGACGCGGCGCATTCGAGCACGCCTTTACGCAAGTCGACGACCGTGGCGGACAGCAGCGTCATCCCTGGATCGAGAACGGCTACCTTCAGAGCGCGGCCGACTTCGGCGTGCCGGCGGCGGTGCTGCTGTTCCTCCTCGCAGGATGGGGCGCGGTGCTCGCCTTCCGCCGTCTCGACGACGACCCGCTCGCGGTTGGGGCGCTCACCGGCATCGTCGCGCTCGGGCTGCAGCAAGGAGCCGACTTCGCCGTCGAGCTGCCCGGCGTCGCACTCCCCGCGCTCGCGGTGCTCGCCACCCTCTTCGGCAAGCGCACGAGCGAGGTCGAGTCCGGTCGGCGTCGTCTCGCGGTACCGCGCGTCGCCCTCGCGCTGCCGGTCGCGCTCGTCATCGGCGTCTTCCTCGTGCAGCGCGTCCCGAGTGCGGACGAGGATCTCGCCACACTCATGCGCGCCGTGCGCGACCCCAGCGTCTCCACCGCCGAGGTGCTCCGCCTCGGCGTCGCCGCACGCGAGCGCCACCCCGCACACGCCTTCCTCCACGCAGTCGTTGGCGAGCGACTCGCGCGCGAGCGCCACCCCGACACGATGGCGTGGCTCTCCGACGCCATGTTCCTCAACCCGTCCCACCCGGCCGCGCACCTCATGGCCGCCGAGGTCCTCGCCGCCACCGGGCGAAAGACGCAAGCGCTCGTCGAGTACAAAGCCGCCGCCGTCGGCGCGCGCGACCCCGCCGAGATCTGGCAGGTCGCACGCCGCCGCTTTCCTGACGTCGCGGAGCTCCTGCTCGCCACCCCTGCCACGCCACGCCATCGACGAATTCTCGCCGGCTGGCTCGCCGAGACCGGCAAGCCCGAGCAGGCGGAGCGCGCCTTCCTCGCGCTGCTCGAGCTTGCCCCCGGCGACGTGCGCGCCCACCGCCAGCTCGCGCTCCTGGCGCTCGCGCGCAACGACGCCGCAGCCGCCGCGACCCGTGTCGACCAGCTGCTCGCACTCGACCAGACCCCACCCTCGCTCCACATCGCCGTGCGGCAGCGCACCACGGCCGGCGATCATGCTGGTGCGGCTAAGCTCCTCGACGAGACCGGCCTCACCTTCTCGCGCGAGACCTTCGACCTCGAGCTCGCCCTCGCCACAGCCCTCGCTACGGCCGCCCGCCCCGACGACGCCCGCGTGCGCCTCGACGCCCTCGCCCGCACCCACCCGCTCGACCGCCCCGCACGAGTCCGACTGCACGAGACCCTCGCCGAGCTTGAACGCGGCGCGGGCCACGAACACCAATCCAAGTGGCACCTCGAGCAAGCGGCGCGGCTGCGCTCGCCATGAGGGCCAAGGATGGCGCCCAATGACCTCTGCTAGGCTCTCGCACGCGATGTGGCACTGGCTCGGCTCGCACCGGGCACCGCTCTCGGCGGTGGCCAACATCCTCATCCTCACCGCCGCGTACGTCGGCGCGTTCCTGCTGCGCTTTGACTTCGCGCTGCCGCGTTATTTTCAGGGGCTGCTGCTCGTCACGCTCCCCGCGAGCGTCGGCATCCACTACCTCTCCTTCCTCACCTTCAACATCACGCGGGGCTGGTGGCGCTATGTCGGCGTCGGCGACTTCCTCTCCGCGGTCAAGGCCGCCGGTGCCGGTGCGCTGGCGATGTCGGCGTGGGTGCTGGTGCTGCACCGCGGCGCCAACTTCCCGCGCTCGGTCATCCTGCTGAACTTCATCCTCGTCGTGGGACTCACGATCGGCGTGCGCCTCGCCGTGCGCCTCTGGCGTCAGGTGCCGCACGCGCACGCTCCGGGCGATCGCAAGCGGCTGCTCATCGTCGGCGCGGGCGACACCGGCGAGGCGCTGCTGCGCGAAATCCGCCAGAGCCCCCGCCTCGCCTACCAAGTCGTCGCGTTCGTCGACGACGAACCCTCCAAGCGGGGCGCGTACATCAACGGCGTGCCGGTAGCCGACACTTCCGAGGCAATTCCCGACGTCGTGCGCCGCCTGCGCATCGCCGAGATCGTCGTCGCGACCCCGTCAGCCGCCGGCAACGAGATGCGCCGCATCACCGCGCGCTGCCGCGAGAGCGGCGTGCCGTTCCGCGTGATGCCCGCGACCTGGGAGGTGCTCTCGGGCAAAGCCGGCCTCGGCGCGGCGCGCGAAGTGGACATCCACGATCTCCTGCGCCGCCCGCGCGTCGAGCTCGACACCGTCGGCATCGGCCGCTTCCTCCTCGGCAAGCGCGTGCTCGTCACTGGCGCCGCGGGTTCGATCGGCGCCGAGATCTGCCGCCAGGTGCTCCGCTTTTCCCCCGCGCAGCTCGTCTGCCTCGACCACGACGAGAACGCGCTCTTCTACCTCGGCCGCGCGCTCGAGCCGGTCACCGGCAACCACGAGGTCCGCTACCGCCTCGCCGACATCACCGACGAGCCGCGCCTCGACGCGATCTTCCGCACCTTCCAACCCGAGGTCGTGTTCCACGCCGCTGCGCACAAGCACGTGCCGATGATCGAGGCCAACGCCGTCGAGGGGATGCGCAACAACGTCTTCGGCACGCAGCTCGTCGCCACGCTCGCCGGTCGACACGAGGCCGAGGCGTTCGTGCTGATCTCGACCGACAAGGCGGTGAACCCGTCGTCGCTGATGGGCGCGTCGAAGCGGATCGCCGAGCTCGTGGTTCGCACGCTGCCGTTCACCACGCGCTACACCACCGTGCGCTTCGGCAACGTGCTCGGCTCGCAGGGGAGCGTCGTGCCGCTGCTCAAGGAGCAGATCGCGCAGGGCGGTCCGGTCACGATCACCCACCCCGAGATGCGCCGCTATTTCATGACCATCCCCGAGGCGGTCGAGCTCGTGATCCAGGCCGCCGCGATGGGAAAGAAGGACGAGATCTTCCTGCTCGACATGGGCGAGCCGGTGAAAATCGTCGACCTCGCGACCGACCTCATTCAGCTCTCGGGGCTGCGCCCCGGCATCGACATCGAGCTTCGTTTCACCGGCATCCGCCCCGGCGAGAAGCTCTACGAGGAGCTCTACACCGACGCTGAGGAGTCCGACCGCACCACGCACCCGAAGATCCTCGCGGCGCGGCACGCCCACCTCGACCCCGCGCGATTCTCAACGCAGCTCGCCGAGCTCGCCGCCGCAGTGGCCGCTTGCGATGACGCGTGGGTGCGCCGGCTCGTGCCGCAGCTCGTCCCCGAGTACCGCTTGCGCGATCCGGCGGACAACGTGATCCCAATCTCCGCCGCGCGCAGCTTGTGAAGGTCCTCTGCTTCGTCGACGCGCCCCACCGACTCGCGGGCGCCCAGCGGAGCCTGCTCGCTGCGCTGTCGGGTCTGCCGGCCGAAGGCGTCACGCCGCGCGTGGTCTTTCCCGCCGAGGGCCGCTGCGTCGACGCCTATCGTGCCGCGGGCGTCGACTGCGTCGTGCTCCCCGCGCCCGCCGCGCTGCTCGAGTTCGGCAAGGCGCACCTGCGCGCCGGCAAGCTCGCGCAAGCTCGCGTGCTCGTCACCGCCTGCGTGCCCTACGCGCGCGCCCTCGCGCGGCTCGCCCGGGCGTGGGGCGCCGACCTCCTCCACTTCAACACGCCCCGCGGCATCCTCGCCGCCGGCCTCGCCGCGCGGCTCGTGCAACGCCCGACTGTGTTGCACCTGCGCGGCGCGGTGCCGTTCGGCGGGCCGCTCTGGTTCGCGGCGCAGGCACTCGCCGATCGCATCGTGCTGGTGGCGCACGCACTCGAGCCGGAAGTCGGGCGTCCCTTCCGACGACGCACGCGCGTCGTCTACAACGGCGTGACGATCCCCGAGCTGTCCACGCACGCCAACGCCCGCACCGACGCCCGCGCCGCGCTCACCGCCAGGTTCGGCGTGCCGCGTGAAGGCGCTCTCTTCGTCGCGCTCTCCTCGCTGGTGCCGTTCAAGGGCCTGCACCACCTGCTCGACGCCGCCTGCCGCACTCGCGACGCTGGCCTCGACGCGCACTACCTCCTCGCCGGCTCGAGCGACGACGCGCGCTACACCGACTGGCTCACGCGACGCCGCGACACGCTTGGCCTCGGCAGCGCCGTGACCTTCGCTGGCTTCGTCGGCGAGCCGGCCACACTCCTCGCCGGCGCCGACGCGCTGGTGCTCCCCTCCATCGAGCGCGAACAACTCGACCTCGACGGCACCACAGTCGACGTGCGCGGTAACGAGGGCTTGCCGCGAAGCGTGCTCGAAGCGATGGCGCACCGGCTCCCGGTCATCGCCTCACGCCTCGCCGGCGCAGTCGAAGAGGTCGAGGAGGGCGAGAGCGGACTGCTGGTTCCGCCCGGCGATCCACGCGCGCTCGCCGACGCGCTGCTCACGCTGGCGCGCGATGCGAGCTTCCGCACTCGGGCCGGCGCGCGCGGCCGCGAGCTCGCCGAGACCCGCTTTAGCGTCGGAGCTTCCGCGCGCGGCCTCGCAGCCGTATTCCGCGAGCTCCATTGAACCTCACGAGCGACGCCGCGCGAGCGACGCTGCTCCTGCCCACGCACGTCAGGGCGCGGCGGTGAGTTCGCGATAGACGCCGGCGATCTCGGTGACGTTACGCTCCAGCGAGAAGTTCGCGCGCACATGCGCCTCCGCTGCCGCGCCCATCCGTGCACGCAGTGCCGCATCCTTCGCCAGTCGAATCATCGGCTCGGCCAGCTCCTCGATCCGATCGTTCGGCACGAGGAACCCGGTCTCGCCGTGCTTCACCGCCTCGACGGTGCCGACGACCGCGGTCGCCGCCATCGGCAGACCGAACGCGTGCGCCTCCACCCCACAGCGCGGCAGCCCCTCGCGCTCCGACGGCAGCACCGCGAAGTCCGCGCCCTGGTACCAGCGATAGACCTCCTGCTGCGGCAGGTAGCCGCCGAAGACGAAGTGGTCCGTAAGCCCGAGGCGCGCGAGCGCCGCCCGACACGCCGCCTCATACGCCTCGTCCTTCACCCCGCCGAGGCAGGTCACGCGCAACGTCGGCACCTGGGCCACCACGCGCGGCAGCACGCGCTCGATGAAGCGAAGCTGCCCCTTGTCGACGAACACGCTGCCGACGAGCAGCACGCTCACCCGCTCCGCGCCCGGTCCGGTCGACGCCCGACACGCCGCACGCGGCTCAGCCGCACGAAAGGCGTCGATCTCGTGAAAGTCGAAGCCGTTGTAGATCGCCTGCAGTTTCGGCCCGAGGATCGGTCGCAGCAGGCGGTGCCCCGATCCGAGCAGCTGCTCTCGCAGCGACCGCGAGACCGTGATGGTTCGGTCGGAGAGCAGGATCGCCAGCTCCTCCGGCCAGCGCATTTTCTGGTCGCGACTCGCGGTGCGCACGTGGAAGACCACCTGCGCGCCGGCGAGCTTGCCGCCGAGCCAGCTCGAGAAGAACCCCGGCACCGCCGCGGCATGGACCACCCGCACGCCGTCGTCACGCACCTGGCGGTAGACCGCGCGGTTCAGCAGGAAGAGATCGCGAAGCTTCGCGGCCCGCCCGCGCCACGTCGCCGCGCGGATCCCGGCGATCGGATCGGGCACCTCGACCAGCTCATACGGCAGCTCCGCCTCGTCGAGCAGCGGCAGCAGTTGGTCGCGCGCGGTCACGAGGAACGACGACCGGAACCCCTTGGCCCGCAGGCCATTCGCCGTGGCGATGGTGCTCTTCTCGCCGCCGTAAACCTCTTGGACCGGCGTGCGCACCAGAATGAAGAGGACGTCAGCCACCACGCCTCCCGACGGTGGCGTGCGCAACCTCGGCGGCCGCGCAGGAGAGCAGCCACGCGGCCGCGCGCGCCGGGTGATCGGTCAACCGAGTGAGTCGTACAAAGCGACTGCCGCGCCGCGGCGAGTCCCCGCGCGAGAACGGCGCCGCTGCAACGAGTGCCGCGAGCCCGCCAGCCCCAGCCGTCACGACCGCGCCCTCGTCGGCCGTCACGACCGCGCCCCCGCCGAGCGCACGCGCCGCCTCGCGCCACCCCGCGCCCGCGAGCCCGAACCGGAGCAGCAGCGCGATCCACGCCGCCGTCGCGCGCCGCGCCCGCCACTCGGTGGCCCGCGTGACGACCACCGCCGGATCGAGCGCAGCGCGTTTCGCAAGCACCAGCCCATCGACGAGGCAGCGCGCGCTCACGTCGAGCGTGTGCTTTGCCGCGTGCACCGCGAGCGCGACGAAATGATCGTGCGCCTCGGGCACCGACACCCGGTCCGCCTGCATGACGGCGCGCGCAAAGAGGCTGTCGTAGCGCGGCGCGTAGAGCGGCCACGGCGCCAGCGCGCGGTGCAGGTCGACGACCGTGCCGCTGCCCGGCAACCGCAGCTCCACCGCATACGCCGGCCACGCGGTGAACGGCCGATGCCAAGTCACGAAGCGCGTCGCGCCGAGCGACTCCGCAGCAGCCACAGCGTCCTGCCACCGCTTCGCCGGCACCAGCAGGTCGATGTCAGTCATCCCCCGCTCGCCCGCGCCATAGACCGTCCGGGCCAACGCCGCCCCCTTGAGCAGCACCGCCGCGATGCCCCGCTCGCGCAGCACCGCCATGAGTGGCACGAGCGCGCGCTCCGCGACGAGCCCCCGCCCCACACACTCCGCACGCAGCCGCTCGAGCCGCCGGCGCGTCGCTTCGTCCGCCACCGCGAGAGTCCCTTCCGCCACACGCGCCGCGAGCAGCGGGCCGAGCTGTTCCTCCGTCGCACGAATAGCGAGCGCCGCGTCGAGTGGTCCTTCCGGTCCGCCCGCGAAGCCCGCGGCACGCACGAGCGCCATGAGCACCCGCGCGTCGCCATCGCCGTCGCCCGCGGGCCACACACCGCCCGCGACGGGCGTCACGCTAGCCGTTCTGCGGCGGCTCGCCGCCCGCAACCACCGCGGCGGTCGCCGGCGCCACCGCAGCGTCGTGATATTTGTAGTGGTAGTACTGATAGTAGTTCGCGTAGTGCGGGTTCTTCAGGTTCACGTCGTTGAGCACCACGCCGACGATTTGCGTATTCACCGCCTGCATGAGCCGCTTCGCCCGCGCCACCGCATCGCGCGTCGTCCGGTTCGCGCGCACCACGAAGATCGTGCCGTCGGTCACCCGCGAGAGCACCACCGCATCGGTGACCGCGTTCACCGGCGGCGAGTCGAAGATCACGCGATCGAACTTCTCCGACAGCTTCTCGACCAGCGCCGCAAAACTCTCGGTCTGGAGCAGCTCGGCCGGGTTGGGCGGAATCGGCCCGCACGGCAGCAGGAACAGCCCCGGCACGTCGGTGTGCTTCACCGCGCTGTCGATGTCGCTCTCGCCCACGATCAGCCGCGAGACCCCGTTCTCGTTCGACGTGCCAAACGCCTTGTGGAGCCGCGGCCGCCGCATGTCGGTGTCGACGAGCAGCGTGCGATGCCCGCTCTGCGCCATCACGATGCCGAGATTCACGACCGTCATCGTCTTCCCCTCGACCGGGTTCGACGACGTGACGACGAGCCGCTTGAGCGGGCGATCCGCCGATGCGAAGAGCAGGTTCGTCCGCAGCACGCGGCAGCACTCCGCCACGGTCGACGTCGGGTTCCGCAGGATGTACGTCTCCTGCTTCTCCCCCTTCCCGGTGGCCGTCGCGTCGTCGAGCGTCGGCACAAAGCCGAGGAACGGCAGGCCGAGCGTCACCTCGATGTCGACCTGGCTCTTGACCGTGCGGTCCACCAGCTCGATGAAGAACGCCAGCGCGAAGGCAAAGAGCAACCCGCCGGCGAGCCCAAGAACCCCCGCCGTGCGCAGGTTCGGCTCGACCGGCGACCGCGGCTGCTGCGCGGTGTCGAGCAGCCGAAGGTTGTTCGCCTCGTCCTTGCCCTGCAGCCCGCTGTCGTTGAGCCGCTTGAGCAGGCCGGTGTAGACCTCGCTCGCGTTCGTCGCATCACGCTGCCGCCTGCGATACACGAGCTCCTTGCCGTTCACGTCGAGCGCCTCGGTGGTCAGCCGCTTCACCTCGGCGGCGTACTTCCCCTCCGCCACGCCGAGCGCCTTGAGCTCGGCATCGATCGCGGACTTGAGGCTCTGCCCCTCGGCGGCGAGCGCGGTGAGCGCCGACATGACGCGCTGCTCCTGGTACAGCACCTCCGGGTGCTTGTCGCCGTAGCGCTGCGCGAGCTGATCGAGCTTCTGCTGCTCTTCGCGGTACCGCGTGCGCACCAGCGCGATCCCATCTGCCTCAATCACATACGACGTCGGCAGCCGCAGAATCCCCTGCGCTCCGTCATTGAGCAGACCGGCGATCGCGTTGCGCCGCGCCTCGAGCTCGATCCGCTTCTGGCGCGTGGTCGTGAGCGCCGTCGAGAAATCCTCGAGCGCCTTGGTGATCATGTTCTGCCGATCCTCGAGCGCGACCGACAGAATGTTCTCGTCCTTCTTGTACGAATAGAGCGCCGTCTCCGAGCGATCGAGCTCGCTGCGTGCCTCGTCGAGCTGCTTGGCGACGAAGCGCGTCGCGTCCTCGGTGGCGTCCCGCTTCACCGCCACGTTCTGCGCGATGTAGACCGCCGCGAGTTGGTTGGCGAGCTGCATACAGAGCGCGGGATCGCGCCCGCGGATGCCGATGCCGACCACGCGGCTGTTCTTGACCGGAAGAATGCGGATGCTGCCGAGCACGAAGCTGGTCGCCCGATCGATTCGAGTCTCCTCGTCGCGATCATCGCCGACCGCACCGCCCACTCCACCCTTGGGCGGCGGCACGACGCGCGGATCCGCCTGCAGGCGATAGCGCCGCACGACCTCTTCCGCCAGCGAGCGGCTGCGTAGAATGCGGAACTGCGTGTTGTAGTACTCGCTGTTGTCCCAGAGGTTGCCCGAGCCGAGCTCGACCACGTTCTCCGACTGCCCGCCGAGCGAGCGCGGCGCGTGCGGGTTCATGATCACCGACGCGATCGCCTCGTAGATCTTGGGGCGACGCGCGGTCCCGGCGACGACGGCCGCGAGCACCATCGTGGTCACCGCGAGCATCAACCACTTCCGCTTCTTGAGGACGGTGAAGTAGTAGTGAACGTCGGTCCCGCCGTCGCCCATGCCAGGCGACGGGGCGTCAATGCTCTGCGCGCGCTCGTTCATCAGCTTGGGTAGGACGCCGCCAGACACCGATGCGTTCAGGCGGTTGCCCGCGATCTTCTACCAGCTTGGCCAAGGGCCCGCAACGCGCGTGCTAGCCTGCCCGGACGGAACCCCGCGTGAACGCTTCCGCCCCGCCCCCGCACCAACCCGCCGTGGCCGCCGTCCGCCCGACTTCCCCCCCCGTCCGCGCGGTCGCGGTCCGGGTCGGCTCGCTGCTCGCGCTCGTCGCCGCGCTGGTCCTGCTGCCGGGGTTCACCGACTCCGACGCGCTCAAGGCCGTGATCCCGCTCTTCTGCGTGCTCCTCTACCTCCAGCTCGCGCCGCTCATCTGGCCCCCACGCGCAGACATCTTCTCGCCCGTCGCCTTCAACGGGCTGATGGGCTCACTCGCCACCACCGCAACCCTCGCCACGTTTCTCACGGCCAATGACGTGGAGATCGGCGCGCTAATCCGCGGCCTGGCCCCGAGCGAAGCCCAGGCCCTGGCCGAGAAAGTGCTCTGGGCCTCGATCCTCGGACTCAGCTGCTTCTATGTCGGCTACTACGCGCGCTTCGGGATTCCGACCAAGAGCTGGTTCCCCAACGTAGCTCGGCTCGAGTGGAACCCCGGCCGGCTGCGCCTGCTCTCGGGGCTCGCCCTCATCATTTTCATCGTCGCCTATGGCGCGTTCCAGAGCCGCCTCGGCGTCTCGCTCAGCGACCTCACGCAACTCGGGGCCGGCAAGGCGGTCTGGCGCGACGACCCGCGTCTGTCGTGGATCCTTCGTGGCGTCCAGTTCTGCTTCCTGCCGGTGCTCTTCTACATCACCTGGGGCGCGTCCCGCCGCGGCAAGGCCCCGCTGATCGCGAGCGCGCTGCTGCTCGTCGTCGCCTCGGCGCTGGTCGCACGCATGGGGCAGCGCGGCATGTTCATGTACGTCTTCCTCTGCGTGCTCGTGCTGGTGCACTACCTGCGCGTGCGCATCCCGGTGGCGGTCTTCGCGGGCCTGCTCTTCTCGGCGATCGTCCTGTCGAACCTGCTCTACGAGGTCCGCACGCAGGTCCGCACCGGGGACGCCACGCTCCGCACGCGCGCCTCGAACCCGGTCGCCGCGCTCGTCAGCCACGAGTCGGAGCGCCAGCGCTTCTCGGCCAACGCGCTCATCCTGCGCGAGTTCCCCGACCACCACCCCTACCTCCTCGGCGAGAGCTGGCTCGGCATGCTCGCCGCGCCGATTCCGCGCTGGGTCTGGCCGGCCAAGGTCGAGCACTTCGCGTGGCGCGATACGCGCATCGTCGACAAGCTCGGCGGCGGTCCGATCCCGGCGTCGTTCCTCGGCACGCTCTACGCGAACTTCTCCTGGATCGGCATCATCCTCGGCATGCTGGTCTGGGGCGCGGTGCAGCGCGGCATGTACGAGTGGCTGCTCGAACACCCGAGCGACAAGAGCACGGTGCTCCTCTACACCGTGCTGCTGATCTTCTTTGGCCCGACGCTGCTGCAGCTCTCGTCGACAATGCAGTACGTGATCCCGATCTGGCTCGGCCTGCGCTTCATCGGCACGCGCAGGCCGCCAGGGGCTGAGCGGACGCCGGTGCTCGCGCCCACGCCCGCCCCCGGGTAGTCGCTACAGCGCGACGGGGGCGCCGTCGCCCTCGAGCGAACGCTGCGCCGCTTCGAGCACGCTCACGACGCGGAGCGCGCCCTCGCCGTCGGTGAGCGGCGTGCGGTTCTCCTGCACGCACTCGATAAAGTGGCGGCACTCGGACTCGAGCGGCTCGGTCATCGGCACGGCGGGGATGTGGATGTCGCCGTTCCTGATCGACAGGTACTGCGCGTACTCGGTGAACTGCGGCGGGCGATCGACGCCCTTGTCGTAGATGCGCAACTTCTCGACCGGATGCGCGTCGTCGAACTCGACCATCTTCTGCGCGCCGACGACGGTGAGCCGGCGCTCCTTGCGCGGGTCAAGCCAGGAGAGCTGGATCTGCGCGAGCACGCCGGATGGAAAGCGGAGGTTGACGAACGCGACGTCGGCGATGCCGGGCTGGAGGTAGCAGCCGCCGCGCGCGCTCACGCTCTCGGGTGCCTCGTCGAGCAGGTGGAGGATCATCGAGATGTCGTGCGGCGCGAGGCTCCACATCGCGTTCTCGTCGCGGCGCACGCGGCCAAGGTTGACGCGGAGCGCGTACATGTAGAGCACCTTGCCGAGCTCGCCAGCGACGATCATCTGGCGCAGGCGCAGCACGGCGGGGTGGTAGAGCATCAGGTGGCCGACCATCAGCACGCGACCGGCGGCCTTTGCTGCGTCGACGACCGAGCGCGCGTCGGCGGCGGAGAGCGCGAGCGGCTTCTCGACGAAGACGTGCTTGCCGGCAGCGAGGGCGGCCTTCGCTTGCGCCGCGTGAAGCACCGCGGGCGTGGCGAGGACAACGGCGTCCACGTCGGGCGCGGCGAGCGCGTCCTCGAGATCGCGACCGCCCCGTGCACGCGGCGCGAGGGCGAGCGCACGGGCCAGCGAGGCCTCCGACGCGTCGGCGACCATCACCAACTCGGCGCCCTTGAGACGCGCGAACGAGCGGACGTGGTTGATGCCCCACGCGCCCGCGCCGACGACGGCGACGCGGGTCACGCTGCACCGCCCGCGTAGAACGCTGCGATGCGCGAGACGACCCACTCCTGCTGCGCGGGGGAAATCTCGGGGTAGATCGGTAGCGCGAGCGCCTCGCGTGCGGCGGCCTCTGCCTCGGGAAACGCACCGTCGGCGTAACCGAGCTCGCGGAAGCAGGGCTGCTGGTGGAACGGCAACGGGTAGTAGACCTCGGTGGCGATGCCGCTCTTGGTGAGGAAGGCGCGGAGGTCGTCGCGGCGTGGCGCACGCACGACGAACTGGTTGTAGATGTGCGCCGGGACGTCGGTGGGAATGACGAGCTCGGCGGGCAGCCCCGACGCGCTCGCGAGCAGGCCCCGGTAGCGGTCGGCGTTCTTGCGGCGCGCGGCAGTCCAGCCGGCGAGCCGCGGCAGCTTCACGCGCAGCACCGCCGCCTGCACGGCGTCGAGCCGGAAGTTCCCGCCGACCGCGTGGTGTACGTACTTGGGGCGACCGCCGTGGGTGCGCAGGAGGCGCACGCGGTCGGCGAAGGCGTCATCGTCGGCGTAGACCGCGCCCGCGTCGCCGAACGCGCCGAGGTTCTTCGACGGGAAGAATGACAGGCAGCCCGCGCGTCCTGCGAGCGGCGTTGAACCGATCGACTGCGCGGAGTCCTCGATGATCGGCACCGTGGTCATCGGCAGCGTCGCCGGGCGACCGAAGAGATGAACCGGGATGATCGCCTTGGTGCGCGGGCCGCACGCGGCAGCAGCAGCGGCCGGCGCGAGGTTGAAGGTGTCGCGCTCGATGTCGACGAACACCGGTCGCGCGCCGAGACGGCTTACAACGCCGGCGGTGGCGAAGAAGGAGAACGGCGTGGTCACCACGTCGTCACCGGGGCCCACACCGAGCGCCATCAGGGCGACCAGCAGCGCGTCGGTGCCCGACGAGACGCCGAGCGCGTGCTTGACGCCGAGCGACTGTGCGAGCTCGCGCTCGAAGCCCTCCACCTCGGGGCCCATGATGAACGCGCCCGAGTCGACGACGCGCGCGATGGCGGCGAGCACCTCCTCGCGCAGCGGTCCGTTCTGGGCGGCGAGATCGAGCAGCGGGACCGCTTGCGGGACCATCGGGCGGTTCATAGCACTCCCTCCTTTGCGACACCATGTGGCGGCGCGACGGCGGCGTTGTCGTCGGGCGCGTCACGCGCGTCGGGCTCGCGACGACCGGCGAGCTCGCGATAGAGCGCGGCGAGCGCAGCGACATGCCGGCCGAGCTCGAAGCGCTCCTCGGCCATTCGGCGCGACTCCTGCCCCATCCGCTCGAGCCGCGCGGGATCTGCGAGCGCGGCGGCGAGCGCGTCAACCGCGCGCTCGAGCTCGAAGGTGCGCACGAAGCAGCCGTTCCGCGCCTCGTCGCAGGTGTCGACCGCCATCCGCTCTTCGTCCTCGCTGTCGACGATGGTGGCGATCGGGCGACCGACCGCCATCGCCTCGATCGACGAGATGCCGTTGAGCGGGTTGTGTGTGGTCTGCAGCACGATGTCGCACGCGCTCATGAGGCGCGTCGAGTCCGGGCGCGAGCCGGCGAAGAGGACGGCGTGCGCGATGCCGAGCTCGCGCGCGAGCACCTCGAACGCGACGCGCTGCGGCCCGTCGCCGACGTTGAGCAGGCGCGCCTGTGGCATCCGCGCGAGCAGCGCCGCGAAGACGCGCAGGCCACGTGCGATCCCCTTCACCGGCACCTGCCGCGCGACGATGCCGACGATCGGCGCGGCGTCCGGGAGCCCGAGCTCGCGCCGCACCTCGCCGCGCGTCTCGGCGCCGACCTGGAACTCCTCGAGGTCGAGGCCGATGTAGTTCAGCACGATCTTGTCGCGCGGGATCTTCCAGCGCGTGATCTGGTCGTCGGCGTAGTAGCTGCCGAGCGCGACGTAGCGGTCGGTGATGCCGTAGACGAGGCGACGCAGCGGGGCAAACCGGATGGTGAGATCCTCGGTGCGCGAGCGGTTGCCGTAGGGGCGCTGGATCGTGTGGATCACCGGGCGACCGGTCACGAACGCGGCCGCCTTGGCGGCGAGCACCGGCAGCCCCGAGCCGTGCGTGGTCACGACGTCGATCTGCTCGGCGCGCAACAGACGCGCCATGCGCGGCACGGCGCGTAGGTCGGCGGGATGCCGCACGGTCGGCACCGCCGCGCCGAGCGTGCGGAACCGCACCTGCGGCCCAAACTCGCGACGGAGCGCGTCCTCGCCGCTGTAGACGACGAGCTGCTCGAACACGGCGGGATCGAGCCGGTTCGCCAGCCGCACGAGGTAGCGCTGCTCGCCGCCCATCTCCAGGCTGGCGATCACATGGAGAACGCGGATCGGCCGCGTCACGGCCCGGCGGTCTTGGCCGAGGTCATCCACTCGTAGGTGCGGCGGAGACCGTTCTCGACGGTGACTCGGGGCACCCAGCGGAGCTCGCGACGCAGCTTCTCGATGTTCACGACGCGGCGACGGATGTTGTCGATGTCGCGCCGGTCGACCCACTGCGGCTCCATGCTCGCGCCGGTGACTGCAATGATGGTCCGCGCGAGTTGGTTCACCGTGGTCTCGCGCCCGGTGCCGACGTTGTAGACCTGCCCGTCGGCCTTCGGCAGCATG
Source organism: Myxococcales bacterium (assembly GCA_009692535.1). Lineage (GTDB taxonomy): Bacteria > Myxococcota_A > Polyangia > Haliangiales > SHYZ01 > SHYZ01. Next base: position 77,788 of record SHYZ01000001.1, read on the forward strand.
CCGGCGAGGATCGTCGCCTCGACGACATCGTCGATGTACGTGTAGTCGCGCGTCTGCTCGCCGTCGCCGTGGATGCGCGGTGCCTCGCCGGCCATCGCCGCCTCGAAGAACTTGGCGATGACGCCGCAGTACGGATTGTCGGCGCGCTGCCCGGGACCGTAGACGTTCGAGTAGCGCACCGACGACGACGACAGCCCGTAGCTCTCGTAGAACGCCTTGCAGTAGCTCTCGCCGGCGTACTTTGACACCGAGTACGGCGAGAGCATGTTGGTCGCGTCGTCCTCGTTGATCGGCAGGTAGCGCGGGTTGCCGTAGACCGATGCCGACGAGGCGTAGACGGTGCGGCGCAGGCCCGGCGTCTCACGCGCGGCGAGGAGCACGTTGAGCGTGCCGCCGATGTTCACCTCGTAGTCCTGCCGCGGGTCCTTGGTGGAGACGATGATGTTGCGCGCCGCCTCGTGGAAGACGATCGCCGCGCCGCGCAGCACGTCCTTCACTAGCGCAAAGTCGGTCACGCTGCCGAGCACGAACTCGAGGCGCGCGTGGCCGAGCGGGAGGTTGTCCTTGCGGCCGGTGAAGAGATCGTCGAGCACGACGACGTGGTGTCCGTCGTCGAGCAGGCGCGCGACAAGGCGCGAGCCGACGAAGCCGGCACCGCCGGTGACGACGATCCGCTCGGGCTTGGTGCTGCTGGCTGATTGGGATTGGGTCACGATTTCACGTGAGACTAGTAAGGAGGGTTTGGGTCGGTCAAGCGCGGGCGCGACGGCGCCCGATGGTGACCGTGAGGGCGACCGCGAGCAGCGAGAGGGAGAGCAAGCCAAGCGGCGTGCCGGGACCGCGGCCACCGCCGGCAGCACGACAGGAGCAACCGCCAGGCTCGGGCGTCGGGATCGGCGGCGCGACGGCGAGCTCAATGATGAGCTCCGCGCGGGTCTGCTTGCCGGCGACGTCGAGCACCTCCGCGAGGATGCGGTGCCTGCCCGGCGCAAGCTGGGAGGACGACGCCTCGACTGTGGCGGTGAGGCCCGAGACGGGACCGCCGCCGAGGACCAGCACGGGGGAACGCTCAGGACAGCCATCGTCGTCGACAACGCCGCAGCGCAGGATCGTGAGCGAGAGCAGGCCGGTCGCGTCCGCGGCCTCGGCGACGAGGCGATCCCCGAGCAGACGCAGCGTCACCTGTGGCGGCGAGCGGTCGACGCGCCGAAATCCGTCGGAGCGCCGCTCAAAGGAGCGCTCACCGCCCGCGCCGACTGCGCGCACGAGCGTGTAGTAGGTCGCGCCGAGCTCGAGTGGCACGCCGGTGAGCACCGCCTCGTCGCCCGGTCCGACCGCGACGAACTCGGGCTCGGTGACCACCGCGCCGACGCCGTCCAAAATCGCGACCTCGTAGCCCGTCGCGCCGTCGACCGGCTCCCAGTGCACCGTGATGCGATCGAGCGTCTCGATCTCGTCGAACTCGACCGGGATGCCGTGCGGTCCCTCGCCCACGCCGAGCGGTCCTGCGAGCGGCTCGTGGTCGATGACATAGAGGTGGCCGTCCTTCACGGAGACGAGGATCTCGAGATCCCCATCGCCGTCGAGGTCGGCCGGCACCGGCTCGCCCACCGGCGCGTCGAAGCGGTAGCTCCAGTCGATGAGATCCTCGGCGCGATCGGCGCACGCGTGGAGCACGTAGAGGTTGCCGTCGGCCGAGCCGACGATGAGACGCGGCTCGCCGTCGCCGGCAAAGTCCGACGCGGCGTTCACGTTGCCAAGGTATGGCGGCGCGAGCCCGGCGGCGAACGCCTCCTCGCGCGTGGTGAAAGCCGCACCGTGCGCGACGTACACGTCGAGCGCGGCGGTGATGCTGCCGGCGTGTGCCACGCGCAGGCGCGGCGAGTTCTGCACCGAGTAGGCGATGCGCGCCCCGTCGGGACACGCGACCAGCGCGCCGTACTGGTAGTAGGAGACCTCGGCGGGGACGGGGTTCCGCACATAGTCGATGAACTCGGCGCCCTCGGGCCCGAGGTCGAACATGGTGAACACATCGGCGCTGTAGACCGCGGCCTCGAGCGTGCCGTCGTCGTCGGCGTCGTGGAGGATCGGGATCGAAGTGAGCTTGCCGATGTTCAACTCGGAGAGCTGCGCGCCGGTCGCGCCGTCGAGCGCGACGAAGAAATTGCCGGGGTGCGCCACCATGTCGGGCACGCCGTCGCCGGTGAAGTCGGTCATCGCGAAGCCGCCGAAGCCGGACGACGACGAGAGCCGACGGTACTCGGCCGGCCAGCGTGCGGCGCCGCTCGCATCGACGATCCCGAACACCTGCTCGCCGGTCGACGCATCGTGCGTCGTGTACGCCACCTCCTCGGCACCATCGCCATCCATGTCGATCGGCGCCGGGTAGCCGGTGGTGCCGCCGCCGACGGTCGCGGTGAAGAGCACGCTGCCGTCCTCGGCGCGACGGCCGGTCGCGCGCCCCGCGTCGCCGGTGACCACCTCGCGTCGACCGTCACCGTCGAGATCGACGAGCGCGGGATACCACCGCTCGCCGAAGACCTCCCACACGCGGCGCGGCGGCGTGGTCGCACCGGCGCCGGTGGTGTCGAGCAGCACGATCGCCTTCCGCGCATCGCGCAGAACAATGTCCTCACCCGCATCGCCGACGAGATCGGCCACGAGCGGCGCGGCGCCCATGCCGCGCCAGCCGGTGAAGTAGCCACCGATCTTGATGCCTGGCACCACGCCGGTCGCGTAGCGCTGCTGGTTCAATGGCTGCATCGCGTGGTTGAGCACGACCATGTAGCCGTCGGTGCGTGCGACCAGCAGCACGCCGCCGCTCGCGAGCGAGACGCGCTGCGCCGACGAGAAGGTGACGCCCTCGGGGAGCGAGTACTCAGCGATGACCGACGGTGGCGCCACCGTCGCGTCGAACGCACGCAGCGACCAGCGCCCCGCCTCGCCTCCACCCTCGACCGCGAGCAGCAGCCTGGTCGACGTGGGGCCGGCGCCGTCGGGGTCGACCGTGAGCGCGTGCTCCGCGAGCGACTGCCGGTTTCGGTCGGCGAGCGACAGGTCCCGCAAGACGCGCGCGCCAGCGATGGAGAAGCGCAGTTCGGGGCCGGCCGGCCGCACGCTGAACGCGGTGACGCCGAGTTCGTCGGGCCCGGGCGAGACGAGGATCTCCGCCGCCCCCTCCCCGCCCCCGTCGATATCGACCGCGCCCACGAGGTGTCCCGGCACGCTCGCGACGAGTGCGCCGTCGGCCCCGCCGAGCACGTAGGTGGTCCACGCGCCGACCGACGCGGTGAAGAGCGATCCGACCACCTCGAGCGTGCCGTCGCCGTCCACGTCGATCACCGAGTCGCCGACGAAGGCGTGGCGATCGTTTGCGAGGTCGACGACGCCATACTCCCAACGCGGCACGAGCACGCCGGCGGCGTCGAGGTCGACCATCTGCACGTGGCGTCGGTTCTCCGCGCCGTAGCTCTCGTTGGTGAAGAGCAGCAGCTCGTCGTCTCCGTCTCCGTCGAGGTCGGCCACGATCGTCTGCCCCTGCGCGTACGGCACCGGGCCGACCGCGCCCTCGTAGCGCAGCACGCCGGTCGCGCCGTCGTAGGCGTAGATGCGGCGGTGCCCCTCGAAAATCAGCTCCGCGCGCCCGTCGCCGTCGAGATCAGCGAAGCTCGCGTTGCGGCCGCGGTCATAGTCGTGCGTGGTGAGCTCAATCGTGGCGATCGGCGCACCGGCGGTGACGTCGCCGTCGAAGGCGTAGACATCGGCGAGTTGCGAACCGACGAGCGCGCCCGAGCCGGACGACGCGAGCAGCAACTCGGCGCGGCCGTCACCGGTCACGTCGTGGAGCCGTGCGCCGCCGATCGCCGGGTAACGCCCGAGTGGCGAGATCCAACGCTCGACGCCAGTCGCCGCATCGAGCACGAGGGCGCGCCCCGAGAACGCCGAGAGCGCCACGACCTCGTCGGTGCCGTCGCCGTCGAGATCCGTGACGCCGAGCAGCTCACGCGCGCCGTTCTGCGGCGACCGCCAGAGCACCGTGTCGTCATACCGCCGCGCCTCGACATGCTCACCGGCGGCGAGGAAGACCAACTCAACGTCGTCGACCACGCCGGGCACAAAGGTGCCGGACTGCGCGTCTCCGCCGAGGTAGACCGCGAACTTCACCGCCGGGCGGGTGATGCGGCCGACTCCGGGCACCGAGCCGGTGCGGTGAATGTCGCCGCGCAGCGTCGTGAACTCGGCGACGGCGGGCGGCGCGAACAGCGTGGCCACCGACGCGACCGCAAGCGCGGCCGCGAGGGCGGCGAACCGAGCCACACCGGGCTTCCCGTCCGAGCGTGGCGGCCTCTGCATTGTGCTATTGGTGTCGCGTGAACGCGGCAGGTTCATGCGGCGACCGACCTTGGGCGTGCATCATACCCCGCCCTCACGCGCCGGAGCCGGCGTGACCGGCCTCCCGACGAAAGCGTCGGCGTGACCAGCCTCAAAGAGCGACTGCGCGCTCGCCTGCGGCGCTTCTTCGACCCCGAGTTGCGCGATCTGGCGACCAACACCGGCCTGATGTGGGCGGCCACGGCGAGCAAGTCGGTCGTCGGGCTCGCGCAGGTCGTGCTCGTCACGCGCATCCTCGGCCGCGGCGCCTTCGGCCAACTCGCGCTCGTCACCGCCGTCACCGACGTCATCACCCTGGTGCTCGCGGTGCGCGTGTGGGAGTGGGTCACCAAGTTCCTCGCCGAAGCGCGCGCCGCCAAGAACGGCGAGCTGGCCGGCGCGGTGGTGCGCCTCGGTTACGGCGCGAGCGCGGCAGTAAACAGCCTCGCCTGCGTGCTGCTGCTCGCCTTCGCCGACGTCATCGCCGCGCGCGCTCTCGACACACCGGCACTCGCGCCCGCGATCCGGCTCTACGCCCTCACGCTGCTCGGGACCTGGGTGCAGGACACCGCTGGCGCCACGCTGCGCTCACTGGGGGCCTTCCGCTTCCTCGCGCTGTTCGGCATCGGCAGCTCGCTCTTCCGCTTCGCGCTGGTGCTGGTGCCGCTGCTGCTCGGCTACGGTCTCGTCGGTCTCGTTGGCGCGTATGTCGTCACCGAGCTCGTGCTCTCCGCCGCGATGCTGCTCGCGACCCGCCGCGCGCTCGTGCGTGAGTTCGGCGACGCACTCGCACGCGGCACCCTCGCGACCCTCAAGCCGCGCGCCGCCGAAATCCGCCGACTGCTCGGCTATTCGTTCGGCATCGACACCGTAAAGGCGCTCGCCTCCCAGGCTGCCGTGCTCCTCCTCGGCGTGTTCCGCGGCGCCGACGAGGTCGGCCTGTTCCGCCTCGCCCACCACTTCATCGACCTCGCGAACCGACTGGCCGCGGGCCTCTTTCAGGCGGCGTTCGCCTCGCTCGCACGCCTCGCTGCCGAGCGCCGCTTCGCCGACGTGCGCCGCGTCGTGCGCCGCTCCTCACTCGCAGTCGCCGTGGTGCTCTTGCCCGGCTGCGCCGCCGCGTCGCTGCTCGCGCCCTGGCTCGTCGACATGGTGAGCGGCCCCGAGTACGCCGATGCCGCGCCGGTGCTGGCCGCGTACGTCTGGTACCTCGTCTGGATCCTCACGTTCTGGTCGGCACCGCTCTGCGTCAGCCTCGGGCGTCCGCGCTGGGCGTTCGAGTTGGTGCTCGCCTCGTCGGCGGTCCGACTCGCCGTGATGATCCCGGCAGTGCTCGCCTGGGGCGCGGTCGGCGCGGCGGTGGCCGAGGCGATCCACGGTGTCGCTTATGTAATCCTGTCGCTCGCCTACCACGCGCGCGCCACGCGGCACATGCGCGCGCTCGAGAAGGCGCCCGACAGACCGACCCTGGAGGCGAGCGCGTGACGCTGCGAGGCGAGTTCGAACATTTCTATGCAGCGAAGTGGGCCAAGGGCACCGGCTTCTGGGTCGACCGCTACCCCGCGTGGCTCGGCCTCTACGCCGACCTTTGCCACCAGCGCAACCGCGAGATCCTCGCCGCGCTGCCCGAGCAAGTCGAGGTCGCCGTCGATCTCGGCTGCGGCATCGGCGACATCGTCGCGCTGCTCGCACCGCGTGCGCGCCTCACCGTCGGGATCGATCTCGCCCAGGTGAACCTCATCACGTGCAGAGAGAACCTCGCCGACACGCGCGGCGTCGGGCTCGCGCTCGGCTCGGCGGAGCGACTGCCGTTTCGTGACGGCACGGTCGACGCCATCATCATGGCCGACGTGATCGAGCATGTCGTCGACCGCGACGCCGTACTCGCCGAGCTCGCGCGCGTGCTTCGCCCCGGCGGCCACGCGGTGCTCGTCACGCCCGACGCAAAAGTGCACGGCGCGATCGGCCGCCTCGACGGCGCCGCCGACCTCGCGCTGCAGACCGCCCGCCGGCTGCTGCGTGCCGCGCGCGGTCGCCCACACACGCCGCCCGCGCCCCGCGGCTCCGACGTCTACGAAGAATTCCTCACACGCGACGAGCTCGCCGCGCTGGTCACGCGTCACGGGCTGCGCACCACGCGCCACACCAACGTCGCCTTCTATCCCGGCCCCGAGGGCGGCGGCACGTTCGCCTACTTCCTCTCACTGCTGCGCGGGCGCGACCGGCTCCGCATGCAGCTCGTCGAGCCGGTGCTGCGCCCACTCTTCGCGCTCGCCGCACGCGCCCGCCTGTTCAACCAGAAGCAGATGATCGTCGCGACCAAGGACTAGCTGACCTGCAACCGC
>SHYZ01000028.1 GCA_009692535.1 Myxococcales bacterium
ACCGATTAATCGCGCGTGATGACGCGACGGTGTTCAGCCTCCGGCTGTTCGAGCTCTTGCCGGAGCACCCGATCCTCACGGTGAATCGCGTCATAGCGCTGCTGGAGTGTTCGCGTCCCGCAGCGGAGAACCGAAAAACCGGACCGCCTTGTTCGCGGAGTAGCTCGCCCGCCTGCGTCAGGGGACGGAGTTGAACGGGTGATGCCAAGCGACTGGTGCCGGGACGTCGGCCTCGTACCGCCGAAGCTCGACGCTACCGCCGTACGTTAGCCGCTGCCGCCGGGCGCGTCCGCCACCGCCGCCCGCGCACGCATCGCGGGGCAGATTGATCGGTACGCGCAACGCTCGCACCACGAGCTCTCCTTCGGCGCGACGGGCCCTGCGACGGCGCGTCCCGCCTCCTCGAGCATTTCCAGCAACTGCGGCGCGAGCTCGGTTGCCACGGCCTCCACCGGCACCGGCACGCTCCACTCCATGCTCTCGGCTGCGACGAAGTGCACGCCGAGCCAGACGCGTCGAGCCGCCCGCAGGTGCGCGACTGCGAGTACGCCGTACGCCTGAAGTTGGTCGCCGAATTCCGACACCGCGCGGCGCGCGCCGGTCTTGTGGTCGACGACGGCGACCTCGCCTTCGTTGAAGACGTAGCCGAGATCCCAGACGCCGCGGAAGTAGGCCGCCTTGTCGAAGAACGGGACCGGCGCGAGCGCAGCGTCGACGGCGACCCTGTGTTCGACGAGCTCGCGCTCGACGCGGCGGCGCGAACGGAAGGTCGCGATCCGCTCGACGAACGCCTGCGCGGCAGGAACCAGCTCGTCGAAGCGAGTGTGCTCGGCGGCGTGCAGCAGCCCCTTGCGTCCGGCCGCGAGTGCGTCGGCCAGCGGCTTGCGCTTGAGCAGCGTCTCGAGCAGCGCGTGCACCGCCTTGCCGATGCGCGCGTCGGGCTCGACGGCGAGCTCGGGGATCTTCTCGACGTAGCGGAAGTGAAACTCCTGCGGGCAGCGGAGCGCACACTTCGCCTTCGAGAGCGACCAGGGTGCGTGGCGCAGCGCGGTGACCGACGGCATCGCGTCACCAGTCTAGTCCTCCGCGGGCGCGCCGCCTCGGGCGAAAAGTTGCCCGTGCCGGTGGCGCCGCGTACGAGGAACGGGGCCGCTGTCTCACCAACGTTTGCAGAGCGGGCCGGAGGACTCATGGACGCAATGGAAGCGCGCGCAAGCTGCGAAGTGTGCAACGCGAAGGTCGCCGAGCTCCGCCGTGGGCGGTGCTGGGGCTGCTACACCCGCTGGGCCGAGCACCGCGCAGTCGGTCTCGGGGCGACCTGCGCGATCTGCGCCGACCCGCGCCGCGAGCACCTTCGCCTCGTCGAGCTGCACGCGCAGTGGACGCCGATGTGCCACAACTGCGGCGCCCGCGCTGCGCGGCTCACGCCGATGCCCGGGTCGGTCGACGCGCTGCGCACACGGCTCACACGCGATCGTCGCGCGCGCGATCGTCGCGACGCGCGCCCTGACACGCGAGTCTTCCCACGCGAGCGCCGCACGACCGACCGCCGCACCGCCGGGGATGGCGTGCGCTCGGACGGCAGCGTGGTGACGTTGGGCGACGATGACCTTGTGCTCATCGACCATGAGCACGTCTTGCAGGGCGACGAGACGCGCATCGTCGAGCGGATCTAGCGCGACTCGCCAGCCCGCTGGAGGCGCGGAGCTAGCCCGACTCAACGGCGACCTGCCCGAGCAGCCGCCAGACCGGTGCATGCTGCGCACCGCGGAAGACGCAGGCGGCCATAGGCACGGTGCCATTGCCGTCGCTGCGTGACAGCGAGACCTCGCCGATCGTCTTGCAGCGCTTGCAGAACGCGGCGTTCACGCAAAGTCGTGGTCCCGATTTCGGCGCACGGAGCAGCAACGGCCACAGCGCCGGGACATCGGCGTCCTCGAGGCTGCTGCGCAACGCCTGCTCGTCGCTCTGCCGGACGCTCGTCGCCACGGTCTTGACGACGCCACGACACATGGGGCAGACCCGCGCGTTGAGCCCGAGCAGCACGGCGCAGAGGGCTGCGACCAGAAGCAGGACCACGCCCATCACGACCTCGGCAGCCGGGGGCAGAGCGTAGCGCGAGACCCTGAGCGTGATGCCGAAGAAACCCGCCCCGCTCGCGAGCATGGCGCCCGCCAGCGCCATCCCGGCACACAGCGCAAGCGTGGCGACGTCGGTCCCCTTGCGTGTCCACGAGTCGCCCGGATTTCCCGACGGCTCGGTCCACTGCGCCACGCTCATACGCGCTCCTCGCAGGCACCCACGACCTCCAGCACGCGCGTCCGACGCCTGACTGTCAAGCCACTGCGCGACGCGCACGTTGCAATCGTGCATGGCCGGTGCAAATCTCGCCGAGGACGCACCGCTGATGACCGCGTACGATCGCCTCTTCGCTCGGCTCGCGCCCGAGTCGCAATACCCGACGCAGGGCGCGACCGCGTTCATCGACCTCGAGCGACGCACGGTCCGCAAGGGCTACACGCCGCGCGCCGTTGTCGAGACGTTCCTCGAGGGACGCGGCGGCAACATGTTCTACCTCTACAACCTGCTCGACCCGACCGCGCCCGGCGGTCCGCTCGATCCGCAGAACCCGCTCATCTTCGGACAGGGCGTGCTGACCGGCATCGTGCCGTCGGCGGCGCGCGGCAATTGCACCGGCTGGTCGCCCGAGTCGTACATCCTGCTCGACACGAACTGCGGCGACTACTTTCCGTCCTTCTGCAAACTCTCCGGCTGGGACCGACTGGTGCTCCACGGGCGCGCCGCCGACTGGACCTATCTCCACATCGAGCGCGATCAGATCGAGTTCCGCGACGCCACGCCGTGGGTCGGCCTCGACAACATCGATCTGCGCGAGCGGGTCGAGCGCGACCTCGGCGGCAAGTGGGCGCGCGATCTCGCGATGGCGAGCATCACCTCGGCCGGTGAGCGCGGCGTGCTCTCCGCCGGCATCATGGGCGGACCCAAGGCGATCTACGCGCGCGGCGGTACCGGCGCAAAGATGGGCTCGCTGAACCTCAAGGCGATCGTCGTGCGCGGCTTCGATCCAAAGCTCGGCTTCGGTGCGGACCCCGCCGCGGTCAAGCCGTACAACCGCGAGATCGCCAAGCAGGTGCTCGGCACCGCCGTGGTGAAGCACGCGCTCAAGGTGCGCGGCACGCCGTTCCTCTACAAGCCGTCGCGGCTGCTCGGCGCGATGGGCACCAAGAACAACCAGGAGACCACCTGGACCGACGCGCTCGACGCTGAGCGGATCGATCCGTACCGCAACGACATGGCCGGCTGCTTCCGTTGTCCGGTGAACTGTCGACCGATGAACGACCTCGGCGCCGACGGGAAGGGCGACCGCTACGACTCAGGCGATGGCCCCGAGTACGTGACCGTCGGAAAGTTCGGGCCGATGATCGGCCTCACCGACGTCAAGCAGCTCATCCGGCTGAACAACATCGCCAACGACCTCGGCCTCGACACCGCGTCGGCTGGCTCGTCGATCTCGTGGGCGATGGAGCTCTACCAGCGCGGGATCATCGGGCCGACGGAGACCGGCGGGCTCGAGCTCACTTGGGGCAACTACGAGGTCGTCGAGAAACTGCTCTTCATGACCGCGCGGCGCGAGGGCTTCGGCGACACGCTCGCGTGGTCGGCGCGCGCCGTCGAGGCCGGCAAGTATCCGAAGGAGGCGCTCGAGTACCGGATAGCCGTGAAGGGCCTCATGCAGAGCGACCCGCACGACGCGCGCATCATCAAGGCGTTCGCGCTCGGGCTCGCCGTCGCGACGCGCGGCATGGACCACCTGCGCAACCGCGTGACGCTCGAGATCAACGCAAAGATCAACGACGACCCGGCGTTCAAGCGCGCGCTCTACGGCGGCGACGTGGCCGCCGAGCCGCAGAGCTACGTCGGCAAGGAGATCGCGGTCCGACGCTGCGAAGACGTCTACGCGGTCGGCGACTCGGTCGGGATGTGCCGCTTCACGACGCAGCTCTTCAACAGCCCGAGCCTCCCCGGGCTCGTGCAGTTCTCGGCGCAGGTCGCCAACGTCACCGGCCTCACGCTGTCGCCCGTGGAGCTCGAGCGTGTCGGCCTTTCGATCACCGGGCTCGAGCGGATGATCAATTACGCGCTCGGCATGCGCCGCGCAGACGACACGCTGCCCCGCCGCTGGTTCGAAGAGGAGCTGGTCTGGGGCGCGTACCAGGGCGAAAAGATCGACCGCGCCGAGTTCGACGCGCTGCTCACGCGCTTCTACCAAGTCTCGCAGCTCGACGACGAGGGGCGACCGGCGGTCGACTTCAGGGCGCGGCTCGCCGAGGTCGCGCTCGGGTTCGCGGTGCGCGTGCTCGTGCCGGACTCGCTCCACGCACTTCCAGGCGGCGGGCTGGTCGTGACCGAGCGCGTCTCGAATCTTCGCGAGCTCGTGGCGGCGATCAACCGCGTGGTGCCTGGTCTCGGCGACAAGCTCGACACTGACGGCTTCAACTTCGTGGTGAACGACGAGGTCGTGCTGCACGGACGCGGCGACACCAAGGTCGCGAGCGGCGACCGCGTGGAGTTGGTCATGGCGATGGCGGGGGGCTGAGCGTGGCGCGAGCAGGTGAACCGGTGACGGATCGCAAGGTGGCGTGCGCAGCGCGCGGATGCTCACGCTCGTGGCTCTGGCGCGGCAGCGATCAGCGAAAGGCGCTCGCCGCCGGCGACAAGAGCACGCCCGAGCGGCTGTGCGACCTGTGCCACGCGCGCACCGCCACGCTCGTCGACCGTGAGCTCTCCTGCGTGACGCCGGGCTGCGGCACGAGCACGAGCTGGACGAGCCGCGAGCAGCTCGAGGCGATCCACGCGCACAAGGAAGCGGGCGCACCGCCGACACCACGCCACGCCTGTGCTGCGTGTGCCCAGAGCGCGCGCTCGCTTGGCGACATGGTGGTGCCGTGCCGGATGGAGTCCTGTACGCAGACCTGGAGCTGGACCGGGAGCGAGCGGCTCGCGGCGGGTGGCGAGAGCGCGACTCCGACGCTAAAAATGTGCGCGTCGTGCGATGCGCGACTCGGTGAGCTGCGCGATCGCAAGGTGCGCTGCCGCACGCAAGGCTGTCAGGGCGGCTGGAGTTGGCCGCGCCTCGCGCAGCTCGAAGACGCGCTCGCGGGACGCGGTCATCCGGAGGAGCGGGCGTGCGATCGCTGCCATCGCGAGCTCGCCGAGCTCGCCGACGAGCAGCACCCCTGCCGCGTCACCGGCTGCGCGGGAACGTGGACCCTGTCGAAGGTGCAGCAGCTCGAGGCACATCGCGCCGGCGAGGGACGACCGCTGGCGAGAATGTGCGCGCCGTGCCAGTCAGCGTGGGCGCACATTCGCGACCTCGACGTGCCGTGCAAGCGCGGCGGCTGCAAGGGGACCTGGAGCTATCGCCGCGGTGCGCAGCTCGAGCGCCTCGCGAAGCAGCGAAAGACTGCGCGCCCAGCGAGCGCTGAGGGCGTACCACCAGCGCCACTCGCGCCGCCCGCGCCGCCGTCACGGCTGTGCGACGCGTGCGGCTCGAGCCTCGGTGCGTTCACCGATCGGCCGGTGCCGTGCAAACACAAACCGGAAGGCTGCAAGGACACGTGGATCTGGACGCGCTTCGCGCAGCTGCAGGCGAAGCCGCAGGGATCCAAGTCGAAGCCGCCGACGCACGTGTGCGACGCGTGTCGTGACTTTCTCGAGGGGCTCAAGAGCAAGATCATCGCCTGCGTCACCTGCGCGGCGTCGATCCACTGGTCGGCCGATCTGCAGCTCCGAACAAAGTTCGGCGCGATGCAGGAACCGACTCTGTGCGGCGCCTGCAAGAGAAAACTCGCGGACGCGAGTCGCCGCCCCGCGTCAACAACATCGTGAGAAAGATTTCATCTTTACGCGTGCAGGTGCGCTGACTAGACTGCGCCGCCGCAGCCAAAGTGAGTGCGGAGTAGAATCGAAGCCGGTACTAGGAGAGGGAGGAGTGGGATGAGCACGCTCGTCGTTGTCGAAGAGGTTCTCAAGGAGCACAGGTCGCCGATGGTGGTTCGCGACATCGTCGTGGCCGCTGGTGACCGTCTGCCCACGCGGTCGCGCACGCCCGACACCGTTGTGGCGCGCGACCTCGCCATGAACATCAAGCTCGAGGGTGATGCGTCGCGCTTCGCACGCGTCGCACCCGGGAAGTACACGCTGCGCGCCTACGCCCACGAGTTCATCGCGGTCGGCACGAACACGGCCATCTCGGCAGTGCCGCCGGCGCACGAGTCGGTTGTGCCGACGACCGCCGAGCCGCCCGCCGCTGCAGCCATGGCCGCATGCGCATCCGCCGCCGTCCTCGTCCCGCTGCGAGCCTGAGCGGCGCCTAGAGGTCGCGCCCGTGATCCGCAGGTCGAGCGAACACGGCGACGACTTCGCATGGGTCCGCGACACGGCGATCGAGGTCTATCTCCCGTTCGGGGATTACCGGACGATCATTCCCGCGTGGATGGTGTACCCGGGGGTGCTCACGTTTCTCGAGTGTGACGATGCGAGCGGCGAACGGCGCGGCTTCGTGCTGGTCGGCTTTTACGAACCGACCGATCTGCCGCGCGGTTCTTACGCCGCGGACCTGATCGCCATCGGGGTCGCGCCCGCACACCAGGCGCACGGCGTCGGCACGCGGTTGCTCGGCTATGCGATCGACTTCGCGACGCTCGCGGGCGAGCGCGCGCTCGTGCCCGACCTGCGACTCACCGTGGCCGAGACGAACCTCGGCGCACAGCGAATGTTCACGCGCGCGGGCTTTGCGGTGCTCGACGGCGAGCATGGGTTCTACGACGCGGGGCAGCGGGCGATTCGCATGCGCCGCCCGCTCGCGCCGCGCTAGTCGCTAGTCGACGAACGAGAAGGACGACGGCGTCGTCGGGGTGAATGCGCCCTCAGTGCCGAGGATGCCGTCATCGAAGGTGCCGGTGGTGAGCGTGATGGTCACGGTGCCGCTGGCAGCGCCGAGCGTGGCCCAGTCGGCGGCGGGCGGCGTCCAGCTCGAGTCGACCGTCGGTGCCAGGACGTCGACCGCGGGGTCGAGACCGGGACCGGCAAAGTGGAGCCAGACGAACACACCGTTGTTGAGGCCGTGGCGCGGCCGAGGGCCCGGCGTCACGCGAATCCAAGTGAACGTCGCCGGCGTCGCACGCGCGAGCGTCGCGCCCTCGGTCGGCGCGGTAAGGTGGGCAGCACGCGCATCGTCCGTCGTGACCAGCCCGGCGGCGATGGCGTCACGGAACGCACCGAGCACCTCGTCGGAGGCACCGCCGAGGAGGATTTCGTTCGGCGGCGCCGCCTCGTGTGGGCACGCCGCGAGCAGGAGCAGCGTCGCGCTAAGGAAGAACGTGCGCCAGGATGTCGGCAAGCGTCGCATCGTCGAGAGCCTCCAGCGAATAGAGCGGCATCGCGCCGCCGATGTCGAAGAATCGTCCATGGCGAACCTTCTCGGTCACCACGAGGTGCGGATCGAAGCCGGGGAAGAGCGTGGCGTACTCGTCGGTGAGCTCGGGCAGGATCGTGCGTGACGTCGCGCCGAGCAGCCCGCCGCTGCCGGTGTGCAGCGCGCCGTGGCAGGTGCCGCACGCGGCGTCGTAGGCGACCGCACCGCGCGCAGCGTCACCACCGACGGGAAAGTCGAGCACGTTCTCCTGCACGGTGAACGGCAAGGTGTCGGTCGGCGAGCCGCTCGGCGTGATCGACTCGAGGTACGCGGCGAGCGCGTGGCCATCGAGGTCGTCCTCGTCGAGCGGGCGCGGCGCGCGCATGAAGAAGATGAGGCACGCGTTCACCGCGTCGAGGAGTCGCAGCTCCTGTCCGCCCCAGAACGAGGCGCGCGCGGCCACGCCACGAAGGTTCGCGCCGGAGTCGAGCCGCGACAGGTCTTCGGTCGCGCCGGTCTGGTGACAGGTCGCGCAGGCAAAGGTGTTGCGCGAGCTGCCGGCGACGGCGGGATCGGCGAACAGCGCTTCGCCATACTCGGCGGCGCTCTGCTCCACGGTGCAACCGGCGGCGGCGAGCACAACCAGCGTGACGAGCAGCCGCGCGTTCACTCCGGCACCACCAGCAGGAACGCGTCGTCGGGATAGACGCCGACCTCATGAAACGTCTGCACCGACGGTGCGACGAGCGGCGCCAGCACGGCCACCGTGCCCGGCGCACGGTGATCCCCCTCGCAGACGACGATCGCGCGCTCGCCATCGGGGTGAACCAGCACCGCGTGCGGGCGCGAGCAGGCCGCCTCGGGCAGCGCCACGGTGCGCACGATCGCGCCGGTGGCAGCCTCGATGAACGCGACCGACTCGTTCCCCTGCGACGGTACGAGCAACGTCGCCCCATCCGGCGTGAACGCGCTGAAGAACGGCGCGCCGCCGAGGCGAACCGGCCCGCGCGTCTCGTCCCACGCGCGGCGCACCGGATCGAACACACGCAGATCGCCTGTGCGAACGCAGGAGACCCAGACCGCGCCATCGACGGGCGAGACCGAGACGGCGTACGGCTCGTACACCGGCGAGAGCGGGTTCGGCTCGCCCGGCCCGACGGAGAAGCGCTCCACCGCCAGCGTCGCGAGCGTCACGATCGCGAGCTCGTCCGAGCCCCAACACGCGACGTACGCCTCACGCCCGTCGTCGGAGACTGCGACGCCGTGCCCCGCAGGGCAGACCGGCACGAAGGTCACCGCCAGCGTTTCGGTGTCGATGATGGCGAGGTCGGAGACCATCGCCGCAAAGTCGCCGGACTCTGCGTGCTCGAGAATTTTCACGAGATCGAAGTGGGTCTGGAGCACCTTGGTGCCGTCGGGCGTGATCCGCACGTCGCCGGGGCTGCGCGCTACGCGGGCCTCGCCGAGCAGCACGCCGTCGGCAGCGCGGTACTTGAGCAGGTAGCCATCGACTGTCCCCTGCCCGTGCGCGCCGTGGGGCCCGGTGCCTGAGCCGGGCACAAAGTTTGAGAGGCCGATGAAGTAGGCCGAGCCGTCGGGGAGCGCGGCGCCGTGGTGCGGCCCCTCGCGCTCTGGTGGGAGCCGACCGACGCGCGCTCGATACGGCACCGGCGCGAGCGTGTCGAGCTCGAGCCAGGAGATCGTGTCGTCACCGCTGTTGGTGATGATCACCTTGCCGTCGCCGACCGCGGGCGGCGGCAGACCGTCGGGCCAGCGGTCCGCGTCGGTGAAGACGACCTCCTCGGAGCAGGCGGCGAGCGTGAGCAGCAGCACGGCAGAGCGTCGCAAGGCACTCTGTCGATAGCATGCAGCCAGGCGCAGGGTCACGTCAGGTCGCCTCGGGGGACTGCCGCGGTGTGACCGGAGCCGGAGCCGGTGCCGTCGCCGCCGCCGCCGCGCGCTCAGCGAGCAGCCGCCCGACGTAGGGAAACCCGACCTGCACCGTGTTCAGCGTCGGCGCGAGCTGCGCCGCGAGGCCGAAGAGGATCACCACCGCACGCTCGATGTAGAACCAGCCCTCGGGGTACTCGACGCTCTTCATCAGCTCGCGCAGCTCATCGCGGCGCAGCTCGGGGTCGGCGAGTTTCTTCGCCACCTCCGGCCGGATCCGTCCGAAGTCGCGCACGTCGAACGCCAGCAGCTTGTTGAAGTAGGTCCGTACCGTCCGGTCGAGCAGCGCGCGATCACCGCCCGGCGCGGCGAAGCCCATCGTCTCGATGCCCTGGATCACCTGGCGATCGTCGTGCGCGAACAGGCCGCCGAGGATCGCGAGCATCCCGTCGATCAGGTTCGCCCGCGCATCAGTCGCCGCGCCGAAATCGAGCACGACGATGCGCGGTCGCCCGCCCGGCCCCGCCTGCACGAGGAAATTCCCCGGATGCGGATCGGCGTGGAAGAACCGATCGATGAAGAGCTGCTTGTAGAACGCCTCGACGAGCTTTCGCGCCGTCGCGTCGGCATCGATGCCCGCGGCCTCGAGCTCGGCGCGACGCGAGACCTTGATGCCCGGCATGAAGGTCATCGTGAGCACGCCGCGCCGAGTGAGCGGCCAGTGGGCGCGCGGGAAGAGCACGTCGTCGTCGCCGACGAAATTGGCCGCCATCCGCTCCATGCAGCGCGCCTCATGCTCGAGGTCGGTCTCGCGCGCGAGCAGCTCGCGCAGCTGGTCGACGACGCGCTCGATCGCCATGACCGGCACGAACCGGCGGTAGACCTGCACCGCCCAGCCGAGCACGATGAGGTCGACGCGGATGATCTCAGCGACGCGCGGGTAGAGCACCTTTACGGCGACCTCCTCGCCGGTGGTGAGCGTCGCGCGATGGACCTGTGCGAGCGACGCCGCCGCGAGTGGCCGCTCGTCAAACGTGGCGTAAAGCTCGCGCGGCGCGCGACCGAGTGACCGCGAGATCGACCGCTCGATCTCGCGAAATCGGAGCGCCGGCACCTGATCCTGCAGCCCCTCGAGCTCCTCAACGTAAGCGCGGGGCAGGAACGTCCCCATGATCGAGAGGATCTGCCCAAGCTTGATGTAGACGCCGCGCAGCTTGACCATGCCGCGGTAGAGCCGCTTCGCGTTCCGACGGTGCAACCGCCGCCAGCGCGCCTTGAGTCGCGGCTCGCCGAAAATCCGCTCGAGCCCGAGTTGAAAGAGATAGCTCGCGAGGATGCGCCCGAAGAGCAGGCTGGCGCGCGCGAGACGGACGAGCGGCCACACTGGATCAAGAGGTACCACGGCGCGCTCGCGCTATCCTCGCGACCGTGAGTGAACCCTCGCTGCAAGACCGTGCCGCGGCGTTTTTTCGTGAGCTCCAGCAGCGCATCACGACCGCGCTCGAGGAGCTCGATGGCTCGGCGCGCTTCCTCGAGGACCGCTGGGAGCGTGGCGGCGGCGGGGGCGGCTTCACGCGCGTGCTCACCGGCGGCGCGCTGTTCGAGAAGGCGGGCGTGAACTTCTCCGACGTCGCGGGCGACCTGGCCGAGGACTTCGCGCGGCAGCTCCCCGGCACCGGCACGCGCTTTCGCGCTGTCGGCGTGTCGCTCGTGCTCCACCCGCGCTCGCCGATGGTGCCGACGGTGCACGCCAACTTCCGCATGCTCGAGCACGGCGACCGACGCTGGTTCGGCGGCGGCGCCGACCTCACGCCGACCTACCCGTTCCCCGACGACGTGCTGCACTTTCACCGCACGCTGCGCGCGGCCTGCGATCGCCACGACCCCGACCACTACGCGCGCTTCAAGAAATGGTGCGACGAGTATTTCTTCCTGCCCCATCGCGGCGAGACACGCGGCGTGGGCGGCCTCTTCTTCGACTGGCTCGAAGGCGACCTCGAGCGCACCTTCGCCTTCGTGAAGGACGTCGGCGCGGCCTTCCTCGACGCCTACCTGCCGCTCGCCGTCCGCCGACGCGACGAACCGCACGGTGAGCGCGAGCGCGAGTTCCAGCTCTACCGGCGCGGTCGCTACGTCGAGTTCAACCTGCTCCACGACCGCGGCACGATGTTCGGCCTCAAGACCGGCGGACGCACCGAGTCGATCCTCATGTCGCTACCACCGCTCGCCCGCTGGGAGTACGGATTCCAGCCCGCGCCGGGCAGCCGCGAGGCGGAGCTGACCGACTACCTGCGTCCCCGGGACTGGCTCACCGAGGCGCCATGACCCCCATGGATGGTAGGTCGTGCTTGACGACCCACCACCTGTTGGCTAATCCTGAGCCATGGCAAAGAAGCAGTCGCGCAAGAGTGTCTCGATTAGTGGCCCCACCTACGCACGCCTCCGGGCCTGGTGCGAGGTGAACGACGTCTCGATGAGCGAGACGGTAGAGGGTCGGCTTGGGGACTTCCTCGGGCGCCCGGCAACGGCGAAGGCCGAGCGGGTCGCCGAGAAGCCGGCAAAGGCTGCCAAGCCAGTGGCCGGCGAGAAGCTCAAGGCGAGAGACCTCGGCAAGGGCCCGGGCCTGCGCACCGGCCAGATTTTCACCTTCTAGTTCGACGCCCTCTAGTTCGACGCCCGTCCGCCCGGCTGCCCTTTAGGTAACCGGCGCAACCGGCGCAGACGTCGTGGCGGCGCGGTGCTCCACCGTCACGATGGTGTGGATACCGCCACGTACGTTGAAATCACCGACCACCGAGAGCCAACGCGGCGCGACGGCGGCGACGAGGTCCGCGAGGATCCGGTTCGTCACCGCCTCGTGGAACGTGCCTTGGTCGCGGAATGACCAGAGGTAGAGCTTGAGCGACTTCAACTCCACGCAGAGCCGGTCCGGGGTGTACGTGATCCGGATCGTCGCAAAGTCGGGCTGGCCGGTGCGCGGACAGAGGCAGGTGAACTCGGGACAGGAGAACTCGATCCGGTAGTCGCGCTCCGGGTGCGGGTTCGGGAAGCTCTCGAGCGTGGCAGACGGTGTCGTGGACATGCTGTTTCTCGTCGGGGGCGACGGGGAATAACACCAGCGCAGAGAGGGAGCAAGGCGGCGCGCGGCAAGAAACTGGCCGCCCCTTGAGCCACCGCTATACTCGTGGAGCGGTACTAAAGTGCCGCCGGTCGCAAGACGCGAGCTCACTGGTGAGCTCATCCACGCGCCCGTAGCCGCCCGCAAAGGGCCCCTGATGAACACTCGACCCCAAAGCGCACGCGACGCGGCTCTGCCGCAGGACGCGGGCCCATCCAGGGTCGGGTGCCGGCGCCATGCCGGGGGAGGAGCTGCGACGATGCATTGTATCGACAACTACCTCGGGTCGGAGGCCCGACGGCTCGACTGAGCCTCCAAACGAGGACGTCTTCCCGAGAGGGGCCGGCAGTTGCCGCGCCCCTCTCAGCTTTTTCGGCGCGCGCGGCGGCGCTGCTCGGTGCCAGAATGCGCGGCGATGCTGCTCGAGGTCCAAGGGCTCACCGTCAAATACGGCCGGCGGGTCGCGGTCGATGCGCTCGACCTCGCGGTCGGCGCCGGCGAGATCGTCGGGCTGCTCGGGCCGAACGGCGCGGGGAAGAGCACGGCGCTGCTCGCGATTGCCGGGGGGCTCGAGCCGCGCGCGGGGACGATTCGCGTGGGCGGCGTCGATGCGCTCGCCGAGCCGCTGGTGGCGCTCGCGCGGGTCGGCTTCTGCGCGCAGCCGCCGACGATGTACGAGTTCCTCACCGCGCGTGAACAGATCGAGTTCTGCGCCGAGGCGCGTGGCCGGAAGGACGAGGCCGCGACGACGGCGCTGCTCGACGCGCTCGCGCTCGGCGAGGTCGCTGACCGGCTGGTGCGTGAGTTGTCGTTCGGCTTTCGCCAGCGCGTCGCACTCGCCGCGGCACTCGCGGGCGGCACCGACGTCGTGCTGCTCGACGAGACGCTCAACGGGCTCGACCCGCATGCGGCGCGCGCGGCGCGGACAACGCTCGCGCGAGCGGCCGAGCGCGGCGCGGCGATCGTCCTGTCGACGCATCTCCTCGGCATCGCCGAGCGGCTCTGCACGCGGCTCGTGATCATGGACGCTGGGCGCACCGTGGCCGACGTGTCGGGCGTAGCGCTCGAGGCGCTGCTCGCACGCGGCGACGGCGCGGTCGAGGAGCTCTACCTCTCCGTCGTGCATGCGGGCGAACGCGCATGACCGGACGCCGGCTCGTCGCGTGGGACGCGCGCGCCCAAAACCACCGCGCCGCCGCCTTTTCCCCATGGCACCGCAGCGCGCTGCGCGTCGCGCTCGTGCTCGTGCCCGGGCTCCTCGGTGCGCTCTTCGTTGCGCGCACCCGCTCGCAAGAGGGCCTCGCCGCCGCACGCGCCGTGTGGCTTACCGGACTCGCAGCGCTGGCCGCGCTGCAGGTGATGCGCGCGCCGTGGCGGCTACTCTTTCACGACGACGCGGCGCTGCTGGCACGGCTCCCGGTCGGCGGCGGGGCGCTCCACCAGCTCGTCACACGGCGCGGCGTACCGGCGACGGTCCTCGCTGCGCTCGCGCTTATCGTCGCCGCCGTTCCGCTCGGGCTCGCGGCGGTGCCGGCGCATGCGGGCGCGCTCGCCGTCACCCTCGCTGCGGCCGCGCTGCTCGGGCCCGCTGCGACGACGGCGGGCTGCGGGATCGTCGTGTCGACGCGCGCCCAACGCGCGCTCGCGCTCACCTTTGGCGAGTTCGCCGGCCCCCGCACGGTCTGGATCTCATTCGTGCCGGCGACGGCCGCCATGCTGGTCGCCGCCCTCCCTGCCGCGCTGGCACAACTCCCCCTCGGCGCCGCGCTCCTCGCCGGTGCCGCGACCCTCGCCGTCGCCGCGCTCGCCTGGCTCGGTGCGGCACGCTGGGGCACCACCGCCCTGCCCCACGCGCTTCGACTGCTCGTCGCGCTCGACGCCGTGCGGCTCGCCCACGTCGAGCTCGACCACGCGGGTCCGCTCGAGGCGCGTTTCGGACGCCTGCTCGCCCGCGGCGCGGCCGCACCGATCTACGCCAAGGACGTCGCGCTCGCGCGTCGTCGCTACCCGATGCACTACATCGTCGGCGGCGCGGTCGTGCTCACGATGTGGGCCGGCGCTGCGTTCGGCGACGACGCCACACGAGCTCGCTACGCGCTCTCCGGTGCGGCCGCACTCGTCGCATGGGCCGCGCTCTTCGGCCACCGGCTCGCGACGCCGCCGATCGAGCCGCACCGTCTGCTCGCCACGCTGCCGGTGCCGGCCGCAGCGGTGCGCCGCGCCAAGCGTGCCTACGTCGCGTGGCGCGCGCTGGTCCCGACGCTCATCGGCGTCGCACCGGCGCTCCTCCGCGCCGCCGACCCCGCCGCGCTCGGGCTCACGCTCGGTGCTGTCACGCTCGTCGGCCTCGCCGCAGCCTGCCTCACCGCGGGACGAGGCGCACGCGCGCGCTCAGGGCAGCCCGAGTTGCTTGTGTAGCTGCAGCGACAGCCGCCAGCGCGGCCGTCGTGTCACCAGGTCGATCGCGCGCGCGAGCTGCACCGCCGCGTCGGGCCCGGCGCACGGCTGCACGAACAGCGCGCCGAACGCCATCGCTTCATAGCGCGCGAGGTCGGCCTCGCCGATCGTCTCGTCGACCACGAGCTTGCATTCGTCGCCGCTCACCAGCAGCAGCGCGTCGCCCGCCTCGTGAAAGCGCGGCTTCGGGCTGACCGTCAGCCAGTCGACCGGGGCGGCGAGCGCGCGCGTGCCGTTGGTCTCCAGGTGCACGCGGAACCCTGCAGCAGCGAGCGCGGTGGCGAGCGCCCCGTCCCACTGCAGCGTCGGTTCACCGCCGGTCACGACCACCATGCGACTGCCGTGGCGGTCGCGCGCAAGGAGCTCTGCGACGACCTCGTCCACACCGAGGCGCGTCGCTCCGTCGGGGCGAAAGTCGGTGTCGCACCAGCTGCAGGCCAGGTTGCAGACGGCGAAGCGGAGGAACACGCAGGGCCGACCGGCGTGCGCCCCCTCACCCTGCAGCGTCGGGCCGAAAATCTCCTTTACGAGATACCGGCGTGTGCCGTCCGCCGTGCTCACGGGGCGACTGTAATACACTCGCCGCCGTGGAGTGCCCGTTCTGCGGCGGTGACTCGCACGTCCTCGACTCGCGCGGGGGCGCGCGCGAAGTGCGGCGGCGGCGCGCGTGCCTCGGCTGCGGCCGGCGCTTCACGACCTACGAGCGGCTCGCCGCGCCCGAGTTGCGCGTGCTCAAGCGCGAAGGCGCGACCGAGGCGTTTGACCGCGACAAGCTGCTCAGGGTGGTGCTCCGCGTAATTCGCGGGCGTGGCATCGCCGAGAAGAGCGCGGACAATCTGGTCCGGGGTCTCGAGGCGGAGCTCTCCGACCTCGGCTCGCACACGGTCGCGAGTGGCGATCTCGCCGATCGGCTGCTCGGACGGCTGCGCGCGCTCGACGCTGTCGCGGCCAGCCGCTTCGCCGCGAACTACCTTGCCTCCGACGGCACGATCCGCACGGCGCACGCCGGCCCCTCGCCGCAGCTCGCGTTGCCACTCCTGTCCGAAGGGCCGCTCGACGCCGCCGACGCCGACGCCGCCGACGACGTCGCCGACACCGCCGCCGATGCCGACGCGGTGCCCGGCACAGACGCCCCCGGCTCGCGAGCCCCGAGTCCGAAGCGGCGCGCACGGTCGTGAAGCGTCGAGCGTGACATGCCGAGCGCGGCAGCAGCGCGGCGGTAGGAGCCATGGCTCGCTAGCGCGCTGGCGACGACTTCGCGCAGCACCTCGTCGAGCGTGAGTCCCGGACCACGCGTCGCGACCGACGCCAACACCGGCGGCGCGACCGGCCGTGCCGCTCCCGACCGCGCCGCATGGCCCGGCGCGAACAGGTGCTCCACGCCGACGTCGCCATCCGCGAGCACGACGGCTCGCTGCACCGCATTGCGCAGCTCGCGGACGTTGCCCGGCCAGTCGTGCGCAAGCAGCGCCGCCTGCGCGGCCGGCGACAGCACACGCACGCCGTACTCGGCGGCGAGCGCGTGGAGAAACTGGCGCGCGAGTAGCGGGATGTCGGACGGCCGCTCACGCAGCGGCGGCAAGCGCAGCTCGACCACGCCGACTCGATGATAAAGGTCGAGCCGGAGCCGCCCTGTCTTCACCTCGCTCACCGGCTCGCGGTTCGTCGCCGCGACCACCCGCACGTTGACCGGCCGCGACGACTGCCCGCCGACGCGCTGGATCCGGCCGGTCTCGAGCACCCGCAGCAGCGCCGGCTGCTGTGCGAGCGGCAGCTCACCGAGCTCGTCGAGAAACAGCGTGCCGCCGTCGGCCTGCTCGAAGAACCCCGCCCGGCGATCAGTCGCCCCGGTGAACGCGCCCTTCTCATGCCCGAAGAGTTCGCTCTCGACGAGCTCGCGTGGAATCGCGCCGCAATTAACCGCCACGAATGGCCCCGCGGCTCGGTCCGAAGCGTCGTGCACGAGGCGCGCGAAGAGCTCCTTGCCGGTGCCGCTCTCGCCCTGGAGCAGCACGCTCGCCGTCCCGCGCGCCGCCCGCTCGGCCAGCGCGACTGCGGCCAGAAACGCGGGCGCCTCGCCGACGAGCACCGGGCGACGCTTGTCACCGCCACGCTCGAGCACCGCGATCACCACGCCGCCGACGACGAGCCGCGCCCCCGGCTCAACCAGCGACTCGCGCACCCGCGCACCGTTGACGAAGGTGCCGTTCCGGCTGCCTTGGTCGCGCACCACCAGCCGCCTCGTCGACTCGAGCTCGACGGTGCAGTGAAACGCCGACACGAACCGGTCGTCGATCACGATCTGGTTCGAGGGATCGCTGCCGATCGCGAGCCGCCCACCGCGCGACAGCGCGACCTCGCGTCCCGGTGTGCCAACCCGTAGCGCGACCGGTGTGGCTCCGCTGGCACGCGCGGGAACAATGGGTACCGGCTCTGTCGTGCGACTAACGCGTCTGCTCTGCATCGCGGCCTCCAGGTTCGACACCCCGCTGCTCTCGGCGGGAGTGTTCTGCCGTTGTGTCCTGCCGTTGTGCAGCGCACGCATGCGCCCATGCTACCGTCGCGCGCGATGGCGACGTTTGCGCCCGAGCTCTTCCGCGGACAGGTGGCGATCGTGACCGGCGGCGGCAGCGGCATCGGTCGCCGCACCGCGCTCGAGCTCGCCCGCCTCGGCGCCAGCGTCGCGATCTGCGGTCGCACCAGCGAGAAGTTGGTGGCCGTCGCAGCCGAGCTCACCGAGGTCGCGGGAGCCGAGCGCGTGCTCCAGAGCGTTTGCGACATCCGCGAGCCCGACCAAATCGCCGCGTTCGTCGGCGAGACGCTCGCGCGCTTCGGTCGCATCGACCTGCTCGTCAACAACGCGGGCGGACAGTTCCCGTCGCCGGCAGAGCTGATCACCCCGCGCGGCTTCGACGCGGTGATTCGCAACAACCTGAGCGGCACGTTCTACGTCACGCGCGAGGTCGCGACGCGCGCGATGATCCCGGCGCGCGGCGGTCGCATCGTGAACGTGATCGCGCAGATCTTCCGCGGCTTCCCCGGCATGGCGCACACCGGCGCAGCCCGCGCCGGCGTCGAGAACCTCACGATGACGCTCGCGGTCGAGTGGGCGCAGCATGGCGTGCTCATCAACGCGGTCGCGCCCGGCGTGATCCTCACCTCCGGCTCGAAGCGCTACCCGCCTGAGCTGATCGAGCTCGGCCGCCAGAAGACGCCGCTCAAGCGCCTCGGCAGCGAGGAGGAGGTGGCCGACTCGATCCTCTTCCTGCTCGCGCCCGGCTCGTCGTTCATCACCGGCACGACGCTCTACATCGACGGCGGCGCGCGCCTCTGGGGCGAGAACTGGCCGATCCCCGACCGCGCGCCAGCGACGTAGCTAAAGGCCGGTCGGCGGGCAGCGGTTCATGCAGCCGCCCATCGGACAGGCGCAGCCGTAGTTCTCGGCGATCCCCGAGCCGACCAACGCTGCGCAGGCGATCGTCGCGTCGTCGCTGGTGTTGGTGCTCGGCAGCGGCGGTTCCTCGAGCCCGCCCGGATCGGACTGGCAGTTCCAGTGGATGCCGGCACCGACGCTGTGGTGGACGTGGTTGCCGACTAGCGTCGGGTTGCTGTTGTAGATCATCACCAGCGCGGGCGCCTCGGTCAGGATCGGCGCGCGGCGGCCACCGTACGAGATGTCGACGCCCTCGAGGTGCGTGCGCTCGTCGGCCATGTCCCAGATCGAGATGCCGTTCCAGTACTGCGCCGGCGTCGGGTTCGCGGTCGCCGACGTGATCGTGATGCCACGCGCCGCCGTGCCGACCATGCGGATCGCGCCCGGCTCGTTCAGCCCGACGCTGATGCCGCCGACCTGCGTCATGCGCAGCTCGGCGCCGTCGAGGACCTCGAGCAACGCGCCGCCGACGACGTTCACGGTGTCGAGTTGGAACGGCGCACCGTACGGCTTCCAGACCGCGTCGTGGTTCACGCTCTCGGGCGTGCGGCCGAAGTTCGAGTCGAGGTGCAGCTCGACGAAGTGACCGGCAGGCGCCGGATCCGCGGGGCAGGTGCCGTCGACGGCACGCGGGACGAAGCAGAGGTCGGGGCCGAGCGCGCCGCCCTGGTTGACCGGCAGCCAGAGTCCGCGCTGGTTGTCGGACAAACTCACCCGGTCCATCGCGGCGTAGATGCTCTGCTTGTCGGTGTCGAACGGGTCCGAGGTGGTGGCGGCGATCGCGTAGCCGTTCGAGCGACGGATGATGACGTCCACGACCTCGAGGTTGGGCGTGGAGTCGTTCAGCAGCGAGCCGTCGACGGGGAATTCGTAGGCGCCGAACTCGTCGTCGCCGACCACCCGCATGTAGCGGCCGCCAGCGTACTCGATGATGACGTGCTCGAGATGCGATCCGGGGCGCGACTCGAGGAAGAGGATGCCGCTCCACTGCCCACCGAGCACGCCGCCGGATGCAGCGTAGGTCGACGTGAAGGTGATCGGCTCCTCGGCGGTGCCGGTGGCGAGGAGCAGCCCTCCGGGGGTGATTGTCAGGCGGCTGCGCTTGCCGCCCATCGGACCGATGAGCGTGACGCCCGCCTCGATGGTGAGCTCGGAGGAGATCGCGACCGGGTCGGTAAAGTAGTACGGGCTGCAGGATTTCTTCAGCGTGGCGGGGAAGCCGATCGAGTCGAGCAGCGTGTTCGGCTGCGCCGCGCCGACCTTGATCGGGCCGCACTCGTCGGCGAACGCGGAGTCGGGCGTGAGCGACGGCGGGCTGCACGCGGCGAGCAGAGCCGCGAGCGTGACGAGACTGCGGGCGACGTGCATGGGGTCGGGGGTACCGCGCGCGTGGTGAAGCTGTCAAACAGTGCGGCGGCGACGGATGAACCGTGCGACGAGCGCGATGGCGAGGAGGGCGAGCAGCGGGTTGTGGCGCGCACGGCCCTCGCCAGCGGCACGGCAGGCGCAACCGTCAGGCTCGACGGGCGGCGTCGCGATGCAGAGGTTGGCGATGCAGATTTCGCCGACGGCGCAGTGCTGGTCGGTGAGACAGCCGAGGCAGTCGCCCCCGAAACAGCCGTGCTCGCAGAGCATGGCCGGCGGATCGTCGCAGGAGCCGGTGCTGTCGCAGGAACCGACGTCGATCAGCATGGCCGAGTCGCAGCGGCGCTCGCCGCAGCGGGTGGCCTCGTCGGGGTAGGTGCAGCTGTTGGGGTTGGTGCCGTTGCAGTCGCCGCCGCAGACGCCGCCACTTGAGAAGCAAGCGTCGCGCGCGCCGCGCGGAGCGCCGGTGACCGGAGCACAGGTGCCGAGGCTGTCGGGCTCGGCGCAGGCTTCGCACTGCTCGTCGCAGTCGGTGTCGCAGCAGACGTCGTCGACACAGTGGTCGCTCGCGCACTGAGTGCCGGTGGCGCAGGGGGCGCCGGCGCCGAGTTTCGGCACGCAGGCGCCTGCGCGACAGTAGCGGCCGACGACGCACTCGGAGTGGGTGGTGCAGTCGCCGGCGCAGGTGAGGCCATCGGCCGCGCAGACAAATGGCGTGCAGTTGTCGGTGGCGCCGACCGAACAGAATCCGGTCGCCGTGCAGAATGCAGCATCGGTGGCGAAGCCGCCTTCGCAGACGCCGGTGCGGCACTCGAGGCCGCTGGCGAGGAAGGCACACGAGCTGCGGACGAGGCCGCTGCAGGTCCCGTTGCAGACGGTGCCATCGCCGGAGCAGACCGGACGCGGGCCGCGGGGCGCGCCGATCGAGGGGACGCAGGCGCCCTCGCTGCCGGACTCGGCGCACGCCTCGCACTGGCCGCCGCACGCGCTGACGCAGCAGACGCCGTCGGTGCAGAAGCCGGAGAGGCACTGGCGCTGCTCGGAGCAGCTCACGCCGAGGTCGAGCTGCGCGACACAAGCACCGTCCACGCAGAGCGCGCCGACGACGCACTCGCCATCGGCGACGCAGTCGGTGAGGCAGGCGTCGATGCCGCCGACGACGCCGCAGGCGAAGAGCCCGCAGCTCACGGCGGGGAGCACGGGGCAGTCGGCCCGGTCGCCCGCGCAGAGTGCAGCTACGGTTTCGGCGCCAGCGTCGCAGCCCGCGGCGTGACAGAGGGTGGCGGCGGGAGCGAGGAGATCGGCGGAACAGGAGAGCGTCGCGCCGTCGCAGGTTTCGGCAGGATCGCAGTCGCCAGCGGAGGCGCGACAGACGAAGAGCGCGGAGGCGACGAGATCGGTCGGGCAGGACGCGGTGATGCCGCTGCAGGTCTCGGCGGGATCACAATCGCCCGACGAGACGCGGCAGACCTCGGTCGCGGATGCGAGGACCGCGGGCGGACAGAGCGCGCTCGTGCCGGTACACGACTCGGCAGGATCACAGTCGCCGAGTGTGGCGCGACAGACCGTGGTCGCGGCGACAAAGCGGTCGTCCGGACACGCGCTGGTGGCGCCAGTACACGACTCGGCGATATCGCAGTCGCCCGACGAGACGCGACAGAGGGTGGTCGGCAGCACGAGGAGATCGGCGGGGCAGGCATCGGCAGCACCCGTGCAGAACTCGGCGAGATCACAGTCGCCGCCCGACGCGCGGCAGACGATGGCCGCGCGTGCCTTGAGGTCAGGTGGACATTCGTTATTCGATCCGGTGCAGGTCTCGAGGAGATCGCACGTGCCGGCGGCAGCGCGGCAGACGGTCGTCGCCGGAGCGATCTCGTCAGACGGACAGGACCCGGTCACGCCGTTGCACGACTCGGCGAGATCGCACGCGCCAGAGGAGGCGCGACAGACGACCGCCGCCGGCACCAGCACGTTGGGCGGGCACGCATCGGACGCGCCGGTGCAGGTCTCGGCAAAGTCGCACGCGCCGCCCGCCGCGCGACAAGTCGTCGAGTCCAAGCGCAGCGCGTCGCCCGGGCAAGAGTCGGTCGCGCCGGTACACGACTCGGCGAGGTCGCACAGTCCACGCGAGGCTCGGCAGATCGTCGTCGGCGGGACGCGCTCGTTCTCGGGGCACGCGCTCGACGTGCCGTTGCACGATTCGGCCAGATCGCAGTCACCCCCCGACGCACGACAGACCGTGGCCGCCGCCACCCTGACGTCGACGGGGCAGAGGCTGCTCGTGCCGCTACAGCTCTCGACCAGATCGCACGCGCCGCCAGCTGCGCGACAGGTTGTGAAGGCGGGCAGCAGCTCGTCGACGGGACAGGTGTCGCCCAGACCGTTGCAGCTCTCGATCGCATCGCAGGTGCCGGTGCCGGGACGGCAGACCGTGGCCGACGGGATCTTCTCGTCCTCGGGGCACGCGTTGGTCGCGCCGTTGCAACTCTCCGCGCGGTCACAGTCGCCGGCCGCAGCGCGGCAGACCGTGCTCGCCACCTGCTTGCGGTCGAGCGGACAGGCGAAGAAGGTGCCGGTGCAGCTCTCGACCAAATCGCACGCGCCAGCCGCCGCTCGGCAGACGGTGCTCGCCGGCTCGAGGGCATCGGGCGCGCACGCGTCGCTCGCCCCGTCGCAGCGCTCCACCACGTCGCACGCGCCGAGCGACGGTCGACACTCGGCGGTCGCAGGCAGCTTGGCGTCCTCCCCGCAGCGGTCGCCCGTGCCGTCGCAGCTCTCAGCCACGTCGCACACGCCGGCCGCCACACGGCACTCGGTGGACGCGGAGCGCCGAACGTCGCGCGGACAGGTCACGGCGGTGCCGTTGCAATACTCGGCGAGGCCGCAGGTACCGCCGGCGAGCCGACACATCGTGGTCACCGGCGCGAGCAGATCCTCCGGGCAGACCGTGGTCCCGCCGACACAGGTCTCGGCCACGTCGCACGCGCCGGTCGCGGGACGACACTCGATCGTCGGAGCGGCGCCGACCGACAGCGGCAAGCAGGTGCCGTGCGTACCGCCGTTGAGCCAGCCGATGCACGCCATGCAGTCGTCGAGCGCGCCGTCGCCGCACGCCGTATCGCAGCAGACGCCGTCGACGCAGAAGCCGCTCACGCACTCCGTGGCCGACGCGCACGGGATGGCCCCTTCGGCGACGAGGTGGCCCAAACACATCGCGCCCTGCGCCGGATTCGCGAGGGGCAGCGCGCCCTGGTGCTGCGGTACGCCCACCGCGGTGTCGGCGACGTCGAGCGTGACCGCGAACCCGAACTGGTGGTTCGCCGCGCCATCGCTGCTGACGACCTGGGTGAGCGTGGACCAGACGGAACCGGCGCGGAGGTAGACGGTCGCGGAGCCCTGATCGACATTCGCGCCGACGTCATCGAGCGGCGCGCCGACCAGCGCGAGGTCACCGGAGAGCGCGACGGCAGCGCCGAAGATGTCCCCCCCGGCGCCGTCGGGCGCGAGCAGCGCGGCTTGGTGCGACCAGAGGCTGCCCGCGCGCACGAACAGCGAAGCGGTGCCCTGGTTCGACGTGGTGTCGACGTCGTCGTTCTGGCTGCCGACGAGCGCGGTGTCGCCGGAGACCGCGACGGCGAAGCCGAAGCGGTCGAACGCCACGCCGTCGCTCTGCACGAGCCGGACCTGCTCGAACCACTCGACGCCGGCGCGGACGAAGACGGTCGCCGTGCCCTGCAGTTCGCGGGTGCCGACCATGTCGTTCGGAGCGCCGCAGAGCGCGGTGTCGCGAAATAGCGCGACGCTGTGGCCGAACTGATCGCCCGCCGCACCGTCGCTCGCGACGAGCCGAGCCTGCTGCGACCACGTCGTGCCGTCGCGAACGAAGGCGTAGGCCGACCCCTGGTGCAGGTTTGGGCCGACGTCGTCGTTGACCGCACCGATGAGCGCGGTGTCGCGGTAGAGCGCGACGCTGGTGCCGAAACGATCAAAGGCCGCGGCGTCGGTGGCGGTCAGCTTGGCCTGCTGCGACCAGACGGTGCCGTCGCGAACGAAGACGTACGCCGCGCCGCGGAACGCGCTCGTGGAGGTGGAGTCGTAGTGCGCGCCGATGAGCGCGGACTCGCCAAACAGCGCGACGCTGATACCGAACTGATCACTCGCTGCGCCATCGCTCGCGACGAGCCTGGCCTGCTGTGACCAGACGGCACCGTCGCGGACGAAGACATACGCCGAGCCCTGATCCATGCGGGTGCCGAGGTCGTCGCTCTGCGCGCCGACCACCGCGGTGTCGCCGTGGAGCGCGACTGCGGCACCGAAGCGATCGCCCGACGCGCCCTCGCCCGCCGTGAGTTCCGACTGCTGCGACCAGGACGAGCCGGTGCGAACGAAGGCGTAGGCCGAGCCCTGATTTGTGCTGCTGCCGACATCGCCGACGGGCGCGCCGACGAGCGCGGTCGCCCCGTCGAGCCCGACGCTGCCGCCGAAGCGATCTCCGGTGGCGCCGTCGGCCGCATTGAGACGTGCCTGCTGCGACCACAACGAACCGGCGCGCAGGAAGACATAGGCCGAGCCCCGGTTTGCGCTCGCGCCGACGGTGTCGCTGGCGGCGCCGCAGAGCGCGGTCGCGCCAGAGAGCGCGACGCTGCTGCCGAAGCGATCCCCGGCGGAACCGTCGGCTGCGTGGAGCTGCGCCTGCTCCGACCACGACGACCCGCTCTGCACGAAGACGGTCACGGAGCCTTGGTCCGCGCGCCCACCGACGTCGTCACGCTCCGCGCCGAGGAGCGCGGTCGCGCCGTCGAGCGCGACGCTGCCGCCGGCGCCATCCCCAGCGGCACCGACGCTCGCGACGAGCTGTGCCTGCTCGGACCAGAGAGCGCCGACGCGCACAAAGACGGTTGCCGAGCCCTGATCTGAGTTCACGCCAACATCGTCGAGATCGGCGCCCACCAGCGCAGTCTCGCCGTCGAGCGCGACCGACGCGCCGAACCGATCCCCCGCCGCACCCGCCGTCGCGACCAGCACGGCCTGCTCCGCCCACTCCTCGCCGGTGCGGACAAAGACCCGAGCCGTGCCCTGCGTCGCGCGGGTGCCGACCGGATCGCTCCGCGCGCCGACGAGCGCGGTCTCGCCGTCGAGCGCGACGGAAAAGCCGAAGCCGTTGCCCGCCACGCCGCCAGCCGCGGTGAGCCGTGCCTGCTGCGACCACACGCCCGCAGCGCCGACGAAGACATACGCCACGCCCTGCGCCTCGCCAAAGTCGCGCTCGGAGTACGCGCCGACGAGCGCGGTCGCCCCCGAGAGCGCGACGCTCCAGCCGAAGTGATCGTCAGCCGCACCGTCGGTCGCGGTGAGCTTGGCTTCGAGCGACCAGACGCCCGCGACGCGGACGAAAATATACGCCGAGCCTTGGTCAGCGTTGGCGCCGACGTCGTCCTGCGGTGCGCCGATCAGCGCGCGGTCGCCCGAAAGCGCGACGCTCCAGCCGAACGCGTCGTCCACCGCACCGTCGCCCGAGGTCTCCGGCCCGACGCGCTGCTCCTCTTGGTAGAGCAGCGGGTCGATCGCCACCGGCCAGCGTGCGCCGCGCGCATCCACCGCGAGCGTCACGCGCCCATCGGCCACGGCGAAGCGTGCGGGGAGTGCGCGCCCGGTGGCATCCTCGGCGACCAACTCGGCGTAGCGGAGCGCGGGTGCGCCGTCTGCGCGCGCGAGCCTGACTGCAGCACCGTCGAGCACGGGCGCAAAGCCAGGGGTGGCGAGCGTGATCGCGAGCTCGCCGTCGCAGCCGGGCGCGTCGACGTCGAAGCCCTGCTCGAGACCGAGCGGACCGTTTGCGTACCACTCGCGCAGTTGAAAGCCCGCGAAGCTGTCGCGCTCGACGACGACCCGGTGCGGTGCGCGATCCACACGTGCGACGCCCGCACCGATGGCGGCCGCGCGGCCATCGCAGCGCAGCTCGTCGGCATCGAGCCGACCGACGACCGCAGCACCAGTGAGTGCCACGCCGCGCGCATCGAAGCGCGCACGCACGCCACGCGCCACGTTGTTGGCTACGAGGTCGGCGCCGTCGCGACGCACATGCAGGCGCGCGTCGGCGGCGCCCTCGGCCTGCCGGGCGCGAACGAAGGCGGTGCGGAGCGCGTAGGGCGCGTCGGCGAGGGTCGTGGGCGCGACAGCCTGTGCGGGCGTGGGCGCGACAGCCTGTGCGGGCGCGGGCGCGACGCGCGAGGCGAGCGTGCCGCGCGACGCAGGCAAAGGGCGCGACGCGGGCGTGCCGCGCAGCGCGTACGCGAGGACCAACCCGCCGCCGAGCAGCAGGATGCCGAGCAGCAGGACCTGGGCAGCCTTCATGAATCGATGCTGCATGCGTCGGGGCGCTCGGGGGCTACGGCCGGGTCGGCGCGCCGCAGGTGCCGTCAGTGTGGACGCTTCACCCGAGTGAGGTCAATCCGACGACGCGCTTCGTGTGGCGGTCAGCGCACGCGGCGACGACGCACAAGCAGGAGCGCGAGCCCGACGCAGAGCAGCGCGCCGCCCGCAGCGCTGTGCGAGCCGCGCGCGCCGATGCTGCAGGCGCAGCCGGTGTTCGCATCGGATGCGTCGGCGCTGACCGAGAATGCGCGCGACGCCGAGCC
>SHYZ01000029.1 GCA_009692535.1 Myxococcales bacterium
CGCGGGCAGACACGGCTTGACCGTCCCCGACACGCAGACTAAAACTCGGCCGATGCCCGCCCGGCGAATCCTCCTCGCCACGCTCCTGACGCTCGGCACGCTGCCGCTCTTCGGCGCGTCTTGCGACAAGAAGTCGGTGGCCGATACGACGCCGGTGGCCTCGCCCGTGGTGCTCGCTGCACCCGCAGGAGCCGGCGCAGGGTCAAAGCCGCCAGTCGCGCCGGTGCTGCCGGGCATCGACTCCACAGCGCTAGGCGTGGCTGCGCGCGCGCGACTCGCCCAGCTCGGCGACAAGCTCGCCTCGCCCTGCGGCAAGGCGCACAGCCTGCGCAAGTCGCTCGAGACCGACGCTGCGTGCAAGCGCGCGCCGTTCGCGGGGCGCTATGTCGTGCGGCTGCTCGCGCTCGACCTGACCGACGAGGAGATCGGCACCGCCTACGGCGCACGCTATGCATCGACGGCGCCGCTCACGATCCCGGTCGACGCGGCGGCCTACGAGGGGCAACCGCGCGCGACGGTGCGAATCGTCGAGTTCTTCGACTACGGCTGCCCGCACTGCCGGCTGGTGCTGCCGGTGCTCGAGGAGCTCGTGCGGCGCTATGCGGGCGACGTCGTCGTCTACTTCAAGCACTATCCGCTCGGCGGGCGCGCAGAGTCGGTGCAAGCGGCGATGGCCGCGCTGAGCGCGCAGCGGCAGGGGAAGTTTCGCGAGCTGCACAAGCGGATGCTCGACGGGCAGGACGATCTCTCGCGGCCGGCGCTGCTGCGCTACGCCCGCGCGGCGCGGCTCGACGAGCAGCAGACCGCGCGCGACCTCGACGACCCGCGGCTCCGCGAGCGGGTGCTCGCCGACAAGGCCGACGGCGAGCGCGCCGGGCTCGAGGGGACGCCGACGCTGTTCGTGAACGGACGCCTGTACACGGATCCGAACACGCCGGAGCTGCTCGCCGATTGGGTCGACGAAGAGCTCGCGGTGAATCGGTAGCGCGCGCCGTGCGTCGGACGGTCGTGCGGGTGGCCTTCCGGGTGGT
Organism: Myxococcales bacterium; assembly: GCA_009692535.1. Classification (GTDB taxonomy): domain Bacteria; phylum Myxococcota_A; class Polyangia; order Haliangiales; family SHYZ01; genus SHYZ01. The sequence goes on from SHYZ01000029.1 coordinate 1,032, forward strand.
GACGCGAGGACTGCTGGCGTGCGCGCTGCTGGTGCTCGTCGCGGCGACCGGCCACGGTACGGCGACAGCGAAGGCGAAGGGGAACGGGAACGGGACGGCAGCGCCAGACTTTGTGGCCCGCGATCTCGCGGGGCAGGAGGTCACGCTGTCGACCCTGCGTGGGCAGGTGGTGGTGATCGACTTCTGGGCATCGTGGTGTGGACCGTGCAAGAAGTCACTGCCAGCGCTCGCGGAGATCGCGCGGCGGTGCGCGGCGCGCGGCGCGGTGTTCCTCGCGGTCAACCTCGACGAGGATCGGAAGAACGTCGAGCGGTTCCTCAAGCAGACCCGGCTCGACGGGCTGCGTGTGCTGCTCGATCCTGGCGGCAATGCGGTGGCGGCGCGCTACGAGCCGTCGTCGATGCCGACGACGTACCTCATCGATCGCGACGGGGTGATCCGATACGTCCATGCCGGATATAAGCCCGGCGACGAGCAGCGGCTGGAGCGCGAGCTCGCCGCGCTGCTCAAGTAGCGAGCGCCGCCGCGAGCAGGACTAAAAGCGGCGGACGATGCCGAGCCCGACGCGCCCGAGGCCACGGTCGCGCGAATTGTGGACCGGCTCTTCGCCGCGGTAGCCGCCACCGAGGTGGACGCGGATGCCGAGCTCGCCCTTGTGCCAGTAGAGGAAGCCGAGGTCGGCCTCGAGCCCGTGCACTGTCGGCGTGAGGTCCTGCACGAAGTCGGGAGCCTCGCCGAGGCGGGTGTTGTTCCAGGATTCGATCCGACCGTCGGCGCGCAGGAAGAGCGAGGTCTGCGGCGAGATCTGCAGCGAGAGGTCGAGCCGCGCGCCGGCGCCACGCACCGCGAGTTCACCGGAGTGGAAGCCGGTGAAGGTCCAGTCGGCGTCGCGCGCGTAGACGGCGACGGTGCCGAGAAAGTCGTCCCGGTTGGTGGCGAAGGTGGCCGAGAGGTGGGCCTCCTGTTCGAGACCGGAGCGCTCAGCGTCAAGGCGGGCGTCGTCGAGGAGCGCGGTGCTGGCGAGCACCGGACGTGCGCGGTAGCCGACGGCGACATCGAGCAGCGGCAGCACGCGCAGCGCGGTCTCGAAGCGCACCGGCAGCGCGACGTAGCCGTCCTCGTAGATGTCGTGGCGCACGTCGTCGAACTCGGCGAAGACCTCGGCGCTGAACGCGATGCGCCGGTCGAGTGCGTGGACGCGTGCGCCGGCGCCGGCACCGGTGCGGGTGTCGATGGTGGAGCCGGTGTGCGCTGCGCGCAGCCAGTATTCGTCGGGGCGGTGGACGAAGCGGCGCAGCGTCGGCATCACGATGTCGCGGCGCAGCAGCGGCTGGGGCGAGTAGACGTAGCGGGTCTCGATCAGCGTGGCGCTGTCTTGTCCGGTCAACAGGGTGAGTTGGAAGTCGGCGTCGACCTCGTGGCGCTGCTCGGCGGGGCCTCGTGGGGCGGCGGCCGCGAGGTTTGGAAAGCCCGGACCAAGGGCGCACGCGGCGACGGCAGCGGCGATGGCGGCGAGTGGAGCGGGGCGCATCAGGCGAACTTTACGTCAGGCGCGCTTAGCGCAGGCGCGGGCAGCGAGGAGCAGCATCGCGGTCGCGAAGCCGGCGAGCACGAGCGGCGCGCAGCTCGGGGTGAGGCCGAGCGCGCCGGTGCCGCCGGGCGCTGTGCCGCCGTAGAGCGCGGCGCGGAGTCCCTCGACGGCGTAGGTCATCGGGTTGGCGCGCATCGCAGCGCGGAGCCACGGTGACGCGCCCTCGAGCGGGAACATCGCGCCGGAGAGGATCCAGGCCGGGAAGAGAGCGACGCTCATCACGGCGTGGTAGCCGTGGGTCGAGTCGAGGCGCCACGCGAGCGCGAAGCCGAGCGCGGTCAGGCCGATCGCGAGCAGGCTGAGCACGAGCACGACTGCGGCCCAGTCGATGCGTGCGAAGTCGAAGCCGGCGAGCGGCGCGAGGGCGAGGAAGAGCGCGGCCTGGACCAGCGCGGCGATCACGCCAGCGAGGGTTTTGCCTAGGACGATCGAGAGGCGCGACGATGGGGCGACCAGCACCGCTTGGAGAAAGCCGGCGTGGCGGTCCTCGATGAGCGACATGGTCGAGAAGATCGCGGTGAAGAGCACGACCAGCGCGGTCACGCCGGGGAAGAAGTACTCGAGGTAATCGACGCCCGCTGCGCCGCCGGGCATGGCGAACGAGCTGCCCATGCCGGAGCCGATCATGATCCAGAAGAGGAGTGGCTGTGCGACGACGCCAAAGAGTCGGCTCTTCTCCCGCACGAGGCGCAGGAGGTCGCGGCGGACCAGCACGCCGATGGTCGCGAGCTCGCGCGAGAGGTTCATGGCGCGGGCGCATCCTCGGCGCCGAGTGCGCGGCCGGTGAGGTGGACAAAGACGTCGGCGAGGGTCGGCAGGTGCAGCCCGACGCTGGTGAGGCGTCCCGGCGGCAGCGCTTCGACGAGGCGGGGGATCGCTTCGTGCGCGCGCGGCAGCGTGAAGCGCAGCGTGTCGCCCTCGATGTGCGGCTCGACGCCGAAGCGTTCGCGGATCACCGGCGCGAGCTCGTCGGGCCGCTCGGCCTCGACCACGAGCACGTCGCCGCCGAGGCGATCGCAGAGCGCGCGCGGCGTGCCTTCGGCGACGATGCGGCCGGCGTCGAGCACGGCGACGCGGTCGCACTCGGCGGCCTCGTGGGGATCGTGAGTCGTGAGCAGCACGGCGAGTCCACGGCGCGCACAGGCCTCGCGGATGCCGCGCCAAAACGTGCGGCGAAAGCCGGGATCGAGCCCCTGCGTCGGCTCGTCGAGGATGAGCAGGTCGGGCTCGCCGAGGAGCGCGCGCTCGAGTTCGAGCCGTCGGCGCAGGCCGCCGGAGAACTTGGCGACCTGCTCGTCGCCGCGTGCGGAGAGCTCAGCGCGGAGGAGGGCGGCCTCGATGCGCGGACGTGCCGCGGCGCGTGAGACGCCCATCAGCGCGGCACCGAGGAGGAGGTTCTCGCGCGCGGTCAGCTTCTCGTCGATCGCAGGGCGCTGGAAGACGACGCCGATGCGCGCGCGCAGCTCGGCCGCACCGGGAGCCATGAGCTGACCTGAGAGTCGCACCTCGCCGGCGTCGGCGCGGCGCAGCCCGGTGAGAATCTCGAACGCGGTGGTCTTGCCGGCGCCGTTCGGTCCGAGGAACGCGAGCAGCTCGCCCGCCGCGAGGTCGAACGAGAGGCCGTCGAGCGCGACGCGATCGCCGTAGCGACGGGAGAGCCCGCGCACCGACAGGAGCGGCGCGGCGGGGTCGGCGCTCACGAGCTGACGAGCAGGCCGAAGAGCAGCGGCAGGTAGGCGATGCTGGCGAGGAAGAGGCCGCGCGCCCAGCGGGTGGTCGCCGGGATGAACAGGCCGTAGATGCCGAGCGCGAGCATCGCCGCGCCGAGCAGCACGGCGCCGACGAGGTAGAGCGTGCCGCCGAGTCCGAGCGGCACGAGCAGCAGCGTGACCGCGACCTGGTAGACGAGGTACTGCACGATCATGCGGCGCGAGAAGTCGTCGCCACGCTCGACCGGGAGGATCTTGATGCCGGCGCGCACGTAGTCCTCGCGACGGAAGAACGCGATCGCGATGAAGTGCGGCACCTGCCAGAAGAAGATCACGAAGAAGAGCGCGAGCGCGGGTACCGAGACGCTGCCGGTGGCGGCGGTCCAGCCGAGCAGCGGCGGCATCGCGCCGGGCACCGCGCCGACGAGCAGCGACACGGTCGAGCGGCGCTTGAGCGGCGTGTAGACGAGCACGTAGAGGAAGAGCGCGAGCGCGCCGAGCAGGCAGGTGAGGAGGTTGGCGCCGAAGCCGAGCAGCGGCAGCGCGAGGGCCGCCTGGACCAAGCCGAAGCCGAGCGCGGTGCGCGGCGCGAGGCGGCCAGCGGGGAGCGGACGGTTCTTGGTGCGCTCCATCAGGCCATCGACGTCGCGCTCGATGTACATGTTGAGCGTGTTGGCGGCGCCGACGAGGAAGAGCGTGCCGAGCAGCGTGAGTGTGGCGAGCAGCGCGGGCGGGCCGCCACCGTCGCCCGACGTGGCGGGCGCGAGCCAGAGGCCGGCCGCGCAGGTCGCGACGGAGAGCACCGTGATCCTCGGCTTGACGAGGGCGACGAACTCGCGGGCGAGGCCGCGCTTTTGGCTAGAGGACGTCACGATTCGTCGGGGCGGTGCGAGCGCGACACTCGCGAACTCCCGCGACCAAGTCAAGCTGCGGCGAGCTGCCGCAGGGGGTGGCGTGGCGGCGTAGCAGGCCGCCGTGCCGCCTTAGCCGGCGGCGGCTTCGCGCAGCGCCTCGGTCTGAAAGTGCGCGCGCACGGCGTCGATGCTGTCGTCGAGATCGCCGTCGAGGATCGCCTCGAGGTTGTGCTTGGTGAGGCCGATCCGGTGGTCGGTCATCCGATCCTGCGGGAAGTTGTAGGTGCGGATCTTGTCGGAGCGGTCGCCGCTCTTTACCTGCAGCCGCCGCGCCTCACGCTCTGACTTCTCCTGCCGCTCGCGCTCGATCTCGAACAGGCGCGAGCGGAGAATCTTCATCGCCTTGGCCTTGTTCTTGTGCTGCGACTTCTCGTCCATGCAGACGACGATCAGCCCGGACGGCAGGTGCGTGAGTCGAACCGCCGAGTCGGTCGTGTTCACCGACTGCCCGCCCGGACCGCCAGCGCGCATGACGTCGATGCGGAGCTCGTGGTCCGCGATCTTGACGTCGATCTCCTCGGCCTCGGGGAGCACGACGACGGTCGCGACCGAGGTGTGGATCCGCCCGGCTGACTCGGTCGCCGGCACGCGCTGCACGCGGTGCACGCCCGACTCGAACTTGAGCTGCGAGAAGACATCCTTCCCTTCGATCAGGACGATGACCTCCTTGAAGCCGCCCGCCGCACCCGGCGAGACCGACAGCGTCTCGCAGCGCCAGCGCCGCCGCTCGGCGAAGCGCATGTACATGCGGTGGAGGTCGCCCGCGAAGAGCGCGGCCTCGTCGCCGCCGGTGCCGGCGCGGACCTCGAGCAGGATGTTCTTTGCATCGGCCGGGTCGCGCGGCAGCAGCAGCAGCTTGAGCCGCTGCTCGGTCTCCGCGAGCTCGCGCTCGAGTCGCGCGCCCTCGTCGCGAGCGAGCTCGCGCAGCTCGGCATCGCCATCGCGCAGCATGCCGCGCGTCTCGTCGAGCTCGGCGGCGATGCGGCGGCGACGCGCGATCGCCTGGGTCAGGTCGGCGAGGTGCGACTGCTCGCGCGAGAGCTTCTGAAACTCGGCGCGATTCGCGATCACCGCGGGCTGGCCGAGCAGATCGCAGACGTCGCTGTAGCGGGTCTCGAGTCCAGCGAGCTTGGCGAGAAAGTTCGGGTCGGAGAACATGAGGATGGGCCAGGCGAGCAGGACTAGCTGAGCGGCAGCGCGAGGTCGAGCTCGCGGGCCGAGGCGTAGACCTCGATGCCGCGCGGCGGAGCGGTCCCGCCGGCTTCAAGCTGGCGCTCACGCCAGAGTGTCTTGCGAATCGAGATCAACGCGATCTCGAGCTGCGCGTCGTCGGGCTCGCGGGTCGTGATGTGCTGCAGCTTGAGCCCTGGCCAGGCGACCGCGCGCGCGAGGCGGCTGGTCTCCTGGTTGCGACCGGAGATTTTGAGCACCTCGTACGCGAGCCCCGCGATCGGGAACATGAGCGGGATCTTGAGCACGATCTTGATCAGGTGATCCGCGAGCACGGTGTCGGCGATTTGTCCCTGCAGCAGCGCGGCGAACAGGCCGATGCTGACCAGCACGACGATCAGCAGGAACGACGTGCCGCAGCGCGGGTGGAAGCGGGTCTGCGCGCGTGCGTTCTCGACGGTGAGCGGCAGCCCCTTCTCGTAGGTGTAAATCGATTTGTGCTCGGCGCCGTGATACTGGAACACGCGTTTTACGTCGGGCATCAGCGAGATCGCGGCGAGGTAACCGACGAGGATGAACACCTTGATCACGCCGTCGGCGAGGTGGAACGTGAAGCTGGTCGCGTCGAAGCCGAGCAGTGTGCCGAGCCCCCACGCGAGCAGGTGCGGCGCGCCGACGAAGAGCGCGAGCCCGAACGCGAACGACATGGCGATCATTCCCCACTTTGCGAGCGCCGAGAGTTCTTCGGGCTGCGCGGCACTGCGTGCGCCGAGTGAGTTGGGCGCGCCCTCGACGGCCACCGCCTGTTGATCAGCGGAGAAGGTGAGCGCAGTGAGCCCGTTCATCAGCGACTCGAGCAGCACGATGCTGCCGCGCAGCACCGGCCACCGGAGCACCTTGGCGTGCGCCCAGAGCGGCTGCCACGCGTCTTCCTTGACGACGATTTCTCCCGACGGTCGACGACAGACCACGGCAAACGAGCGCGGCGAGCGCATCATCACGCCCTCGATCACCGCCTGCCCGCCGACGTCGAACGGCTTTGCGCTCGCCACGGGCGCGGTTCGCCTTACCCGGCCTTGGTGGTGGTGTCGACAGCGGCGTCGGTCGGATCGACCGCTGCGGCGCGGCCGTAGCGCCTGTTGAAGCGGTCGATGCGACCGGCGGTGTCCATCAGCTTCTGCTTGCCGGTGAAGAACGGATGGCAGGACGAGCAGATGTCCACCGTGAACGAGCCACGCGTCGAGAAGGTCTCGTTCGCCGAGCCACAAGCGCACTTGACCTTGGCGGGCGGGTAGTTGGGATGGATGTCAGGCTTCATCGGTCGTGTCCTTCGTACGGGGTGGGTCGCGAGAGCAGGCGTTTCTAGCAGAGGGCCACTGCTGTGACAAGCCGTTGCGCGGCGGCTCAAGCGGCGGTGCGGTCGGCGGGGTCGGCGGGGTCGGCGGGGTCGGCGGGGTCGGCGGGGTCGGCGGGGTCGGCGGGGTCGGCGGGGGCGGCGGGGGCGGCGAGGGCGGCGAGGGTGAGCTGGCCGGCGAGGGCGGCGACGCGGACCGTGAAGCGGGCGGCGAGGAGCAGCTGGCGCACGAGGAAGAGCACGACCGCGCCGACGGTGGTGGCGCGCAGGGTGCTCGCGGGGAGGAACAGGAGGAGTGCGGGGAGCGCGACGGCGAGTGTGAGGCAAAGCGCGTGGTGCGCGAGGGCGACGGGGCGACGGTAGAGCAGCGCGAACGCGGCGAGGAGCGCGCGACCAGTGCGACGCTCGTGCGTGCGGACGATGGCGATGCGCGCGTAGTCGATCGCCGCGGCAGTCACGGCACCGACGAGGAGCGCGGGGAGGAGGGCGAGGGCGAAGGGGCCGAGCGCGGCGCCGAGGGTGGCGGCGGTCGACGAGGGATCGACGAGGGCGAAGCCGAGCAGCAGCGCGGCGAGCGTGGCGCCCCACGGGAGGAGTGACCAGAGCGCCAGGCGTGCGAACGGGAGGAACGAGTCGGCGCCGGCGGCGCCGAAGCGGCGGGCGACGTCAGCGTGCGGCACCGCGGGGTCGTCGAGCAGGCCGAGCAGTCCGCCGGTGAGGAACCACGAGAGGACTGCGTAGACGAGGAGCAGCGCGCCGAGGCCGAAGACCAGCGTCGCGAGTGCGCCATCGTGGGCGCGCAGGCTGGCGACGAGCGCCCAGAGATCGCCGGCGACGGCGCGGTCAAAGAGTGGCGCGGTCGCGTAGAGCGACGAGAGCGTGGCGTGCACGCAGGCGGCTGCGATGAGCGCGAAGGCGAGTTCGACGAGGTAGAGGAACGCGACGAGCCGGGCGTGAGCGTGGAGGGCGCGCGGGCCGGCGGCGATCATCGTGCGCAGGCCGACGCTCACAGGCCCACCACCTGCTCGAGGAGCTGCATGACGAAGCCCGCCTCGGCGGCGACCTTGCGCGCTGCGGTGCTGTCGGGCTCGCGTCGTCGGGAGTTTTGCAGGCGCTCGCTCTCGAGCAGGATCTTGTCGTCGGGATCGAGGGTGATCTCGGCGAGCTTCGACTTGCCGGTCACCTCGATCCGCTTCCAGGCGCGCGCGCGCATCTCGGCGGCCTCCCAGCGTACGCGCTGCGACGAGCCGTCCTCGAAGCGGAGCTCGATGTCGGCGGCGACCGGGACCGTGCCGATGTTCACGACTACCGACTCGGAGACCCAGCCGTCATCCTTTGCTTCCTGCTTGCCGACGGTCTTGCGCGCGTCCCCTTCACCGAAGACGCCGTGGGGCGCGTGGGCTGGGCGCGCGGTGATCGGACCGACGCGGAGGTCGACCTCGCCGGTGCCGAGGAACGCGGGCACGAGGAACCAGCGCAGGTCTTCGCCGAGCGAGGCCTCGAGTGCGGCGAAGAGGTCCTCGCGGGTCGGGTGGCGGAATGCCCACTTCTTGGCGTATGCGCCGAACGCGACGAGGAAGCGCTCCTTGCCGACGATGCCCTCGAGCGTCTTCATCGCCGCGGCGGTCTTTCCGTAGGTGGCGACGCCGTACGCGCCCCAGTCGGGGAAATCGTAGGAGCGCGCGGCGATCGGCACGCCGAGCTCGGCGAGACCGCCGCCGAGCACCAGCGCGGCGTAGTAGCCGGCGCGAAAGCCGAGGGCCTCGAGGCCGGAGCGGTCGGCGCCGCGCCACTCGTCGAGCACGACTCCGTCGGCATACTCGTTCATCCCCTCGTCGAGCCACGCCTCATCGACCTCGTTCGACGCGAGGATTCCTTGAAACCAGTTGTGACCGACCTCGTGCACGGTGGTGCCCTCGGCGATCGGCAGCCAGCCGAGAAAGGTCGGGCCGCCGCTCACGGTGGTGACGACCATCGGATACTCCATGCCGCCGGCGCCGGCCTGCGCGTCCGCGGGCGGATCGATCACGGTCATCGACGGCCACGGGTAGGGCACAAAGAGGCGCGAGAAGCGCTCGATGGTGCGGCGGGCGGCCTCGAGGTGGAGTGGGGCCCATGCGGCTCTTTCAGGCGGGTAATAAATGTAGAGGTCGACGTCGGGGCCGCCGTCGCCGGTGGTCGCGGTGCCGTGCAGCACCTGCATGTGCGGATCGGCCATGAAGACGAAGTCGTGTACGTCCTCGGCGCGGTAGGTGAGCTTGCGGCGGCCGCCGGGGAGCGGGTCGGCGCGGGTGAGCACGCCGGTCGCGGCGACGACATGCGTGTCGGGGAGGTCGAGCGTGACGTCGTAGACGCCGAAGTCGGCGAAGTACTCGCTCGCGAGGTGCGAGGTCTCAGCGTGCCACGCCTGTGCGCCGCTCGCGTCGCTCACGAGCACACCGACCTTGGGGAACCACTGCGCCACGAGGTAGAAGTCGCCGTCGTAGCCGGTGCGCGCGAAGACCGGCGGCAGCTGCACGACGAACGCGAGCTCGAGGACCACACTCTCGCCGGGGGCGACGGGGCGCGGCAGCGGCACGGTGAGCGTGGTCTCGTCCTCGCCGAAGCGGGCGCGCGGGCGCAACTCGGTCGGATCACCGGCGACGCGGATCGACGAGAGCTCGATCCAGCCCCACTTTCCCTCGGCCATGTCGGCTGAGCGGTGCTCGCCATGCGACTCGCGAAGGAAGACCGACGTCTCGTGCTTGAAGGCGTTCATGTAGAGGTGGAGCGGCAGCTCGGTGACCGGCAGCGTGCCGTCGTGGCGCCAGGTGAGCGTCTCGGTCGCGGTGACGCGATGCTCCTTCGGGTCGAGGCGCGCGTCGATGCGGTAGCTCGCGAGGCGCGGCGAGCGCGCACCGGGAGTGCGGAGCGGGGCGCGGGTGGAGACCTCGGGGAGCGGGCGCGCTGTGAGCGGGCGCTCGGCGCTGCAGCCGGTGAGGACCAAAGTGAGGAGCTGGGCGACTGCGAGGGGGCCGACGGCGCGCGCGCTTTGCACGCCATTCGTTTACCAGTAGTGTTCGCCGCCGTGAAGCCGGTCGACGTGGCGAGTCCCGAGGAGATGGCCGCGCTCGGTGAGCGGCTCGGACACGCGCTGGTCGCGGGCGACCTCGTCGGGCTGGTGGGCGACCTTGGCGCCGGGAAGACGGTGTTCGTGCAGGGGCTCGCGCGCGGGCTCGGCGTGCCGGCGGAGGCGCACGTGACCAGTCCGACCTTTACGTTGGTGAACGACCACGTGGGCGGACGGCTGGTGCTCCACCATGTCGACCTCTATCGGCTGGAGCGCGCGGCGGAGCTCGCCGAGCTCGGGCTCGACGAGCTGTGCGCCGGCGACGATGTCGTGGCGATCGAGTGGTGCGACCGATTCCCGTCGGTGCTGGCGCACGGGCACCTCGAGCTGCGACTCGAGCGCACCTCGGAGAGCGGTCGGCGCGTGTATGCAGCGGCGCGGGGCGAATCGGCGTGCGCGCTGCTCGAGCGCTGGGGCGCGTTTAGCGCTTGAGCCAGAGCGGCAGGGCGCGCGCGACCGAGAGCGCAGCGCCGGCGCGGAGCGAGCGCCAGATGCCGCGAATGCGGGCGTCGGCGAGAGCGAGATCGTCGTCCTCGTCATCCTCGTCCTCGTCCTCGTCCTCATCGCCGTCGCCGTCGTCGCCGTCGTCGCCGTCGTCGCCGTCGTCGTCCTCGTCGTCCTCGTCGTCCTCGCCGTCCTCGCCGTCCTCGTCGTCCTCGCTGTCGGCAGCTGCGTCATCGACGCCGGCTGCTTTGAGGCCGAGTTCGTCACGCATCTGCTCGAGGACTTCGACGAGCGCGTGCACCGATCCGACGCGGAGGCCACACGATTCGAAGGTGCCTTCAAACTCGATCGGCAGGTAGAGCTCGCACGCGAGATCGTAGGCATCGAGTCGGTCGAGGAAGTCGTTCAACAAGTCGTCGTCGAGGCCGCGCGCCACGACCTCGGCCGCGCCATCGTCGGCCGCCGGCAGGCGTGGTGCCCCGTGCTGTTCGAGCGCTCCGCAAAGTTTGACGATCTCCGTCTCGTCGAGGCGCCGATCGAGGGCGCCGATTTCAATGTCGGCCATGGCCGGGGATTAGCATGACCCGCGCCGGCGCGACAAGAGCCGCATCGGCTATGCTCGCGCGCGTGAACGCCGTGGTGCCGACGGTGGAGCGCGCGCAGCTCGCGGCGGCGCGCGAGGCCGTGCGCACCGCGCTCGACGCTGGTGCCGGCGGCGTGGCGGTCTGCGCCGGATTTTCCGACGCGCTGGACACGCTCGTCGCCACGGTCGCAGGCACCGTGCCGGCCGGCATGGCGCTGGTCGCGACCGGCGGATGGGGGCGGCGCGACACCGGCCCGCACTCCGACCTCGATCTGCTCTTTCTGACCCGCGGCACGCCCGACGACGAGGTGCGCGCATTCACCGATCGCGTGCTCTATCCGCTCTGGGACGCGGGACTCGAGCTCGGCCATGCGGTCCGCCCATTCGACGAGGCGCTCGCGCTCGCGGCGCACGATCTCCCGACGGCGACCGCGCTGCTTCACGCGCGGGCCCTCGCGGGCGACGCGACGCTCGTGGACGCGCTCGCCGCCGCGCTGCCCCGCGAGCTACACCGCGCCGGCGAGAACGCCTTTGTGGACCGTCTTCGAGGCGAGATGCACGCCCGCCACTCGCGCTTCGGCGACTCCATCTACCTGCTCGAGCCCAACCTCAAGCTGGGCCACGGTGCGCTTCGCGATCTCTCGCTTGGCCTCTGGGCGGCACGCGCGCGCTGGGGCACACGCGACCTCGCCGGCCTGCTCGCCCACGGGCACGCCTCGCCGCGCCAGGTCGCACTCCTCGCCGCCGCGCTCGACTTTTTCCTCGCGTTGCGCGCGCGGCTCCAGCTCGAGACGCGGCGCCGTCAGGACCAGCTCACCTTCGAGCTGCAGGAGGCGCTCGCGCCTCGACTCCACCCGCGCGCCCGCACGGCCGACGGCGACGTGCGTCCCGCGGTCGCGCCGGCGGTCGAGGCGCTGATGCAGGAGGTCTATCGCCACGCACGCCTCGTGGTGCGTGAGACCGAGCGTCTGCTCGATCGGGCGACGCTTGCGCCGCGGCGTGCCCCGCACGTGGTGCGCCTCGATCGCGAGCTCTGTGTCTGGAACGGGCAGCTCTCCTTCAACGACGGTGACCTCGTCCGCGAGCGTCCCGCCGAGGCGGTGCGCTTGCTCTGCGTCGCGGTCGAGCAGGATCTTCCGGTGTATGGGCATACCCAGGAGCTCGTCGCCGAGTTGGTGGCCGAGCGGGGCGCTGAGTTGGTCGGGGACGCCGCCGCCGCACGGCAGCTCCTCGTGCTGTTGTGCGATCCGCGCGATGCGGCCAAGCCCTCACGTCTCGAGCTCGCGCACCAACTCGGGCTCCTCACGGCGGTGATTCCCGAGCTGTCGCCTTGCACCGGCCGTGTGCAGCACGACCTCTATCACGTCTACACCGTCGACCAGCACCAGCTCTATGCAGTCGCGCTCATGAAGCGCCTCGTGCGCGGCGAACTCGCCGACGAGGCGCCCGGCCCGACGGCAGCGGCGCGCGCGCTGGTTCACCCCGCGCCGGTCTACCTCGCCACACTGCTCCACGACGCCGGCAAGCCACTCGGCAAGTCGCACGCCGACAAGGGGGCCGAGCTCGTCGCGCGGATCGCACCCCGGCTGGGTCTCGATGAGCACGAGGCGCGACGTGCCGAGCTGCTCGTGCGCCAGCACCTGCTCATGTCGCACCTATCGCAGCGCCGCGATCTGTCCGACCCCGCGACCATCGAGAGCCTCGTGCGCACCGTCTCCGACGAGGAGACGCTGCGCGGACTCTATGTGCTCACGTTCTGTGACACCTCGATGACCGCGCCGGGCAACATGACCGCGTGGAAGGCCACGCTCCTCGACGAGCTCTACGAGCGCGCGCGCGCCCACCTGCGCCACGGACCGGGGCGCGACGACGAGGGACGTGCCGCGCTGGTCCGTCGTCGTCGTCGTGAGGTGGCCGCACGCCGGGCCGGTGCACCCGACGCTGACGCGCTCGCCAGCTGGCTCGGCGGACTGCCGGATCGCTACACCGTCGCCTTCGGCCCGTCGACGATCCTGGGGCACTTTGCGCTGGCTCGCGCTCGTGCCGGGCGCGCCGCCGCGATGGCGGTTCGGCACCACCCGAAGAAGGGATTTTCCGAAGTGGCGATCGTCGCCGACGACGCGCCCGGTGTGCTCGCGCGGGTTGCCGGCGTGATGCTCGCTCACCGCGTCGACGTGGTGTCGGCGCAGGTCGCGTCGCGCGCGACGACAGCACCGGGTGACACGGGCGAGGTCGTCGATGTCTTCTACGTGCGCGATGCACAAGGGCGGGCGATCCCGGCGGCGGATCCACGCTGGCGCCGCATCGAGGACGACCTCTGCCGCGTGCTCGCGAGCGCCGATGCCGATGACGCCGCCGCGCCGTCGCAAGGGGTGCGGCGCGAGCGCTCGGGACTGCCGCCGCGGGTGACGCCGCTGGTCCCGACGGAGATCGAGATCGACAACGAGGTCGCGCGCGAGTTTACGGTGATCGACGTCTACACGCAGGACCGTCCCGGCGTGCTCCACGCGATCGCGCTTTCGCTCTCGCGGCTCGGCCTCGACATCGGGCTCTCCAAGGTGGCGACCGAGGCGGCGCGCGTGGCCGATGTGTTCTACGTCCGCGACCGTGTTGCCGGCAGCAAGGTGACCGATGCGGCGCGGCTGGCCGAAATCGAGGCCGCGCTCCGCGAAGCGCTCGCCGCGATCCCGCTGCCCGGCGGGCGGTCGTAGCGCTACGCTACGGTTCGCGTTCGCCTTCGAACACGTCGGTGAAGAACTGGCAGAGCTCGTTGTGGCGTGCGCGCGCGTCAGCGCGACCGAGCTCGATCAGCTCCTGCGCGTAGTCGCCGTCGAAGAGGAGGAAGGAGAGGAGATCGCCGTCGCGCGAGCCGTCCCCTTCGGCGAGGCGGAGCAACAGCTTGCCGACGATGCCGCTGGCGCGCGCAGCGAAGCGGGGCGAGCGGACGTGGTCACCGGCGATCTTCGTGAGGTCACGTGAGGCGCGCACGAGCAGGGTTCGCACCGGTCGCACCTCGCGTCCCGGCGCGCGGCCGAGCTCGCGGTTCAGCTCGTCGACGAATCCTTCGCCGTGGATGCGCGTGCCGGCGTCGAGGATGGCGTTGATCCGCTCGAGCCGATCGAGGTCGGCGTCGAGCCGCTCGAGGAAGATCGCGTTGAGCAGCTTGCCGAGCAGGAGGAACGGCGTCGGGTGCGGAACATGGGGCTCGACACGATCGGTCGCTCGGTCGAGCGAGCGTGGGTTCACCACCACGAGCGCGTCAGCGCCGAGGCGACGCGCCGGCGAGAGCGGGACGTTCTGCCGCAGCCCGCCGTCGGCGTAGTACTCGCCCTCGATCTCAATCGCGGGGAAGAGGAACGGCAGCGACGCCGAGGCGAGCATGTGGCGCAGACCGAGGCGCACTTGGCGTGGCACGACCGTCGTGTCGCGGCTCCACGTCTGCATCTCGCCACCGGCGGCACGCGCGAGGAACACCACCGTGCGCCCACTCGCGACGTGCGTGGTTGAGACCGAGACCGCGTGCAGCAGGCCGCTGCGAAGGTGCTCCTCGATGCGGTGGACCGGGAGCGCTCGGCCGACGAAGCGCTCGAGGCCGGCGGGATCGAGCAGGCCCCAGCCGCGCTTGGGCACCGTGCCGCCGAACAGCGAGCGTCCGAGGGTGAGGAGGCCGCGCGCCTGTGGACGCACGACATCGTCAACCTGGAGCCGCTGCCACTGGTCGACGAGCCGGCGGGCACGGCCGCGCGGATCATCTGCGAAGGCCGCGAGGCCGCACACGTTGATCGCGCCGACCGACGTGCCGGAGAGCACGTCGAGCGGGATGTCGCGCCCGAGGTCCTTGGCGACCTCCTCGAGCAGGTGCTGGACGACCCCGACCTCGTACGCGCCGCGCGCAGCACCACCGGCGAGGACGAGGCCCACGCGGGGGCGACGGGCTGGCGGCGTCGAGGCGATGTCGAAATCGTAACATGCGAAGATCGACGGGGCGGCGTTCCGCGCACGCCTCCACCTTGCAGCCCTCGGTGAAGCTTCGTATGGTGCGCCATCTTTGGGGCCGAGGAGCCGCGACGGTGATGCCAATCGACGACAACCTCCGACAAGCGCTCACCTTCGACGATGTCCTGCTGGTGCCTGGGGCGTCGGACGTGTTGCCTTCGCAGGTCTCGGTGGAGACGCGGCTCACCAACGCGATCGCGCTGCGCACGCCGATCGTCAGCTCGGCGATGGACACGGTGACCGAGGCGGCCGCGGCGATTTGCATGGCGCGCTCGGGCGGACTCGGCGTGGTGCACAAGAACTTCTCGATCGCCGAGCAGGCGAACGAGATCGTCAAGGTCAAGAAGGCGGAGTCGGGGATCGTCGTCGACCCGGTGACGATCCACCCGGAGCAGCTCCTCGCCGATGCGCTCGAGTTGATGCGCCGGCACCGGATCAGCGGGCTGCCGGTGGTGGGCGAGGGGGGCGTGGCGGTCGGCATCCTCACCAACCGCGACATCCGCTTCGAGCTGAACCTCGGGCAGCGCGTGCGCGACGTGATGACGACCAAGCTCGTGACCGCCCCCGAGGGGATCACGCTCGAGCAATCGAAGGAGCTGCTCCACAAGCACCGCATCGAGAAGCTCGTCGTGGTCGACGGTGCAGGGCGGCTGCGCGGCCTCGTGACGATCAAGGACATCGAGCAGGCGCAGGCGCATCCGTTCGCGGCCAAGGATGACCTCGGTCGGCTGCGGGTCGGTGCGGCGGTGGGGGTCGGGCCGGATCGCGCGGCGCGGATCGCGGCGTTGCTGCAGGCGGGCGCGGACGTCATCGTCATCGACACCGCGCACGGCCACTCGCGCGGCGTGCTCGACGCCGTCGCCGCAACGCGACGTGACTTTCCCAAGGCGCAGATCATCGCCGGCAACGTGGCGACCGCCGAGGGGACGACCGCACTCATCGAGGCCGGCGCCGACGCGGTGAAGGTCGGCATCGGCCCCGGATCGATCTGCACCACGCGCATCGTCGCCGGCGTCGGCGTGCCGCAGGTGACGGCGATCTCCGACTGCGCGCGCGCTGCGGCCAAGCACGACGTGCCGATCATCGCCGACGGTGGCGTGAAGCACTCGGGCGACTTGGTCAAGGCGATCGCCGCCGGCGCGCACGTCGTGATGATCGGCTCGCTCTTCGCCGGCACCGACGAGGCGCCGGGTGAAGTGATCCTCTACCAAGGGCGCAGCTACAAGCAGTACCGCGGCATGGGCTCGCTCGGCGCGATGCGCGCGGGCTCGAAGGACCGCTACTTCCAGGCCGATGTCAGCTCGGACAAGAAGCTCGTCCCCGAGGGGATCGAGGGGCGCGTGCCGTACCGCGGGCCGCTCGCCGAGTCGGTCTACCAGTTGGTCGGCGGCCTCCGCTCCGGCATGGGTTACACCGGCTGCCGCACGATCGAAGAGCTCCGCACCCGCGCCCACTTCGTGCGCATCTCGTCGGCGGGCCTCCGCGAGTCGCACGTTCACGACGTCATCATCACGAAGGAAGCGCCCAACTACCGCCTCGAGTAGGCGCCGTCGGCTAGCAGCATGCGCGAGCTCATCCTCATCCTCGATTTCGGGTCGCAGTACACGCAGCTCATCGCGCGGCGGATTCGCGAACTCGGCGTCTATTCCGAGATCCATCCGTACGTGCTGCCGCTCGCCGAGATCCGTCGGCGCGCACCGCTCGGCATCGTGCTCTCCGGCGGGCCCTCGTCCTGCTATGAGGAGGGGGCGCCGACGATCGATCCTGAGCTCTTCGCACTCGGGATCCCGATCCTCGGCATCTGCTACGGCGCGCAGCTCACAGCCAGGCTGCTCGGTGGGCACGTTGCGGCTTCCGAGCACCGCGAGTACGGGCGCGCGCATGTAACGGTCGCCGCTGCGTCCGAGCTCTTTACCGGCTTTTCGCCCGGCGAGGAGCTCGCGGTCTGGATGTCGCACGGCGATCGCGTCGAGGCGCTGCCGCCGGGATTCTCGCTGATCGGCGACACCCCCAACTCGCCGGCAGCGGCCTTCTCCGACGAGGCGCGGAAGATCTTCTGCGTCCAATTCCACCCCGAGGTGGTGCACACGCCACGCGGCGCCGAGCTGCTCTCGAGCTTTCTCTTCCGAAGCTGTGGCGCCCACGCGAACTGGAACATGGCTTCGTTCGTCGACACCGCGATCGCCGACATTCGTGCGCGTGTCGGCGAGCAGGGGCGGGTGATCTGCGGCCTGTCCGGCGGCGTTGACTCGTCGGTGGTGGCGGCGCTGCTCCACCGCGCGATCGGTGATCGGCTGACCTGCATCTTCGTCGACAACGGCCTGCTCCGCGCCGGCGAGCGCGAAGCCGTCGCGACCGTATTCCGCGACCACTTCCACGTCGACCTGCGCGTGATCGACGCTGAGGATCGCTTCCTTGCCGTGCTCAGCGACGTGACCGAGCCGGAGCGGAAGCGGAAGCTCATCGGCTACGAGTTCATCGCGATCTTCGAGGAGGAAGCGCGGCGCATCGGCGGCGCGAAGTGGCTCGCGCAGGGGACGCTCTATCCCGACGTGATCGAGTCGATCTCGCACAAGGGGCCGTCGGCGACGATCAAGACCCACCACAACGTCGGCGGGCTGCCCGAGCGGATGGAACTCAAGCTGATCGAACCGCTGCGCGAGCTGTTCAAGGACGAGGTGCGACAGCTCGGCCTCGAGTGCGGGTTGCCGCACGCGATGGTCTGGCGGCAGCCGTTTCCGGGACCGGGACTCGCCGTGCGCTGCCTCGGTCCGCTCACGCGCGAGCGCCTCGACACGCTGCGCCGCGCCGACGCGATCATCGAGGAGGAGATCCGCGCCGCGGGACTCTACGAGGAGATCTGGCAGTCGTTCGGCGTGCTGCTGCCGGTGCGCACCGTCGGCGTGATGGGCGACCAACGCACCTATGCCGAGGTGCTCGCCATCCGTGCGGTCCACTCGCGGGACGGCATGACGGCCGACTGGGTGCAACTGCCCTACGAGCTCCTCGGCACGATCTCGACCCGCGTGACCAACGAGGTGCGCGGCATCAACCGTGTGGTCTATGACATCTCGTCCAAGCCGCCTGCGACGATCGAGTGGGAGTGAGCCGCTGCGCTGGCTGCTCATTGCCGGCGCTGCTGCAGTGTTGACGACGACAGCGACGGTGCTTGCGCCGTCCGTTGGCGCGGCCGAGGTCACCACGGTGCTCGCCGGGCGTGCGGCGATCGACTGGACCGCGGGGCGGCTGACCGCGACTGGGGCCGGCGCGCCAGATCCGCTGGCGCCGTCCCCCGAAGTAGCGCGGATCGGCGCGGAGCGTGCGGCGAGGACCCGCGCACGGGCGGCCTTGATCGCAGCAGCGCGAGCCGTGCCGGTCGCTGATGGGGGCACGGTTGGCAGCCTCACAACCGATGCTGGCGGCGCGCTGATGGGGCGGCTGGTCACGCTGGCGGCGGGCGCGCGTGCCCTCGAGGTGGCACACAGCTCCGACGGTGGTGTCGAGGTGACGCTGGTGCTGCCGCTCGAGGCGCTGCGCAGTGCGCTGGCAGGTTCCGACGCGCTGAGTCCGCCTGCCGCTTCAGAGACCGCGCCGACGGCGCTGGTGATCGACGCGCCGGGCCTCACGCCCGCGCTGGGCGTCGCGCTGATTGCGGGCGGGACACGGCTCGCGCTGCCGACGGTATTTCATGTGAATCGCCGGGCAGCGAAGCAGGACGCGCGGCTTGGGATGAGGGCGTTGACCGTGCGTGCGACCGGACCGCTGGCGGCCGGTGGGCTGTCGGTCGTGCTCGAGGCCGACGCGCTCGTCGGTGCGGCACGGGCGGGCGCGCTGGTGGTGCTCGTGACTGGGGGCGCCGAGTGAGCGCGCGCGCCGCGCTGGTCGCGCTCGTGCTGTTCGGTGGGCTCGGTGGGCTCGGCTCGGCGCACGGGCGCACGTTCGAGGCGCTCGGCACGGCGAAGGTCACTGCCGCCGATGCCGCCGGTGCGCGCGAAGCGGCGCTCGCCGACGCGGATCGACAGGCGGTGGCGCAGGCGGTCGCAGAGCTGGTCGAGGCGGGCGCACGCGAGGCGAACGCAGAGTTGGTGAAGAAGCGAATCCTTCGGCGCGCCGCATCGTTCGTCAGCGCGCGTCGTGTGGTCGAGGAGGGCGCGGAGGAGGGACTCTTCCACGTCGTCGTCGAGGTCACGCTGCAGCTCGACGCGCTCGAGGCGGAGCTCAAGGCGCTCGGGCTGCCGGTGGCGGGCGTAGCGCCGGTGGCGGTGGTCTCGCGCAGGGCGGGCGTGCTGGTGGCCGCGAGCGCGAGTGCGGCAACGGCGGTGCTCGAGCAGACGCTGGTGGCGCGAGGCTTCGAGCCGGTGCGGATCGCAGCGCCAGATGCAGCGGCAGGAGCGGAGGGGCGCGATGGAGCTGACGCCGCGCACGACGAGCGCTTGCTGGCGGCCGCGCGTGGTCCCGGCCTTCTCGTGGTCGTGGTGGCGACGGCCACGACGCGAGACGAGGGGAGAATTCGTGGCACGCCTGCATGGGGCGCGTCGGCGGCAGTGCGGGTCCGCCTCGTAGTTCCTGCCGCCGGGACCGATCCCACCGCCGGGACTGTCGTCGGTGACGCACGCGGCGAGGCGGCCGGCTGGACGGAACTCGCAGCGGCCGAAGACCGCGCGGCGACGCTTGCGCGGGCCACCGGTGCCGCAATCCTGGTGGCCACGACGAGGGCGCTCACTCCGCTTGCGCCGGCGTTGGGCCAGCTCGCGCCTCCGCCGACAGCGTCGATCGGGCTGGTCGTCGACGTGCTCCACGTGAGTCGGCTGGCCGATCTCACGGCGGTGGAGCGGGCGCTCGGCACGGTGCCCGGTGTCGAGCGACTGCTGCCGGTCGAGCTCGCGCCTGGCCGCGTGCGCTTCGTCGTCCTCGGCACCGCGCGTGCCGCCGCGCTGCTCGCCGCGCTCACGGCAGCCGGCCTGCCGGGGCAGGCGCGCGGCGGGGTCGTCGTCGTGGACACGCCGCGCGCGCGCGACGGAGCCTCACCGTGACGCAGTGCCGCTGCGCTGCCGGGTCGCGTGCCCATGGCGCGCATGGCGTGATCGCGCTCTTGATCGCAGCACTCCTCGCGGTCACAGCCTGCGCCGGCCGGTCGCGCGCGCCCGACACCATCAGCAGCCTGCTCTTTGTCGACTGCGACGTGACCGACGCCGAGGTCTTCATCGGCGATCAGCTCGCTGGACGGGTCGGCGAGCTGCGCGGTGGCGTTCGGCTGCGCGGCGGCGCGCACCGCGTCGAGGTGCGGCACGAGCGCTACCACACGCGCTACCTCGACCTCGCGCTCGCGGCGGGCGTGACGTTGCGGGTCCCGGTCACGCTGGTCGAGGCGCTCGACTGATCATGACTGCCGCATTGACTCAACTGGCTGGCGCAGCGCACGCGGGCCTCGACCTCGCAGCGACCACACCCGGGCGCATGACCACGAGCTTCGCATGAGCACCGATCCGGCCGCGGCCCCCCGGCGCACCCACGCGCTCGTCCAAGCGGTGCTCGTGGGCGGCATTGCCGTGCTCGCCTGCCTCGCGCTCTCGTGGCTCGCGCCGGTCCTCACGCCGGTGGTCTTCGCGCTCGGCATCGCCTACCTGCTCAATCCCCTCGCGACGCGCCTCGCACGTCGCCGCGTGCCGCGCCCGATCGCCGCCGGCATCCTCCTGCTCGGCTTCACGCTCGTGGCCGCTGGTCTGCTCGCGATGCTCATCCCGCTGCTCGCCAGCGACGTGCGTCGCTTCGTGGCCGATCTCCCCGCGCTGTTCGAGCGGGGCGCCGCGTGGGCCCGCACCGCACTCGGCGCCGAGGTCCCGGCCGACTGGGAGAGCGCGCTTGGCCAGTTCGGCGGGTCGCTGCATGAGCTCCTCGCCGCGGGCGGCGGCCCGCTCCTCCGCGCCGCGCTCGCCGCCGTCACCAGCGTGCTCGGCCTGCTCGCGACGCTGCTCGAGCTCGCGATCATCCCGGTCTTCGCCTTCTACTTTCTCTCCGACTGGCCCGGCATCGTGCTCGCGCTGAAAAAGCTCGTGCCGCCGCGCCACCGTGCCGTCGTCTTCGACGTCCTCGGCGAGATCGACGTGCGCGTGTCGGTCTGGCTGCGCGGCCAGCTCACCGTGATGGCCACGCTCGCGGTGCTCTACTCGGTGGCGCTCTCGATCGTCGGGATTCAGCTCGCGGTCCCGGTCGGCATGCTCGCTGGGCTCCTCACCGTGGTGCCGTATGTCGGCGCGCTGATCGGGCTCGGCCTCGCGGTGTCGATGGCGCTGCTCGGCTGGCAAGGACCGGGACCGCTCGTCGGTGTGGTCGTGACCTTCGTGGTGCTGAACGTGGTCGAGGGCTTCGTGCTGACCCCGAGGCTGGTCGGCGTCAAGGTCGGCCTCGGCGAGGCGGGCGCGCTGTTCGCGGTGCTCGCGGGCGGCCACCTGTTCGGCTTCGTCGGCGTGATGCTCGGCGTGCCGCTGGCCGCCGCAGCGATGGTGCTGGTGCGCCGCGGCGCGGTGCGCTGGGAGAAGAGTGACCTTTACCTCAGGGGCGCGTCGGCGCCCGAGCCGGCGAGTGAGCCGGAGAAGGAGTCTGCTGCCCCATGACCCCAGAAGTCGATGTTCGCACCGAGGGACGCATCGCCACCATCACGCTGAATCGCCCCGAGTCGAAGAACGGGCTCACGGTGGAGGTGAACGCACGGCTGATCGAGGCGATCGAGGCCGCGTCGGCTGATCGCGAGGTGCGCGTCGTGGCGCTCGCCGGGTCGGGCGGAAATTTCTGCTCGGGCCTCGACCTCAAGGCCGCTGCCGCGACGGTGCAGGCGGGGCCGGCCGAGCTCGAGGCCAACCTGCGTCGCTACTTTCACGGTCTCATTCGCGCGGTGCGCGCGTGCGACAAGCCGGTGGTCGCGCTGGTCGATGGCGCGGCTGCCGGTTACGGCTGCGACCTCGCGCTGGCATGCGACCTTCGCTTCTGCTCCGACCGTGCGCGGTTCGGCGAGATCTTTGTCCGTCGTGGGCTGATGCCCGACGGCGGCGGCACGTTTCACCTGCCGCGCATCGTCGGAGTTGGGCGCGCGCTCGAGTTGCTGCTCACGGGCGACGTCATCGACGCGGCCGAGGCGCTGCGGATCGGGCTCGCCAACCGCGTGGTGCCGGTGGCCGAGTTCGCCGCCGCTGCGAGCGCGTACCTGGGTCGGTTCGCCGCCGGTCCGCCGCTCGTGCACCAGGCGGTCAAGCGCTCGGTCTACGCCGCGCTCGAAGGCACGCTCGACTCGGCGCTCGAGGCGGAGGCGCGCGGGCAGCTGCGGTTGCTCACGTCGCGTGACTTTTTCGAAGGCGTGACTGCGTTCTTCCAGAAGCGCGAGGCCAAGTTCACCGGCGAGTGAGCGGGGTTCAGCGCGGGAGCACCGCGACCTCGTCACCGGCGGCGAGTGGACCGCACCCGGGTGGCAGGAGCAGCCAGAGCTGTGCGCGGGCGAGCGCGGCGAGATCGCCGGAGCCGTGCGTCGGGATCGCTCTTACGCGCACGCCGCTGTCGCCAGCGCCGTCGTCGTTGCCATCGACGAGCGCGGCGGGGAGCACCTGCGCCAGCGGCAGCAGTGGGGCAGCGAGCGGCTCAGCGAGCGTCGCGCGGGCGAGCAGCAGCGGGGTCGGCGTTGCGCCGCTGGCAAGCTCGATCGCCGGGCGCGCGAAGAACTCGAAGGTTACGAGACAGGAGAGTGGGTTCCCCGGCAGCGCAAAAAATGGGCGGCCGAGCACTCGACCGAACGCCGCGGGCTTGCCAGGACGGAGCGCGACGCCGGCGAAACAAAACGTCGCACCGAGCTCGGCGAGCACCTCCCCGACGAGATCGTAGCGCCCCATCGATACGCCCCCGGCGATCACGATCTGGTCTGCGCAAGCGGCAGCCTGCTCGAGCGCGAGCTTGAGTGCGCGCGGCTCGTCGGGCGCGGCCGGGAGCAGCACGGGCTCACCGCCGGCGCATGCGACCTGTGCGGCGAGCTGCACTGCGTTCGAGTTGCGGATTTGCGCCGCGCCGGGGACCGCCTCGACGGGGACCAGCTCATCGCCGGTCGCCAGCACGGCCACGCGCGGTCGTGCGAAAACCCGCGGCGCGGCGCAGCCGACTGACGCGAGGAGCGCAAGCTGCGCAGGGCCCAGCCGGCTTCCACAAGCCAGCGCCACGTCGCCCGCGCACGCCTCGCTGCCGCGCGGGACTACGTTCTCACCCGGCATGGCGGAACGCTCGAGCCGCACCGTGCCATCCCCTAGTCGAACGACGTGTTCGATCATCACTACCGCGTCGGCGCCATCGGGGAGCGGCGCGCCGGTCGCGATCTCGATCGTCGTCCCCGCGCACATCGCGCTCGCCCAGGCGACACCGGCGCGGGCCTCGCCGCCGATCGCCAGCACCACGCCTGCTTGCCGAGCATCGGCGGCGCGGACTGCGAAGCCGTCGCGGGTGGCGCGGTGAAACGGCGGAAGGTCGCGGTCGACCCACACCGCCTCGGCCAGCACGCGCCCCTGCGCCGCAGCGAGCGTGACGGTCACGATCGGCGCACGCGGTGCCCTCGCGGCTAGGTCGCCGACGAGTTCATCGATCACCAACTGCCGAGCGCGCTGCCAGGAGATGAGCCCAAGGCTCACCCGAGCCGCTCGCAGAACTCGATCCGGCGCGGCACCTTGTACGGCGCGAGGTTGCGCGCGCAGTGGTCGATGATGTCCTCGGCCTTGCACTTGCCACGGGCGACGACCTTGGCGATGACCATCGGCCCGGTGAGCGGATCGCTGATCACTCGCGCTTGCGCACGCCGCACCTTGGGGAACGACTCAAGGCAGCTCTCGACCTCTCCGAGCGCCACGCGCTTGCCGTCGACCTTGACGAGATCGTCTTCGCGTCCGACGAGGAAGAGGCGCCCGGTGCGATCGAGGCGCCCGAGGTCACCGGTGCGGAGCCAGCCGTCTTCGTCGCGTCCGCCCACAGGGACGCGGCCAGATCGGCTGACCATGGGCGGAAACGGGCCGAGCGTCTTGGGTGACACCGACTTGCCGCGGGCCCAGATCACCCCGTCGGCGGTGGCGCTCAGCTTCTCGCCGGACGGGCCGGTGAGACGGAAGTCGACGCCGTCGAGCACCTTGCCCACCGACTCGGGGTTCTTGCTGGTGCGATCGAGTGAGAGCGGGCCGGCTTCAGTCGTGTGATACGCGCTCATCAGCCGCACGCCATAGCGCGCGTGAAAGCTCTCTGCGACCTCGAGCGGCAGCGCCGAACCGGCGGAGATAAAACGTGCGTTCTTCCGCCGGAGCGGCTTGGCCACCGGCACCTTGGCGAGCCCTGCGTAGAGGGTCGGCGTGCCGGGGAGCACGTCGATCTCCTGCTCGCGCAGGATCTTCGCGACGCGCCGCGCCGACAGTTCCTCTTCGAGGTAGACGGTCGCGCCCAGCGCGAGCGCCGGCAGAAATCCAAGATCCCAGCCGTACGAGTGGAACAGCGGGACGGCGCAGAGCACGATATCGTCTTTGTCGAGCTCGAGTGCGGTCGTCGAGATCGCCGCAATCGCTTCGAGGTTTTCGCGCGTGCGCAGGACCGCTTTGGGATCGCCGGCGGAGTCGGAGGTGAAGAGCGCGAGCAGCGCGGTGAGGTCGCGCGCGCCGGTTGCGGCCTTGGCGGACTCGCGTCGCGTACCGACGGTCGCAGTGCGGGGCGCCCCCTTGGGCGGCGGCACAGCGTCGATCTGCACCGTCCCCTGGTCCTTCGGGTCCTTGAAGATGCTGCAGGTGAGCAACGTGCCCTGAAGCCGACGTCGGTTCTCCGGCGGATCGGGTTTTTTACGGTCGTCCTCGACCTGCGCCCGTCTGGCTGCAGGGTCGAGCGGCATCGTTTGATCGCTGCCACGAGGACGCGTGATCAGCGCGCGCAGCGGCACTGCGTCGAGCGCCAGCTCCAGTTCACGCGAGCCGGTGGTCGGATCGATCGGCACCACGGTAACGCCGAGCCGCGACAGCGCGAGCGTGAGGATGGCGAAGTCGGGGACGTTGCCCAGCATCAGGCCAACCCACTCGCCCTGCTTGAGCCCCATCCCCTGGAACTCCTGGACCCGGCGCTCCACGCGATGCTTGAGTCCGCGCCACGACAGGTAGTTGTCGCGGTAGATCAGCGCCTTCTCGTTGCCGCGGTCCCGGGCGGCCCGATCGAGCCATTCGTAGAGGAGCGTCATGGGAGCACTGCGAGACCACGGTCGGACTCGGCGGGGC
>SHYZ01000030.1 GCA_009692535.1 Myxococcales bacterium
GGAACGGGAACGGCTCGAGCGTGAGGCCGCGAGCTGCTTTCGCGCCGCGACCCGGCTGCCAGCGCCGCATGCGCGCGCCGACGCGCTTTACAATCTCGGCACCACGCTGCATCGGCTGGGCGAGTTCACCGGCGCGGCGCACGCGCTCGCTGCCGCGGTTGAGCTCGTCCCCGCGCATGCCGACGCGCTCTACAACCTCGAGTTGACGCTGCGTCGGCTCGGTGAACAGCCACAGGGAGCGGGTGCCGGCGCTGTGGCCGGGCAGGACCCAGCATCGCCGCCCGCCGTCGAGGCCGGTGGTGCCGCGCCGACGCCGACGCCGACGCCGACGTCGGCCGCTGGGCCCGCGAGCACCGGCGACCTTGGCCGGAAGCTCGACGAGCTCGAGCGCCGCTCGCGCGAGCTTCAGATTGGTCGGCACCGCGGCGCCGCGACGGTGACCAGCCCCGACGGGAGGGACTGGTGAGGGCGCGCTGGGTCGTCTGCGCGCTCACGTGGGCCGCGCTCGCCGCCGCGCGCCCGGTGCATGCAGCCGAGTCGCACCCACTCACCTTCGCGCTCGAGGTCAGCCCGCGGGCGGGCGCCGTCACCGATCGGTTCGTGGCGACGGTGGAGATCGTGCTGCTCGGTGTGGCCGGCGCCGAGCGGTTCGTCGCGCCCGAGTTTGCCGACTTCACGATCATCGATCAGCGCGC
Organism: Myxococcales bacterium; assembly: GCA_009692535.1. Taxonomy (GTDB): domain Bacteria; phylum Myxococcota_A; class Polyangia; order Haliangiales; family SHYZ01; genus SHYZ01. Next base: position 696 of record SHYZ01000030.1, read on the forward strand.
ACAGCAGTCGACCGAGTGGGCCTACGATCCGGTGCGCGGGCAGGAGATCAGGAACCGCGAGGTGCGAAGCTTCGTGCTCGCGCCGCGCCGCGCTGGCCGGCTCTCCGTCGGCGCAGCGCGCATCGTCGTGGGCGGCGTGGAGCACGCCACCAGCGCGGTCGTGGTGCAGGTGGCGGCGGCTGGCGATGGTCAAGCGGTCACAGCACCGACGGTCGCGCCACCGCCGGAGCCGGCGCCCAGCGTGCGCACCTTCCTCCACGCGGCGGTCGACCGGACCCGCGTCTACGTCGGCGAGCAGGTCACGGCGAACTTCACGCTCTACACGCGCGACGGCATTCTCCGCTTCGATCCCGCGCCGCTCCGCCTCGACGACTTCTGGCCGGAGACGCTGGTCGAGCCACAGACCTACCTCACCTACGCCGACGAGTTGCTCGGCGGGCGCACCTGGGCGGTCGCAACGGTCGCGCGGCGCGCGCTGTTTCCGATTCGTGCCGGCCAGTACGCGCTGCCTCGACTCACCGCCCGTATCACGACCGAGGCGACGCCGTTCGGGACGCCGCTTACGTTGGTCGCGCCCGAGCCCGCACTCGAGGTGCTGCCGCTGCCGCCCGGCGCACCGGTCGGCTTCGATCCCGCGTACGTCGGTAGCTTCACCGTCTCCGCGGAGCTCGACCGTCCCTCGGCACAGCCCGGCCAGCCGGTGACCCTGACCGTGGTGGTGAAGGGGACCGGCGCGATTCGGCGTGCCGGTGTGCCTGAGCTCGCGTTCGACGGCTTCGACGTACTGCGCCCGCGTGACTTCGACGAGCAACTCGCGCTTGACGCGGTGCCGATCGGCGGCGAGCGGCGCTATCGCTACGTGCTCACGCCGCGGCGTGGCGGGCTGCTCGCGGTCGGGCCGATCGAGCTGGCGTACTTTGAGCCCCGCACCGCGCGCTATCAGGTGGCGCGGTCGGCGGCGATGACGCTGCGGGTGGTCGGTGATCCTGCGCCAGGGGCTACGGCCAGCGACGTGAACGCAATCGGTCGCGAGCTCCGCCCGGCGCACGAGCTCGCCGGTCTCACGCCGCGCGTGGCAGCGCAGGCGCATCGCTCACCCTTCTTCCTCGGGCTGCTGCTCGCGCCGCCGGGGCTGTTCCTGCTCGTCGTCGTGCTCGACCGCGTGCGCGAGCGGCTTCGGCGCGAGACGCCGCGGGCGCGCCTCCGTCGGGCTCGCGGGCGCGTGCGTCGCACGCTCCACGCTGCGGAGCTTCACGTTCGTGCCGGGCGCACCGCGAAGTTCCACGCCGAGATCGCGCGCGCCCTCTACGATCGCCTGGCGGATCATCTAGGCGAGCCGGTCACGGCGATGACCCGCGAGCGGCTCTCGGTCTTCCTCGCCGAGTGCGGCTTTCCCGAGCCGATCGTGGCCGCGATCGCCGAGGAGCTCGAGGTGTGTGACTTTGCGCGTTTTGCGCAGTCGGCTGCCGGTCCCGGCGAGATGCGCGCGACGCTCCGTCGCATGCGCACCCTCCTGCGTGAGGTTGAGCGCGTTCGCATCGCGTCGGGGCGGAGTGGCGCGTCATGAGTCGTCGCCGCATCCTCACGCTCGCCCTGCTCGGCTCGGCCTGGCTCGCGCTTGCCGCACCGGCTCGCGCAGCGCGTGAAGCGCTCCTCGAGCGCGCCGAGCGCGCCTACGCCGAGGGGCAGTACGAGGCCGCGGTCGCGCACTTTACCGAACTCCATGACGGCGGCCTCGTGCACGAGGAGCTGCTCTACAACCTCGGCAACGCGTGGTTCCTCGTCGCACAGGGCGCCGAGGCCGCCGGCAAGACGAGGCCCGACGCGCTCGGCCGCGCGATCCTCGCGTGGGAGCGCGCGCTCGCCCTCGCGCCCGACTTTGAGGACGCGCGCTTCAACCTCGAGGTCGCACGCGATGCGGTGACCGCGCGCTTCGGCAGGGACGACCTGCTCGGGGTCGTGGCTGAGTCGCTCTGGACGCGCGCGGTCAAGCGCGTGCCGCTCGCCGTGCTTGCGTGGAGCGTGCTCGCGCTCGACCTCCTGTTCTTCGCCGCGCTCATCGGCCTCCGCTTCTTGCCGAGCGGATTTGCGCGCAGCGCCATCGTCGTCGTGACGATCGGCGTGGGGAGCGCCGGCGTCCTGTTCGCGGTCCTTCTGTTCGGCCAGATGCATCACCTGCGGACCGTGCGCGAGAGTGTGATCGTCGCCGACGAAGTCGTGCTGCGCGAGCGGCGCGACCCGACCAGCCGAGAGTTGCCGCGGCTTCACGCGGGGCACACGGTGGTGATCGTGCGCGAGCAGGAGGGGTGGGCGCTCGTGCGCCTCGGCAACCGAACCCAGGGATGGGTGCCCGCTACAGCGGTCGAGGAGATCTGGCGGAGCCGGTGATGCGCTTGCGGATTCGCACACTCGGCTTCGCCTGCGCGTGCGCCTGCGCGTGCGCACTTGCGTTCCTGCCCGCCGTCGCTGCGGCCGAGCCGTGGACGGTCGAGCGCGTGCCGGGTGCGCCCGCCACCGTCGGCCTCTACGCCAGCGGTGACGAGCTTTGGCTGGCCGGGAAGAGCGGCGTCGTTCACCACCGCATACGCAACGAGTGGCGCGCGGAGGCCACACCGGCGCTCGTCGATCTTCTCGCCATCGCTGGACACGGTGCGCGCGAGATCTGGGCGGTCGGGCAGGCGGGCGGCGTCGCTCGCTGGGACGGTCGACGCTGGGACGCGCTCCCCGGCGACACCGACCGCGGGCTGCACGCGGTGACCGTGCCGTCGGCGCGCACCGCCGCTGTGCTCGGCACGCGGCTCATGACGTGGAACGGCCGCGAGCTCGCATCGATCGCGAGCCGGCCGAAGTTCACCACGCTCCGCGCCATCGTCGCGCTCGGCGGGCGGCGTGCGCGCTTCCTCGCCGTCGGCGATGCCGGCGAGGCGCTCGTGGTCACCGGCACCGGGCGACAGGCGCCGTGGACGCACGAGCCGACCGGCGTGACCGGCGACCTGACGGCCGTTGTGTCGTGCAGCGGCGAGGCGATCGCCGTCGGCGCTGTTGCGGTTCGGCGCGACCGGAAGGGGCGCTGGCACCCGCTGCCTTCGCCGCCTGCGAAGGTTGTCGCCGCCGTCGCGCAGTGTGGCGTGCGCGGCGTGTCCACGGTGGTCGCGATCGGCGGCGAGGAGCTCTTCGTGCTCGACGTGGCGGCGCGCGTGTGGCGACGCGAGCCGGTCATGCCGGGCGTCCCCTTGCTCGGTATCGCCGTCGCTGGCACGCGGCACGGCGTCGTCGTGGTCGGCGCACACGGCGAGGTCGCCACGCGCACCGGTTGGTGAGCCGAGCGTGTCGCTAGCTGAGCGCCGCGAGTGCGTCGGCGAGGCGGTCGACGCCGCGGGTGATCGCCGCCATCGAGGTGGCGTAGGAGAGCCGCACAAAGCCGGGCGCGCCGAAGCCGGAGCCCGGCACCACCGCGACGCGGCCCACGTCGAGCAGGTAGTCGCAGAGCGCCACGTCGTCGACGATCGCCTGGCCGCCCGGGGCGCGCCGCCCGAGGTAGGCGGAGAGATCGGGGAACGCGTAGAAGGCGCCCTGCGGCTCGAAGCAGGTGACGCCGGGGATTGCGCGTAGCCGCGGGACGATCACCTGTCGGCGCCGATCGAACTCATGGCGCATCTCGTCGAGGCATTCGGTCGGTCCGGTGAGCGCGGCGATCGCCGCCGCCTGTGCGATCGATGTGACGTTGGAGGTCGACTGCCCCTGCAGCGTCGACATGGCGTCGATGAGCCGCTTCGGCCCGGCGGCGAAGCCGAGTCGCCAGCCGGTCATCGCGTAGGCCTTCGACCAACCGTCGACGACGACGGTGAGCGACGCCATTTTTGGCGAGAGCGTGGCCGGCTGGACGAAGCGGAAGTCGCCGTAGACGAGGCGCCGGTAGATGTCGTCCGACACGACGACGAGCTCGCGCTCTTCGATCAGCGGGCGCAGCGCCTCGAGCGCGGCGCGATCGTAGGCGGCGCCGGTCGGGTTCGACGGCGAGTTCAGCACGATCGCGCGGGTGCGCGGAGTGATCGCGGCGGCGAGCGCGGCGGGTGAGAGGAGGAAGCCCTCCTCGACGCGAGTCGGCGCGATCACCGGTGTGCCACCGGCGAGCTTGACCATGTCGGGGTAGGAGACCCAGTACGGCGCGGGGATCACGACCTCGTCGCCTGGATCGAGCAGCGCCATGAAGAGGTTGTAGAGGGAGTGCTTGGCGCCGGCCGACACCAGCACCGCGTCGGGCCCGAACGACAGCCCGTGCGCCGACGAGAGCTCGTTGCAGATCGCCTGACGCAGCGCGAGCGTGCCAGCGACGTGGGTGTACTTGGTCTCGCCGGCTGCGAGTGCGCGGCGCGCGGCGTCCTTGATGTGCTCGGGCGTGTCGAAGTCAGGCTCGCCGGCGCCAAAGCCGATCACGTCGATGCCGTCGGCGCGCAGCCGCGCGGCGCGTGCGGTGACCGCGAGCGTGATCGACGGCTTGATGTCGGCGAGGCGCCGCGAAATCCGGAACGGATCGTTCATGGGGTCTTCTTCAGGCGGGGGTGGCGCAGATCGAGCGCGCGCCTGACGGCGTCGGGCACGAGGCCGGAGATGTCGCCACCAAACTCCGACACCTCCTTCACGAGCGACGAGCTCACGTAGAAGTTCTCCTCGGCGGTCATGAGGAACATGGTGTCGACCGCGGGGGCGAGGCGGCGGTTCATCACCGCGAACTGAAACTCGTACTCGAAGTCGGCCGGGGCGCGCAGGCCGCGGATGATCGTGGCCGCGCCGCGCTGCTGGCAGTACTCGACGAGCAGGCCGGAAAACGAGTCGTACTCCACGCGTCCGGCCACCGGACCGAGTGCGTCGCGGATGAACTGCACGCGCTCCTCGACGGTGAAGAGCGGTTGTTTACGCACGTTGGCGGCGATCGCGACGACCACGCGATCGAACACCGCGAGACTGCGCCGCAGGATGTCGACGTGGCCGTTGGTGATCGGATCGAAGGTACCCGGATAGACCGCCACTCGCTCCGCTGTGCTCATGCTGCCCTCCGGTAGAAGGAGACCTCGGTGTCGCCCCATCGTCGCCGATCGACTCGCTCAAGGGTTCCAGCGCGATCGGCGGGCGGGACGCGGCGCCCGTGCTCGACCGCGACGAGCGCACCGTCGGCGAGGAGCGCGGCCGACGTGCCGCCGAGCGCGTCGAGCGTCGCGCTGGCCTCGTCGCTCGCGTAGGGCGGGTCGGCGAAGATCAGCTCGAACAGCTCGCCGCGCGCGGCGAGGCGTGGCAGCGCGGCAGTGACCGCTTCGCGGAGCACGCGGACACGCGCTTCGAGGCCGAGCGCCTGCGCGTTCTCGGTGAGGCAGCGCGCCGCCTCGGCGTCCTGCTCGACGAAGACCGCGGCCACCGCGCCGCGTGAGAGCGCCTCGAAGCCGAGACCGCCGGTGCCCGCGAAGAGGTCGAGCACGCGCGCGCCGTCGGGCGCAGGTCCGAGGATGTTGAAGAGCGCCTCGCGCACGCGGTCGGAGGTGGGGCGTGTCGTCGAGCCACGCGGGGCGCGAATCCTCCGCCCGCCGAGGACACCGCCGACGATTCGCACGTCTCACTCTTAGCGTGCGCGCCGATCAGGTGTCAACGCGCGTTGCCGACGATTGTCGTTGCCGACGATGCGGCCGACGATCCGCTATTCTCGGCGACGGTGATGGGCGACGCGGCGGCAGACTTGACCTGCGAGCGGCGGCTCGGCGACGAGGATCGTGCTGCGCTGGCGACCGCGCTCGTCGTCGCGGGCGAGCGGGCGCCGCGGCTGCTCGGGCGGATCGCCGGCGACCGCGGCGTGCGGCTCGCGGCGGCGGCGAACGGGCTGCTCGCCCTCGATCACGAGGCGCGCGAGCGGCGGATCGCCGAGGCGGTGCGTGAGATCACCGCCGAGACGCCGGCGTACCTCGAGTTGGTGCACGCCAGTTGGATCGAGGCGGCGCTGGTCGGTGAGCCGGAGGCGGTGCGTGCCATGGTGGCGGGCGCGGTGGCGGGCGCGGTGGCGGTCGCTCCGGCGCTACGGCGGTGGCTTCGTCGGCGCGCCTTCGCTGGGCTGGTCGCGATGCCGGCGCCCGATTCCGGATCGCCGGCCGTGCGCTCGCCGATGGAGCTCGAGGCAGCGTTCGTGGCCACAGGGCGACGGCGGCTCGCGATCGCGGTGCAGGCAGCGCCGCGTGAGGCGGTGCGTCTGCTCGCGGCGCGGCTCGGGGTCCACGCGGAGGAGTTCCTCGCCGAGAGCCGGATTCGTGCTGCTGCGGGCGTGATCGGCGCGGCGGTGCGTGAGCTGGGCGACCTCGGCGGCGCGATCGCGGCGGGTGGTGCGCACGATGCTGGTGCGCTGCTCTTTCGCGCCGGTGCTCGCCACCTCGCGCCGGCGCTGGCGGATGCCGGGGGTGAGCTCTTGCGCCAAGTCGCACAGCGGCTCGTGCGCCCGCTCGGTCTGGTGCTGCTCGAGGAGTCCGCGCGCGCACGACCGGCAGCGGGCACGGCGGCAGCGGGGAGCGCCGCACTGCTCGGCTAGGCGCGGTTCGCGCGCCGCTCAGCTTGCGCGCAGGCGCGAGAGGATCTTGTCGATCAGGATGCGCGCCTCGCCGATGCCGAGCGGGCGCGCGACGAGGATGACGAGCGTGCCGAACGCGAGGCTCCCGGCCGCCGCCTGGAGGGCGGACCGCAGGTAGCCCGGCGGCGCGAGGCGTGTGGCCCAGCGGGCGACAAGCCAAGCCGCGAACCCGGCGACGGTGGCAGCGATGGCAGCGGCGAGGACGCCGCGCAGCCAGGCCCGCGCGCCCGGCCGCAGCTCGGGCAGCCGTCGCGGCACGAGCAGCGCGAGCACGACGACGTGGAGCAGGATGCCGAGCCCCGAGGCGATCGCGAGTCCGCGCGCGCCGAGCTCGCCGTACGCGACGGCGTAGACCGGCAGCGCGAGCACGGTCACGGCGGTGCCGGCGAGCATCGGTGTCCAGGTGTCGCGCGCGGCATAAAAGGCGCGGGCCAGCAGCCCCTGCACCGCCCAGAGCGGCACCGCTGCAGCGAAGATTGCGACGTAGACGGCGGTCGGCTTGACGTCGCTCGCGAGGAAGCGTCCGCCGCGGTAGAGGATGTCGCAGAGCGGTTCGGCGAGCGCGGCCAACCACGCGCCGGCGAGGATCGCGAGCACCGCCGCGCCGCGGGTCGCACGCAGCACGGTGTCGGCGAGCTCGACACGCTTCCCCTCGGCGAACAGGCGCGCGAAGAACGGCATCGATGCGAGCCCCACCGCCTGCCCCGCGACCGCGATCGCCACGCCGACGAGGCGCTTGGCATACGAGAGGCGGGTGATCTCACCGTCGGCAGCGCCGGCGAAATAGCGGATCACCCAGTCGTCGGCGGTGATGAGCGAGACGCCGATCATGAGTGGCAGCGTCAGGGCGAGCCACTCGCGAAAGCCCGGGTGCGAGAGCGAGAGCCACGGACGGACCCGCGCGCCCTGGCGGTAGGCGTCGATCGCCGGCACCAGGAATGGGCCGAGGAAGGCGCCGGCGAGCGCGCCCCACGCGAGCGACTCGATGCCGAGCCAGTCGCCGAGCAACACGCCGCCGAGGATGATGCCGCCGTTGTAGACGAGTGGTGCGAGGGCGGCCGCGGCGAAGCGACCACGCGCGAGCAGCGTCGCGGTGGCGATGGCGCCCGCGACGAAGCAGAGCTGCGCGGGCAGCAGGATGCGGGTGAGGTGCGCGCACTGTTCGCGCGCTGCGGGATCCATGCGGTGGAAGAAGGCGTCCACGAGCGCGAAGGAGAAGAACTCGCCCAAGAGCACACCCGCGCCGACGACCACGAGCACAAAGGTGGTGACCGCCGAGAGCACGCGGTTCGCGCCGGCCTCGTCGCCCTCGGCGAGATGTCGGGCATAGACCGGCAGCAGCGTGATCGAGAGCGTGCCGCCGGCGACGAGGTAGTTGAGCCAGTCGGGGACGGTGAAGGCGGCGTAGAAGGCGTCAGTGGTGCCGGTGGCGCCGAAGCTTGCAGCGACGAAGCGCTCGCGCAGGTAACCGATGACGCGCGACAGGAACACCGCGCTGGTCATCAGGAGCGCGGCGGTTCCAAGCCTGCGCATCGTGGTCGCGGAGGCCGTCACCTCGGACCATCTTCCCGGCCCCCCCGTTGGGCGGCAAGAAAGCGGGACGGGCGTATTCTCGCGCGCGATGGTGCGAATCATCAGGGGAACGCGGGTGGTGCCCGCAGTGGTGGTCGATGCCTGCGAGGCGGCGCGCCTTATCCGCGATGGGGCGCATGCAGCAGTGGAGGCCGCGTGTGCGGAGGGGCGCGCGAACGGCTTCGAAGCGGGCCGTGAGGACGGGCTCGCGCGCACCACCGAGGTCGTTGCGCGTGCGCATGCGGCGGCCGCGCGGCGGCTCGAGGAGCAGGAACCCGCGCTCACGCGGCTCGCCGTGCGGATCGCCGAGCGGATCCTCGGCCGTGAGCTCGCGCTCGCGCCGGAGGGCGTGGTCGATATCGTGCGCGCGGCGGTCGCGGCGGCGCGCGCGCAGCACACGCTCGTGGTGCGCGTGCATCCTGACGATCAGGCCGCGGTTGAGGCGGTGCGGGAAGAGTTGCTGGCGCAGCAGGCGTTCGGAGCGACGCTGGTGGTGAGCGCCGACGCGACGATCCCGCAAGGGGGCTGCGTGATCGACACCGAGGTCGGGACGGTCGACGCGCGGCTCGAGGTGCAGCTGGCCGCGATTGAGCGCGCGCTGCTGGAGCCGGCGTCGTGACGCGGTCGCTCGACGACGCGCTCGCCACGGTCGACGCGGCGCGGCCGGTGCGCGCGCTCGGTCGCGTGACCGAGGTGACCGGGCTCGTGATCCGTGCGCTGGTGCCGGGCATCCGGCTCGGCGAGGTGGTGGAGATCGATCGCACGCCCATGCCGCCGCTTGGCGCAGAGGTGGTCGGGTTTCGCGGCGAGGAGGCGGTACTGATGCCGCTCGGCGAGCCGCGTGGCGTCGGTCCGGCGTGCGCGGTGCGGCCGACGGGCCGTCCATTCACGATCCGCTGTGGCGCTGCGCTGCTCGGCCGTGTGCTCGACGGGCTCGGTCTGCCGTGCGACGGCCGTCCGCCACCCGAGCCGCGTGAGCTCGAGACGTGGGAGGTCGACCGCCCCGCGCCCGATCCGCTGACGCGAGCGCGCATTTTACGTCCGCTCGTGACCGGGGTGCGCGCGATCGACGCGCTGCTCACCCTCGGCGAGGGGCAGCGCGTAGGGCTCTTCGCCGGCTCGGGCGTCGGCAAGTCGACGCTGCTCGGCCAGCTCGCGCGCTCGTCTGCCGCCGACGTGAACGTGATCTGTCTCGTGGGCGAGCGGGGGCGCGAGGTGCGCGACTTCATCGAGGAGGCGCTCGGACCGGCGGGGCTCGCGCGCTCGGTCGTCATCTGCGCCACCTCCGACGCGCCGAGCCTCGTGCGGCTCAAGTCGACCTATGTCGCCACTGCCGTCGCCGAGTGGTTCCGCGATCGGCAGGGCGCGCGCGTGTTGCTGCTCATGGACTCGGTGACGCGCTTCGCCAGAGCCCAGCGCGAGGTCGGTCTCGCGGCGGGCGAGCCGCCGACGCGGCAGGGCTATCCACCGAGCGTGTTTGCCGCGCTGCCGCGCCTGCTCGAGCGCACCGGCTGTGCCGCACGCGGGTCGATCACCGCGCTCTACACGGTGCTCGTCGCTGGCGGCGACATGGAGGAGCCGATCGCCGATGAGGTGCGTGGCATCCTCGACGGTCACATCGTGCTCGACCGCGCGATCGCGGAGCGCAACCGCTGGCCTGCGATCGATCTGCTCGCGAGCCTGTCGCGGGTCATGCCGCAGATCACCGAGGCGAGTCAGCGCGACGCGGCCGGGCGGCTGCGCGAGCTCCTCGCGGCATATGAGCGGCAGCGCGACCTGATCCTCCTCGGCGCGTACAAGGCCGGAAGTGATCGCCGGGTCGACGAGGCGATCGCGCGGCTCCCCGGCATCGAGGCGTTTCTCAGGCAGGGGACGCACGAGACGACGCCGCTCGCCGAGACGCTGGCCCGGCTCGCGCAGCTGGTGCCCAAGGGGTGAGGGGCCGGCCCCCGATCCTGGGGGCGGGGGATGGGGGCGTGTGCCCCATCCGTGCGATCGCGCACGGGGCGCCGCTGGGGTGAAGTCGGCCGCGCGGAAAATCAGCATGAGATTCGCGGCGTCGGGTGGCGCCAGCGCCGGGTGCCGGGCCTTGCCTGGGTGGCCCGCGCCTTGCGTTATGGGAGCCTGGAGGAACCCCCGAATGCCTCGCACTCCTCGATCGGCTGTGGCGATGGTTCGGACGACGACTCGGCGCGCCACGAGAGTCGCGAGGGCGGGCGCGCCGGCCCAAGGCCTCGCGCCGACATCGCGGTTCGCGCCGACGCCGTTCATCGGGCGCGCGCGTGAGCTTGACGAGCTCGTGGCCGTCTCGCGACGAGCAGCGGTGGTCGAGCTGACCGGGATCGCCGGCGTAGGCAAGACCGCGCTGGTGCGTGCGCTCCTCACGCGACGTCCCGGGGCGAGCGTGCGCTGCGAAGAGCACGATGTCGCCGAGGCGATCGTTGCGCGTGCCGGCCGTGCGCTCGACGCTGCTGCGCACACGGGAACTGCGGATGCGGTGCTCGTTGTGGACGAGCTCCATCGCATCGGTGCCGTCGAGGCGGGGCGAGTGGCGACCGCGCTTGCGCTGCTGCGTCAAGGTCGGGGGGCCTGTGTCTTCGTCGCCCGTGATACGTCACTCCTTGGCACCGGCGTGGTGGCCGCGCGGCTGCACGTCGATGGACTCGAGGAGCCGGATGCGCGGGCGCTCTGGTCGCGGCTCGAGGACGTGTGGGGCGTCGCGCCGAAGAGCGCGTTCGCACCGGCGCTGGCTCATTCGCGCGGTGCGCCGCTGGCGCTGCGGCGCGAGTTCGCACAGGCGCGGACGCGGAACGCCTGGCAGCTCGCAACGCTCGCGCCCGACGAGCGTCGCGTGCTTGCGGCTCTCGCGGTGCTGCGCGTGCCGGCGACGCTGGCCGCGCTGGCGGTGCTGGTGGGGCGGCGCGCGGTCGAGCCGGCGGTGCTCGAGCTCGTGCGACGGCAGCTGGTCGACGCGATTCTGGACGGACGCTTCGAGGTCCACGATGTCGTGCGCGTGGCCGCGCTCGCGGTGGTCACCACCGAGGAGCGGCGCGTGCTCGAGCGGCGCGCGGCAGCGATTCTCGACGACGAGGATCCGGCCGCGGTGGCGTGGGAGGAGCAGGATGGCGCCGCGCTCGCGGTGCCCGATCGGCTCGATCGGCTGCGGGAGGCGCTACGACACCTCTGCGCAGGTGGCCAAGGCGAGCGTGCGGTGGAGCGCCTCGACGCGGTGGTGGAGACGATCGTGTCGTGCGGGCAGGGCGGGGAGGGGCTCGCGATGCTGGCGCGCCTCGAGGCCGCCGGCGTGGCCGGGGCGGCACACGACCTCGTGCGCTTCCGACTGCTCGAGCGGCTCGGGCGCGTGGTCGAGGCGCGCGCGGCGTTCGAGGCAGCTGCCGCCGTGCTCGGCGCGCGACTTGATCGCGGCACCCTCGTCGCCGGCGCGCGGCTCCTCGTCGAAGCGGGCGAGCTCGACGCTGCCGAAGTGCTGCTCACGCCCGTCGTCGACGGGATCGGCGCTGAGCCGCGTGCGTTGGCGCTTGCGGCACTCGCCGAGCTCGCGGCGTGGCGCGGTGAGTTCGAGCAGGCGCGGCATCGGCTTGCTGCCGCCAACGTGGCGGCGCGTCGCGCGACGGGGCGACCGGTTCAGATCGCGCTGCTCGCGGCGCGGGCCGCGGTAGCAGGGCTCGACGGCCGTGCGCGGGCCGCTGTCAGCGGCGGGGCTGAGGCGATGGCGAGTGCCGCCGCGCTGGCTGCTGGCCGACTGATCGAAGCGGAGCAGGGATTTGCCGCGCTCGCCGCTGATGCACGGCAGCGTGGCGCGCTCCTCGTCGCCCTTGGCGCGGAGCTCGGCCGCTGTCGTGCGCTCGTGGCGCGAGGCCGCGCGGGCGAGGCCTCGCAGCGTGCGCTGAGTCTCGTCGCCGCCGCGGGCGAACGCGGACTCGGCGTGCTGGTTGCCGAGGGGCACCTCGTGCTCGCGCTGGCCGAGGTGGCACAGTCGCGTCCAGCTGCTGCGCGTGAGTTGCTCGAGGGGGTCGCAAGCGCTTGCGCCGCTGCGGCAGGAACCCGCAATGAAGCGGTGCGCGTCGGAGCCATGCTGGTGTCCACGCCGCTGCCTCCAGGCGAGGCGGTGAGCGCGGCTCAACGGAGCGGCAGCGTCGCCGAGCTCGCGCTCGCGCTGGCCGACGCGGCTGGCGCGTACCTAAAGCTCGGTGCGCCCGTCGAGGCGGCGTGTGCGGCAGAGCGAGCGCTCGAGGAGGGCGTGCGCTCCGGTTGTGATCTGGCGCTCGCTCGCGCGCTCGTGCTCCAGGCCGCGCTCGAGCGCGATGCGGGCCGTGCGGAGGACGCGCTCGCTCGTGCGCTCGACGCGCTTGCGGTGGCGCGCGCAGCAGGACTCGGGGTCGAGCGCTTCGTGGCGGCCTTCGTCTGCGCCCGGCTCGCGCGCGAGCTCGACGAGGACGACGGCGCCGCCGCGCTCGAGGCCGCACGCGACGGTGCGTGGGCGACGCTAGGCAGCGAGGCCCGCGCGTTCGGAACCTCGCGGCTGGCCGAGCTCGGCCTGCTCTGCGAGCGGCGCTTCCGCACGGTCGACGCCGAGGGGCGCTCGAGGTTCTTCGAGACCCATGCGGACGCGGCGCTTGGAGCTGCAGCGCGCAGCCTGTTTCTCGACGGCAAGCACGAGACGATCGTGCGTGTGGGGAGGGTCGCTGTCGCCCTCTCCCGGCGCAGCCTGCTCAAGCAGTTGCTCTATTTTTTCGCGCGCGCTCCGGGCGTCACGTTCGACAAGGAGCAGATCGTGACCGCGGTCTGGCACGCGCCCTACGATCCCTCGCGCCACGACGCGGCGCTCTTCACCAGCGTGATGCGGGTGCGTCGGCTGCTCGGCGTGGAGGGCGTGGAGTGGCTGCGCGCAGTCGACGGCGGTTATCGTTTCTGCCCGCCGCACGACTTCGTCTTCGTCGAGAAGCTCAGCGGCTGATCGCCGAGTCACCGTCGGGCGCGTGCTACGCTTCCGACGTGAAATCGTCCCAAGTACTCCTCGCGTTCACGTTGGTCGCCGCACTCTCTGCGGAAGTTCCTACCGGGGCCGCGGCGGCCGCGGGGCCCGCGAAGGTGGCCGACCCGCGCCTCGCCCTTCAGCGCGCGCTCGAGACCGAGCTCGGCCGCTCCATGTCGCGGCTCACGCTCCCCGGGTTCGAGGCGCCCTACTTCATTGCCTACACCGTGCGTGATCGCGACGAGGTCACGGTCAGCGCGCGGTGGGGCGCGCTCTTCGCCGACGAGCGGAGCCGGTCGCGCCACGCGAGCACCGAGGTGCGCGTCGGCGACTACGCGTTCGACAACACCGCCGACGACACGCTGCAGGGGGACTTCGAGCCCGACGCGGGGGAGCTCTACGACCCGGGGACGCAGGTCCCGATCGATGACGACGCCGACGCGCTGCGCGCCGTGCTCTGGCTCCAGACCGACTCGCGCTACAAGGAGGCGCTCTCGCGGCTCAACCGCAAGCGCGGGCGGCGCGCCACCGTGCTCGCCAAGGACGACGAGGTGGAGAGCTTTGCGCGCGCGGCGGCCACGCGGCACACGGATCCGTCGACGGTGCTCGAGGTCGACCGGAGGCGGTGGGCCAAGGCGGCGCGTGACGCCTCGGCGCGGTTCAAGCGGCACGTCGAGATTCTCGACGGCGCGGTCGTGGTTCAGGCCACGCGAGAGACGCGGCAGCTCGTGACCAGCGACGGCACGCGCCTCATCACCGAGCGGGTGCTGTTTGGACTCACGATCGACGCGGCCGTGCGCACCGACGACGGCACGCTGCTCACGCACGGTCGGTCGTTCTACGGCGTGCGCGCGTCTGAGTTGCCTGACGAGGCTCGGCTCAACGAGGCGGTCGACCGCGTGGCCAAGGAGCTGCTCGCGCTGCGCGCCGCGCCGGTGCTCGATCCCTACACTGGCCCGGCGATCCTCGCCGAGGAGGCCGCGGGCGTGCTGTTTCATGAGGTGATCGGCCACCGGCTCGAGGGGGAGCGCCTCGCCGATGATGCCGAGGGGCAGACGTTTCGTGGCCAGGTCGGTCAGCGAGTGCTCCCCGAGTTTCTCGACGTCCTCGACGATCCGACGCAGCCGACGCTCGGGGCGGTGTCGCTGAACGGCTGGTACCGCTTCGACGACGAGGGCGTGCCAGCGGAGGCGGTGACGCTGGTGGAGAAGGGTGTGCTGCGGTCCTTTCTCACCTCGCGCCGACCGGTGGCGGGCGTGCCCCGCTCGAACGGTCACGGTCGTGCGTCGGGCACGCTCGATCCGATGGCACGCATGGGCACGCTGATCGTGCGTTCGTCGAATCGGCTGTCCCGCGCCGCGCTCAAGCAGCGCCTGCTCGAGGAGGCGCGGCGGCAGGGGCGCCCGTTCGGCCTGCTCATCACCGACATCACCGGCGGTGACACCAACACCGGCTCCTACGGCTACCAAGCGTTCCGCGGCACGCCACGGCTGGTCTACAAGGTCGACGCCAAGACCGGCGTGGAGACGCTCGTGCGCGGCGTCGAGATGGTCGGCACGCCGCTCGCCGCGATCAACAAGATCCTCGCGACCGGCGAGCAGCAGGGCGTGTTCAACGGCTATTGCGGCGCGGAGAGCGGCTTCGTCCCGGTCTCGGCCATCGCGCCGTCGCTGCTGCTCAGCGAGGTCGAGCTCCAGCGGACACAACTCATGCGCCAACGCCCCGCCGTGCTGCCGGCGCCATGGCAGGACTGACGCGTCAGTTCAGGAGATCGCGCTCGCGCAGCAGCGCGGCCTCGGCGATAGTCTCCTCGAGTTCCATGCGGCGTAGTCGGAGTCGCTTCTGGTGGCGGCGCCTGAGCCAGGCGAGGACCAGCAGCAGCGCGGTGAAGCCCCAGACCAGCATTCCGAACGTGCCGGCCGGGAGCCAGAGGTAGCGTTCGCGCAGTCGCTCGAGCCACTCGCGCTCGAGCTCGCCGAGGCTGCGGGCATAGGCGGTTCGCGCGGCAGCGTCGAGTCCGGCGCCACGCGCGAGCTCGGCGAGGAAGCGTCGGAACGCGGCGCGATCGCCAGACACACCGTCGACCGCGCCGCGGCTGGCGAGGAAGCCGACGAAGTCGTAGGCGAGCGCGTAGGCGAGCGCGACCTCGTTCTCTTCGGCAGGGAACGCGGCGTCGAGCTCGTGGATCGACGGCACGCGCCCGCCGAGCACTGCTGAGAAGAGCGTCTGCGCGCGCTCCCAGGAGAAGTCGGACGAGTGGAGGTAGGCGAACCCCTCGTTCAGCCAGCGCGGCGGCGGCGGTGACCCGGGCAGCGCGCCGAGTGCACGACCGAGCGCGACGTGCGCGAGCTCGTGCACCAGCGTGTTCTTCATGTCGAGGAGCTCGCCGCGGCGGCCGCGTGCAGCGACGATCACGACGCCGACGTCCGAGTACGCGACGCCAACAGCCCATGGCGGCGCGCCGCGGCCCGGAGGCGCGACAGCAGCGAGGTCCTCGGCGTGGATCACGAGGCGTGCCTCGACACGATCGACCGCGGGCAGTCCGCCGAGGTCGTCGGCGATCTCGGTGAGCGCACGCTCGCCGGTCACCGCGAGCAGCCGCGCCTCCTGTGCCAGCCCGGCCTCGGCGACGACGACGAGGCGCCCACGCTCGACGCGCACGGGGAGCGCGGGACCGGCGGCGTGCGCGCGGCTCATGCCTCCGAGCGTGAGCACGAGGACGAGGACGAGCACGAGCACGAGGACGACGCTGGCGAGCGCGGTGAGCGCGGCGAGCGCGGTGGACCGCAACACAGCACGGCTCATGAAGGGCGGCTCATGGCTTGCGAACGTAAGTCGCGAATGCGCCAAGTCCAGCCAGGCTGGTGGGCTAGCCCGGTGGCCAAGTGAGCGGACGGCCGCCGAGCAGGTGCAGGTGCAGGTGGAACACGGTCTGTCCCGCCTCGCGGTTCACGTTGAAGACGGTGCGGTAGCCGCGCTCGGCGAGGCCCTCGGCGCGCGCGATGCCGGCCGCGACGGTGAACAGGTGACCGATGAGGCCTTCGTCGTCGAGGGTGACGTCGTTCAGCGTGGCGATGTGGCGGCGCGGCACGATCAGCACGTGGGTCGGCGCCTGCGGGGAGATGTCGCGGAAGGCGAGGCAGCGGTCGTCGTCGTGGACCAGCGTTGCGGGGATCAGGCCGTCGCGGATCTTGCAGAACAGACAGTCGGACATGGTGCGCGGATCCTACTACTCGGTCTCGCGCAGCGTGCGGCTGGCGAGGAAGAGCAGCACCGCGCCGTAGCCGATGAGCGCGAGCAGCCACCCGGCGACGTCGGCGAGGTTCTTGCCGTCGCGCATCACGCCGAGGAGCACCTTTTCGGCCCAGGTGAGGGGAATGGCGTAGGAGAGCAGCTGCATCCA
Source organism: Myxococcales bacterium (assembly GCA_009692535.1). GTDB lineage: Bacteria > Myxococcota_A > Polyangia > Haliangiales > SHYZ01 > SHYZ01. The sequence goes on from SHYZ01000030.1 coordinate 17,271, forward strand.
GCCGGCGAGCTGTGCGTGCGGGATCACGAGGCCGGAGAGGAGGAGCGATGGGATCACGATCAGCGGGATGGTCGGAATGACGTGTCCCTCGGTGCGCGCCAGCGTCGAGACAAAGAGGCCGAGCGCGAGCGACACGACGGAGAGCGACATGGTGGTCGCGGCGACCGGCAGCAGGCGCGCGCCTAGCGTGACGTCGAACGCGAGGCGGGTGGTGAGGACGATGAGGAGCGTCTGGAGCAGGGCGATGGTGGCGTAGCCGGTGATGTAGCCGAGCACGATCGCGCCGCGCCCGTAGCCGGAGGCGAACATGCGCGCGAGGGTGCCGTCCCGTCGCTCACGCACGAGCACGGTCGCCGCGAGGAGGTAGGTGATGAAGAAGACGAAGAAGCCGGCGGCCGGGAAGGCGTAGTCGGCAAAGCGGATCGGGAGCCGCAGTGTGTCGAGCACGAAGGAGAGCAGCAGCACCAGCGCGACCGGCGCGGCAGCGGAGAGCAGGAGGAAGCGCGGGTCGTGCGCGAGCTGCGTGAGGATCCGCCGGGCCACGCGCAGGGCCTCGGCGATCATGTCGGCTGCTCCGCGCTGCGGATGAGCGCGACGAGGATTTCGTCGAGGCTGTCGTGCCGCACGTCGAGCTCGGCGACCGTTGCTGCGCCGAGCTCTTCCACGAGGCGGGGCAGCTCGCGCGCGGGATGCGCGAGGCGACGGGTGACCTCGCGCCCGTCGGTGAGGCGAGCGGTCGCCACGGCGCCGCCGCGACCGAGCAACTCCGGGCAGGTGCCCTCGACGAGCACGCGCCCCTCGCGCAGCACGACCAGGCGATCGCAGTGCGCGGCCTCGTCGGTCTGGTGCGTCGAGACGACGATCGTCTTGCCGGCCGCTGCGAGTCGCCGGAACTCCTCCCAGAAGACACGCCGGAGCAGTGGGTCGATCCCCGCGGTCGGCTCGTCGAGGAAGATCAGCTCGGGGTCGCGCATGAGCGCGCAGGCGAGCGAGACCCGCTGCTTCATGCCGCCGGAGAAGCCCGCCACGCGGTCGTCGGCGCGTTCCTTGAGCGCGACCAACGCGAGCAGCCGCGCGAGCCGCTCGGGCGGAGCGCCGCGCCCGAAGAACTCGAGGTTCGCGCGCGCCGAGAGATCGTCGTAGAGCGCGGCCTGCTGCGGCATGTAGCCGATGCGTGCTCGCAGCGCCGCCGGTCTTCCGTGCGCGTCCTCGCCGAAGAGGCGCAGCGTGCCCGTCGTCGGCGCCGCGATCAGGGCGAGGAGGTGAATGAGCGTGGTCTTGCCGGCGCCACTCGGGCCGAGCACGCCGTAGACCGCGCCGCGGGCGACGGTGAGCTCGACATGGTCGAGCGCGCGGAGCTGGCCGAAGGAGCGACCGAGTCCCCGCGCCTCGATCATCGCGTGGGCTGGGCCTTGAGCTCGACGTGCCCCTTTTTCCGGAGCTCCTCGAGCCACTGCCGGGTCGCCTTGTCCATCCGCTCCCCGAAGAGCTGCTGGCGCAAGCGAGTCTGCTGCTCTTCGAACGGCCGAGTCGGCTCGCGCTTCACCGCGACCACCTTGAACAGGTGAAGCCCTTGCGGCCCGGCGATCGGCCCGCGTACCTCGCCCTGCGCCATCGTGAAGAGCGCCTCCTCCCACTCGGTCGGAAGCTCCCCCCGCTTGAACCACCCGAGGTCGCCGCCCGCCTCGCGCGACGCGGGATCCTCGCTCGCCTCCAGCGTGACCTTGGCAAAGTCTTCGCCGGCGCGGATGCGTGCGAGCAGCTCGCCGGCCTTGCGTCGGGCGGCGTCTTTTACGTCGTCGGCCGCGTCGGGGGCGACTCGTACCAGCAGGTGCGCCACGTCGAGCTCGGTCGGGCCGGCGCTCTGTGCGGCTGTCCGGTCGTAGAACGCCCGCACGTCGTCGTCGGTCACCGACACGCGCGGCCGGACCATCACGTTGATCGCGCGCATCCTGACGAGGTTGCGACGGATCTCCTTGCGATACGACGCGGTGCTGTAGCCTTGTGCGGCCAGCGCCTCGGTGAGCTGCGCGTCGGTCATTTTGTTCGACCGCCTCACGTCGTCGATCGCGCGGTCGACCTCTTCGGCAGTCACCTCGAGCTCGGCTTCGGCGGCGGCCTGCGTGATCAGCTCCTCGTCGACCAACTCTTCGAGGACCTGCCGCAGCAGCGCGCGCACACGACGTTGCCGGTCGCTCGGCGAGAGCTGCTCTTCGAGCTCGGCGACGAGCGGCGCGGCTCGCAGTCCGACCTCGCTCTCGAGCACGATGGCGTCACCCACGACGGCGAGGACCCGCTCGATCACGATCGGCGCAGGGGCCTTCGCCGCCGACGTGGGCACAGTCGGCGGCGTGGGCACAGTCGCCTGCGTGGGCACGGTCGGCGGCGTGGGCACGGTCGGCGGCGTGGGCACGGCCGTCGCGGCGGGCGTGGGCACGGCCGTCGCGGCGGGCGTGGGCACGGCCGTCACCGCCGGCTTTGCCGCAGCCACTTGCCCAGCGAGCGCGAACAGCCCCGCCGCCACAACGGCGCGGGTGCCCCGCAGAATGTCGACGCGGCGCACGTAGCTCACGCAGCTCACGCAGCTCACGCGGCTCACGCCCGCAAGCCCGCGCGCGCGCCCCGTGGGTTGCCCCGCTTTACGGATGGCCATTCCCATCATGCCCAGCCGCAGCCGGCACCGTCGGCGCAGGCAGCGGCGCAGGCAGCCCGGTCGCGCCCGGCAGCCCGAGCCCGCCATGCGGGTCGTCGTGCCCGTCGCCGGCACCCGGTGCGGTCGCATCGGCACCAGTCATGTCGATGCGCACCTTCGCGAGCTCCACGTCGTTCACCTGGATCTTCGCCGCCGTCTTGAGCGCGCCGACAAAATCCTCCATCGCCTTGGTGCGCTTGTCGCGGTAGATGCGGTTCTGGATCTGCCGCTTCACGTCTTCGAACGTCTTGGCCAGCGCCTTGCGCCGCCCGGTCTGCTTGATCACGTAGAACCGGTCGCCCGCCTTGATCGGCCCGGCCACGTCGCCGGTCTTCACCAGCGTGAACGCCGCAGTCACGACCTCGGCCGGGACGTCTTTTGTGCCGACCGCGAAGTAGCGCAGGTCGCCACCGAGCGCCTTGGACGCCTCGTCCTGCGAGTACTGCGTGACGAGATCGCGGAAGCCCTTGTTGTCGGCTCCCTTCGCGCTCTTCGCCTCGGTCGCCACCTTGGCCGCGGTCTTCGCGTCCTTGACGATCACCGCCGAGATGCGCGCCTCTTCCGGCTTGTTGTACTCGCTCTCGTGCTCCTTGTAGAACGCCTGCATCTCCGCGTCGGTGACGTCCTCGGGCTTCACGCGCGTGTCGAACTCCGCCTTCATCAGCTTCTGGATCATCACCTGCTTCATCGTGCGGACGACCTCGGGATCCTGGTCGTAGCCCTTCTTCTTCGCCTCGCGCGCGAGCACCTCGAAGCGCACGAGGTTGTCGAGGAACTCCTTCTTCCGCTCGAGCGACGTGTAGCGCGCCCGCACATAGGGCGACTGCTTGTTGATCCGCTCCTGAAAGTCGCCGAGCGTGATCTTCACGCCGTCGATGTCGGCGATGATCTGGCCGAGCTCGGCCTCCGACTGCGCCGGCAGGCCCGCCACCGACGCGGTCCCCGGCGCGCTCTTCGCGGCTTCCTTCTTCTTGCCGCAGCCGCCGGTCGCGGTGGCACCAATCACGAGCGCGAGCCAAACGATTGCACCAGCGGTCCTTGTCGACGTCATTTAAATCTCCTGATAGCCCTGTGTTTCCAAATAATTCCGCGCATCAGTTAGCACAGTCACCAAGCTCCAGCAAACAGCGCTTGGCCGCTGTGAGGCGGTCTTTCTGCTCGGTCGGCGTGAGCGCGCGCGTGAGCCGCATGTCGGGCGTGAGTCGGTACGGCGAGCCCTTCTTGTTCACCAGCACGAGCACCTTCGATGGACTGAGCGGCGTCTGTGCGTCGAGCGCGAGCGCGATCCGCGCCTGCCCGATCTCGATCGACACCGCGCCGAGCCGCCGGCCGTACGCCTTCACCACCATGAGCTCGCCAAGGATCTTCACCTCGTCGGGCAGGTCGCCGTAGCGATCGACGAGCTCCTCGAGCAGCGCGCGTACCGCGTCCTCGTCTTGCGCCTCGGACAGACGCTTGTAGTGGTCGAGCCGCTGGCCGGTGTCGGGCACGTAGTCATCGGGGATGAAGCCGGGCAGGTCGACCAGCAGCTCGGGATCGCGCTCACGCCTTATCGCCTCGCCGCGCAGCTCTGCGACCGCCTCTTCGAGGATGCGCGTATACGTCTCGAAGCCGACCGCGCCGATGTGCCCCGACTGCGACGCGCCGAGCAGATCGCCGGCGCCACGGAGCTCGAGGTCGTGGCTCGCGATGTGAAATCCGGCACCGAGCTCGGTGAAGCGCTGCAGCACCTCGAGCCGCTGCTTGGCCTCGCCGGAGAGGGTCTCGACTGGCGGCGCCATGAGGTAGCAGAAGGCGCGCTCGTGTGAGCGCCCGATGCGGCCGCGGAGCTGGTAGAGCTGCGCGAGGCCGAACGCGTCGGCGCGGTTCACGAACATCGTGTTCGCGCGCGGGATGTCGAGGCCGCTCTCGACGATGGTGGTGCAGACCAGCACGTCGTAGCGGTACGCGACGAAGTCGACCATCACGCGCTCGAGCGATTCGGGCGCCATCTGCCCGTGTGCGGTCGCGACGCGTGCGCCGGGGACCAGCTGGCGCAGGTGCTCAGCCCACTCGCCGAGCGAGCGGTCGCGTGACTCGCGCTTCGCCTCGCCGATGCGGTGGCAGACGAAGAACACCTGTCCGCCGCGCGCCAGCTCGCGCCGGATGCCTTCGGCGAGCACGTCGTCGTCGGGGCGGCAGACGAAGGTGCGGATCGCGAGGCGGTCGACCGGCGGCGTGGCGATGATCGACAGCTCGCGCATCCCCATCATCGCCATGTGGAGCGAGCGCGGGATCGGCGTCGCGGTGAGGGTGAGGACGTCGACCTGGGTGCGGAGCGCCTTGAGCCGCTCTTTGTGCGAGACGCCGAAGCGCTGCTCTTCGTCGACGACGATGAGGCCGAGATCCTTCCAGCGGACATCGTTCGAGAGCAGGCGGTGCGTGCCGATCACGATGTCGATCTTCCCCTCGGCGACCTCGCGGACGATGCGCGACTGGTCGGCCTTGGCCGTGAAGCGCGAGAGTGCGGCGACGGTCACCGGCCACGGACCGAGACGCGCGGCGAAGTTTGCGGCGTGCTGCTCGACGAGCACCGTGGTCGGCGCGAGGACGGCGACCTGCTTGCCGCCCTGCACCGCACGGAGCGCGGCGCGCATCGCGACCTCGGTCTTGCCGTAGCCGACGTCGCCACAGACCAGTCGGTCCATCGGGTGCGGCTGCTCCATGTCGGCCAGCACCGCGGTGATCGCGGCGTCCTGATCGGGTGTCTCGTCGAACGGAAACGTCGCCTCGAACTCGCGGAACATGTCGTCGGCCGGCGGGAAGGCGTGGCCGGGGAGAGCGCGGCGCTGCGCGTAGAGCACGAGGAGATCCTCGGCGAGCTTCTTCACCTCGGTGGAGACCTTGCGGCGCGTGCGTTCCCACGTGACGCCACCGAGGCGGTCGAGCTTGGGCGTGGTCCCCTCGGCGCCGACGTAACGTGTGACCTCGCTCAGGCGGAAGACCGGCAGGTAGAGCGCGCCGCCGTCGTACTCGAGGTGAAGGAAGTCCATCGGTGTGCCGTGGACCGGCAGGCGTGTGAGGCCGCGGTAGAGGCCGACGCCGTTGATGGCGTGGACCACCGCGTCGCCCGGTTGGAGCTGTGAGAAGTCGCTGTAGGCGGCGCCGAACGCGGCGGTCTTGTTCTTGGGGGCGACGGTGCGCGGCGCCGCGCTCGCGGTGTGTGAGCGCGGGCCGAAGATCTCCTGCTCTGCGATCACGAGCAGGCCGTCGGCGACGAGGTGGAAGCCCTCGGCGAGCGGGCCGATGAGGAGGGTGGGTCGCCCCGACGGTGCGAGCGCGAGCAGATCGGCGCCGCCGGGCTCGCGGCGCAGCGTGGTGGCGATGCCGTGCGCGCCGAGCAGCGAGTTGAGCCGCTCGGCGTGCGCGATCGTGGAGCAGACGATGGCGACGCGGAGGCCGTCGTCTGCGGCGGCGCGCAGCTCGTCGACCAACGGGCGGAGCAGCTCGTCGGCCCGCTCGGCGCGCGCGCGGTCCATCGCGAGGCGGAGCTCGCGGTTCGGCAGCGCGGCGAAGCGAATGCCCGGCTCGCCGAGCATTTCGAGCGGGCGGGCCTCGACGCGGGCGGCGGCGCGCGTCGGCATCGCGGTGAACTCGTCGAGCGAGAGGTAGTGCGACTCGGGCGGCAGCGCGAGGCGGTGGTCGTCGCGCCGGGCGCGAAAGCGGAGCGCGGCGTCATCGAGCTCGGTGCGGGCGGCGGCGTGGATCGCGTCGGGATCGACCACCAACCAGCGGGCAGCGGTAGGGAGGTACTCGTCGAGCCCGGCGAGGCGCGCATGGAACGCGGGGGCGAGCGCCTCGATGCCGAAGAAGTCCTCGCCCGCCTCGATCTGCTCGAGCACGGCGCGGGACTTGGTCGACGGGAAGGCGGCGGCGTCGGCGGCTTCGAGGATCACCGTGCGCGGATCGGCGCCGGCGGTGCGGATGGTCTCGCGCACCGGGTGGACGTAGAGCTCGCGAAGATCGCGCAGCGTGCGCTGCGTGCGCGGGTCGAAGAAGCGCAAGGACTCGACTAGGTCGCCGAGGAAATCGATGCGGACCGGGTAGCGGTAGAGCGGCGGGAAGAGATCGATCACGCCGCCGCGCACGCCGAAGGTGCCGGGGTCCTCGACGACGGCGGTGCGGCCGTAGCCGGCGCGCTCGAGTAGGCTGATGAAGCGGTCGCGATCGAGTTCCTGCTCGGGGAGCACGAGATCCGAGAGCTCGGAGAGGCGCGCGCGCGGGATGACGCGGCGGAGCAGCGCGGGCGCGGAGGCGACGAGCACATCGCCGGCAAAGCCCTGCGAGAGGCGGAAGAGCGTCGCGAGACGGCGGAGGATCGCGCGTCGGTCGGGCGAGATTTCCGCGTACGGGGAGCTCTCGACGGCGGGGAGGTGGAGCACGCGCGGCGGCGCGGCGGGATTGTCGTGGTCGGCCGCGTCGCCGGGGCCGAGGAAGAACTGGATGTCACGCGCGAGGGCGAGCGCACGTGGCTCGTCGGGCACGACGACGATCAGCGGGCGCGTGCCGTCGTGGAGCGCGGTCGCGGCGCGGGCGGCGGCGCACGCGAGGAACGTGCCGTCGAGCCCGTGCGCGATCGTGAGCGGCTCGCCGGCGCGGAGCCGAGCGGCTAGCTCATCGGTGCTGTGGATCGCCGACGCTGCGTCCATCGGCGGCGGAAGCTAGGGCGCGCCGGGGAGCGTGTCAAACGGCGGTGTGTCGCGCGGCGCGGCCGGTGCTCACTCTGCGCAGCTTGTGCCGTTGAGGAAGACCGCGCCGCCGGGCACCGTCACCGAGGGAGCGCCGACGCGGCACTCCGCGCTGTCGGGGTTGCTGCAGCAGGTGAGATCGAGGGCGATGGTGTAGAGCCTCGGGGGCGTGTCCTGCTCGCACACGTTCAGGCTGTAGGTCTTGAGGTTGCCGGTGCCGGTGCAGGCGAGGTTGCCTGGGTACTGCGTGAACGAGAACGACCCGTCGGCGTTGCAGACGATGCCGTTGGCCGAGTTGTCGTGTTGGCTGCCTTCCGTGTCGACCGCGCGCCAGCCGTGACAGTCGGTGGCCGCGAGGCCGATCGGCCAGCGGTGCTCGTTGCCGCCAGCGCACTCCGAGTTGGGACCGGTGCGCAGTCGCACCAGCGGGGCGTTGCAGCGGTTCGGCATCGGGCCGACGGTGGCGTCGATGCTCGGGGGCGCAGCGTCGGCGGCTGACGCGCCGGCGTCGGCGGTGGCGTCGATGCTCGGGGGCGCAGCGTCGGC
>SHYZ01000031.1 GCA_009692535.1 Myxococcales bacterium
AGAGGAGGCCTACGGCGGATCGATGCGCTCATGGCGACCGGTCTCGTTGCCCCAGAGCATCTCGACGCGGTCCTTCCCCGCGGCCTTCGCGCGGTAGAGCGCCATGTCGGCGCGCTCGACCAGCGCTGCCGCGTCGCCCTCGCCGCTCTCTGGATAGCAGGCCACTCCGATCGACACCGTGACCGAGAGCGTGCGCCCGGAGGCCTCGACGCGCGTTGCCGCTACGTCCTGGCGGATCCGCTCGGCGACGCCGTGTGCTTCGAGGAGCTGCGTGCGCGGCAGGATGTACGCGAACTCCTCGCCGCCGTAGCGGGCTGGGATGTCGATCGCGCGCAGGCCGGCGCGGGTGCTCTGTGCGACCTCGCGCAGCACGCGATCACCGGCCGCGTGCCCGAGCGTGTCGTTCATCCGCTTGAAGTCGTCGATGTCGAGCAGCAGCAGCGAGAACGCGGTCCCGAAGCGGCGTGCGCGCTCGAACTCCTCGCGCAGCCGGGTGTCAAAGTAGCGGCGCACGTAGAGGCCGGTCAGACCGTCCACCGTCGCGAGCTCGTAGAGCCGTGCGTTCTCGACGGCCACCGCCGCCTGCGCGCCGATCGCCTCGAGCAGCCGCGTCTCGTCCTCGTCGAAGCCGTCGCCATCGCGGCTCGACACGGCGAGCAGCCCGACCACCTCGCCGTGGGCCTCGAGTGGAACGCCGAGCCATGCACGCGCGCCGCTGTCGGGAAAACTCGGCGCGCTGCCCGGCACGATGCCGTCGAGCGTGACGCGCTTGCGCTCGGAAAGGACGCGGCCCGGCGCGCCTTCGCTCGCGTCGGCGCGCGCGCGCCTAAAGCGTCCGCCGGCGTGGATCTCGATGTTGAGTTCGTTCCCCTCGCGCCGGGCGAGGGCAAACGCGGTCGCGTCGGGGAGTGCAGCGAGCGTCTCGCGTGCGAGCGCCGCGACGAGCTCGGGCAGCTCGAGCCGCGTGCCGAGTGCGTGCGCCGTGCGGTTGAGAGTCTCGAGCTCAGCGACGCGACGGCCGAGCGCCGTCGAGGTCTTGGAGAGCCGGTGGTAGGCGAGGTTGAGCAGCAGGTAGGTGCCGCCGAGCAGCACGAGGCCGAGCGGATCGCCGGGACGGTGCATCTGCACGACCACCACGGCAAGCGGCAGCATCGCGGCCTCGCCGAGCAGGCCCGGCAACGCGAGCCGCAGCACGACCTCGCGCGGCGTGATGCCCTGCAGCGCGAGTCGAATGCCCTGCAGCGCGTAGTGCGCGACGAGGAACAGGCCGCCAACCAGCGCGACCCTGCCGAGCGTCTCGACCTCGGTCGCCTGCGGCAGGAACTGCTCCGCCCCGGCGAGCAGGCTCGCACCGACGAGGAGACCGCCGGTCATGCCGCCGTAGTAGCCGATGAAGACCAGCCGCGCGGCGAGCCCACGCTGTCCACGCGGTGAGCGCAGGAGACGGATTACCGCATCGAGCGTCAACGTGAGCGCGGCGAGTCGTGCCGCCGGCACGGTGCCGAGCGCGAGCGTCGCTGCAATGTAGAACGCCGAGTCGAGCGAGAGGCGGACCTCGGGCAGGACGCGCACCGCCATGAGCCGCGCACCGAGCACGACCGCGAAGAAGAGCGCGAGCGACTGGACCGGCGCGCTGCGCGGCGCGGTGCCCGAGAGCTCCACGAGCTGAGGCGCGAAGATGACCCCGGCCCAGCCGGCGAGACCGAGCAGCACCATGTAGACGACGTGGCCGGTGCTCCGCTTGAGCCGCAGCTTCGTGGTCGCAAAGGTCGTGGCGGACGTCGCAAGCGACGGCGGCGTGGACGCGGTAAGCGGCGGCGTCACCGGCGCTGTTGCAGGCGGCGTCACCGGCGGCGTCACCGGCGGCGTCACCGTTGCCCTCGCTGTGCGCGCGCTCGACCGAGCGGCGTCGCCTCGAGCAGGAGATCATCGCCAAGTCGCCGGGCCGGACCGTCGAACCGGAAACGCTCGGCCCCGGCGAGCCGCGCTAGCTCCGGACCGCCGAGCCACGCCGGCGCCGCGCTGCCACCGATCGCACTCGGGGCCACGAAGAGCACCAGCCGATCACAGAGCCCCGCGGCGAGAAATCCGGCGTGCGTGTCGGCGCCGCCCTCGACCAACATGGAGTGCAGGCCACGCCGCGCGAGCGCACGACAGAGCGCGCGCAGGTCGATCCGCCCGTTCGCACCCGGGAGCCGCAGCACCTCGGCCCCCGCGGCGACGAGCGCGCGCGCGCGTGACTCGGGCGCAGACCGCGTGGTCGCGACTAGGGTCAGCGCACGCGACCCCGAGTGGAGCAAGCGTGCCGACGGCGCGAGCGAGAGCCGCCCGTCGAGCACCACGCGCACCGGGTCGCGCCCGCCACGCACGCCGCGCACCGTGAGCAGCGGGTCGTCGGCGCGCACCGTTGCGGCACCGACCAGCACGCAGTCGGCGCGGTCGCGCATCCGGTGCACCTCGGCGCGCGCCGCCTCGCCGGTGATCCATCGCGACTCGCCCGCCGCCGTCGCGATGCGGCCGTCGAGCGTCATCGCCGCCTTGAGCGTCACGAATAGACGCCGCTTCGTGGCCCAGGTGACGAACGGGCGGTTCGCCGCCGCGCAGACCTCCTCGAGCACCGGCCCGTCGACCGCAACGCCAGCCGCCGAGAGCCGCGCCGCGCCGCCGTGACCAGCGACCGGATCGGCCAGCCCGTAGACCACCCGCGCGACGCCCGCTGCGACGATGAGCGGCACGCAGGGCGCCGTACGTCGCGGCCCGTCGTGCCCGCACGGCTCGAGGCTCACGTAGAGCGTGGCACCGGTCGCGCGCCCGCCGAGCCGCGCCAGCGCAACCGCCTCTGCGTGCGGCTCGCCCGCGCGCGTGTGCCACCCCTCAGCGAGAAGCTCACCGCGCGCCCCGACCACCACGCACCCCACGATCGGATTCGGCGCGGTCCGCCCCTCGGCGCGCCGCGCGAGCGTCACGCATCGCCGCATGAACCGCGCGTCGTCGGCCGCACTCACCGCACGCACCGCACGCACCGCACGCACCGCACGCACCGCGCTCACCGCGCTCACCGCACGCACCGCGCTCACCGTTCGCTCACGCCCCACGCTGGTCACCTGCGTCCCGCCCCTTCCCCTGTCCCGTGCCACCGCGAGCCGCTCACGCCGCGCCTCAGCGCCGGCGGTCAAGCTCGGCGAGCTGCTCCACGCGCCGCGCGTGCCGACCGCCCGCAAATGCCGTGTCGCGAAACACTCGCACGATCTCCTCGGCCAACCCGGCGCCGGTCACGCGCTCACCGAGGCAGAGCACGTTGGCGTCGTTGTGCTCCCGCGCCGCACGCGCGGAGAAGGTCTCGGTCACGCGCGCCGCCCGCACCCCGGGCACCTTGTTCGCGGCCATCGAGATCCCCACGCCGGTGCCGCAGACCAGGAGCCCCAAGCTGTCCTGCTGCTCGGCCACCTTGCGCGCCACCCGCTCGCCGAAGTCCGGATAGTCGACGCTGGCGCCGCTGTTGGTGCCGAGGTCGATCACCTCGTCGCCGAGCCCTCGCAGCATCGTCGCGAGCGCGTCCTTCATGCAGTAGCCAGCGTGATCGGCGCCGACGTACCAGCGCACTTATGTGCCCTCGACGCGCGCCAAGATCAGCGTCGCGTTGGTGCCGCCAAAGCCGAAGCTGTTCGACAGCACCGCGTCGACCCGCAGGTCACGCGCCTGGTGCGGCACGTAGTCGAGGTCGCAGTCGGGGTCGGCGTTCTCGAGGTTGATGGTCGGCGGCACGACGCCGTGCGCGATCACCAGCGCCGAGATCGCCGCCTCCACGCCGCCCGCCGCGCCGAGCAGGTGCCCGGTCATCGACTTGGTCGACGAGATCGGCAGGCGGCGCGCGTAGTCACCGAACACCGCCTTCACCGCCTTGGTCTCGTTCGCGTCGTTGTACTTGGTCGACGTGCCGTGCGCGTTGATGTAGCCGATCGCCTCGGGGGGCAGCTTGGCGCTCGCGAGCGCGGCCCGCATGCAGCGCTGTGCGCCCTCCCCCTCAGGCGCCGGCGCAGTGATGTGGTGCGCGTCAGCGCTCGCGCCGTAGCCCTTCACCTCGGCGTAGATCCTCGCGCCGCGCCGCCGCGCGTGCTCGAGCTCCTCGAGCACCATCACGCCCGCGCCCTCGCCCATCACGAAGCCGTCGCGCTCGCCATCAAATGGCCGACTGGCCCGCGTCGGCTCGTCGTTCCGCGTCGACAGCGCACGCATCGCGTTGAAGCCGCCAACGCCCATCGCCGTGATCGCAGCCTCGACGCCGCCGGCAAGAATGAAGTCGGACGCACCGACGGAGATCGCCCGCGCCGCCTCGCCGATCGCGTGCGCACCGGTCGAGCACGCCGAAACGTGCGAGATGTTCGGCCCGCGCAGGTTGTGCCGGATCGACAGGTGCCCCGGGGCGAGGTTCACGATCACCTGCGGAATGAAGTACGGCGAGAACCCGTGCCGTGCCCCCTTCTCGAGGTACGTGCTCCAGGTCGACTGCAGCGTGGCCAGCCCGCCGAGCCCGGCGCCGACATAGCAACCGGCGCCCTCGGCCAGCTCCCCATCGAGCTTCTGCGGCAGCCCGGCGTCTTCAAACGCCAACTGCCCCGCCGCGATCGCGAGGTGGCAGAAACGGTCCATCGTCCGCGCCTCACGCTTCTCGAGCCAGCGCGTGACGTCAAAGCCCTTCAGCTCACCGGCGATCTTCGTGGTGAAGGTCGACGCGTCGAACTGCGTGATCGGCCCGATTCCACTCCGGCCAGCGACCAGCGCGTTCCAGGTTTCCTGGTGGCCGATCCCGACCGGCGTGAGCACGCCGAGCCCGGTGACGACGACGCGCCGCATCCGCCCGGTTCCCCGCGCGCCTACTTCGCGTGCGCGCGGATGTAGTTCACCGCGTCCTGCACGGTCTTGATCTGCTCGGTGTCTTCCTCGGGAATCTCGAGCTTGAACTCCTCCTCGAGCGCGAGGACCAACTCCACGACCGCGAGCGAGTCCGCCTTGAGGTCGTCCACGAACGACGCGGCGCCCTTGAGCAGCTCAGGCGACACCTCAAGCTGGCGAACGATGATTTCTTTGACGCGGGCTTCGATTTCCATGTCCATGATCGGGTCTCCGTTACCGTCGAGTGGGCGCACTCTACATCAAAAGTCCGCCGTTCACGCGGATCACCTGCCCGGTCACATAGGCCGCCTCCGGCCCGGCGAGAAAGGCGATCACGTTGGCGATCTCCTCGGGCCGGCCGATGCGCGCGAGCGGGATCTGCGCCAGCAGCTTGGCCCGCGCCTCGTCGCTGATCGCCGCCGCCGTCATGTCGGTGTCGACGAAGCCGGGCGACACCGCGTTCACGGTGACCCCACGCGGCGCGAGTTCACGCGCGAGCGTCTTGGTCAGGCCGATAACGCCCGCCTTCGCTGTCGTGTAGGCGACCTGCCCGGCCGAGCCCATCTCACCGACCACCGAGGTCAGGTTGAGGATGCGGCCGCCTGCGCGGGCCTTGAGCAGGTGACGCGCAGCCGCCTTGCACGCCGCGAAGACGCCGGTGAGGTTCACGTCGAGCGTCTTCTGCCAGTCTTCCTGCTTGAAGCGGAGCAGCAGCTGGTCGATCGACACCGCGGCGTTGTTCACCAGGATGTCGAGCCGTCCCGCCTCGTCGGCGGCGCGCTTCACCCCCGCCTCGACGGCGGCCGCGTCGCCCACGTCAAACTGCAGCGGGCTCGCCTGGCCACCCGCTGCGATGACGAGCGCGCAGGTCTCGTGCGCGGCGTCCTCGCGCGACTGGTAGTTCACGAAGACACGCGCGCCGCGGCGGCCGAGTGCCACCGCGATCGCCCGGCCGATGCCACGCGACGCGCCGGTGACGAGCGCGACCTTCTCTGCGAGTGCCTGATCCTGGATCGCCATCGTCTCTCTCCTCGTCCCGGTCCCCGGTCCCTGGTCCCCGGCGCTGCCGCTCAGCTCGCGCTGCGCGTGCCGGCGTACGCGAGCACTTCGTGCGGCTCGCCGATCGACGTCGTCTGGATCGTCGGCGCGATCCGCTTCACCAGCCCCGAGAGCGTCGACCCTGCGCCGAGTTCGAGCGCGCGCGTGACGCCCATCGCCGCGAGCGCCTGCACGCTCTCTTCCCAGCGCACCGGAGCGGTCACCTGCGCGACGAGGAGTGGCTTCACATGCTTGCGCTGCGTGTTCGGCGTGGCATCCACGTTGGTGACCACCGGCCGCACCGGGTCCATCACCGCGACATCGAGCAGCGCATCGTCGAGTCGCGCCGCCGCCGGTGCCATGAGGGGACAATGGAACGGCGCGGAGACCGGCAGCGGCACCGCGCGCTTCGCACCGCGCGCCTTGGCGAGCACCATCGCCCGCTCGACCGCGCCCTTGTGGCCCGCGATCACGATCTGTCCCGCGCCGTTCAGGTTCGCCGCGGTCACGACCTCACCCTGCGCCGCCTCGAGGAGCGCTTCACCGAGTGGACCGGCCGCGAGACCGAGGATCGCCGCCATCGCGCCCTCGCCTGGCGGCACCGCCTCCTGCATGAACTGCCCGCGCAGGTTCACAAGGCGCACAGCGTCAGCAAACTGGAGCGCGCGCGCGGCGACGAGCGCCGACCATTCGCCGAGCGAGTGACCGGCACAGACGTCCCACACAAGACCGCACTCCGCCTCGAGCACGCGCAGCACCGCGATCGACGTGGTGAGAATCGCCGGCTGCGTGTTCGCCGTCAGCACCAGCGCGTCCTCCGGACCTTCGAAGCAGAGTCGCGCGAGGTCGAAGCCAACGGCAGCGCTCGCCTCCTCATACGTGCGCCGCGCCACCGCGAACTGCGCCGCGAGCTCGCGCCCCATGCCGACCCGCTGCGAGCCTTGCCCGGGGAAGAGCAGCGCGAGCTTGCCCGGCGCTGCGTCGCCTGTTGCGTCGACGGTCACCAGCGCACCAGCGCCGAGCCCCACGAGAAGCCCGCACCGAGCGCGCAGAAGAGCAGCGTCATGCCCGGCTGCACGCGCCCCTCGCGCACCGCCTCGTCGAGCGCGATCGGGATCGATGCTGACGAGGTGTTGCCGTACTTGTGGATGTTCAGGTGGAACTTCTCGAGCGGCACGCTGAGCCGCTGCGCGACCCCTTCGATGATGCGCAGGTTCGCCTGGTGCGCGACGACGAGGTCGACGTCCGCCGTCGTCATCCCGTTCGCCTCGACCGCCACGACGCACGACGCCGCGATGTTTCGCACGGCGTGTGAGAAGACCGCCTTCCCCTGCATCTTGAGCGAGTGCAGCCCCTCGGCCACCGACTCGGCGCTGGCCGGTCGGCGCGTACCGCCGCCGGGCATGAAGAGGAAGTCGGCGCCCGCACCATCGGCGAAGAGGTGCGTAGAGAGGATGCCGCGCGGCAGGGCATCGTCGGGCTGCTCGTCGGGACCGAGCAGCACCGCGCCGGCGCCGTCGCCGAAGAGCACGCAGGTGTTGCGGTCCTTCCAGTCGACGATGCGCGTGAGGATCTCCACGCCGATCACGAGCACCCGCTTGAACTGTCGGTTGCGCACGAACGCGTCGCCCACGCTGAGTCCGTAGATGAAGCCGGCGCACGCCGCCGACAGATCGAACGCCGCGCACGGTCCGATGCCGAGCTTCTGCTGCACAAAGATCGCCGTCGCCGGGAACGGCATGTCGGGCGTGACCGTGCCGACGATGATGCAGTCCACCTCGCTCGGCTTCACGCCCGCCATTTCCAGCGCTTCGCGCGCCGCGTCGGTCGCGAGGTCGCTCGTCGCAAGCGACGGGTCGAGGATGCGCCGCTCACGGATCCCGGTGCGCTCGACGATCCACGCGTCGGTGGTCGCAACGAGCCTCTCGAGGTCGGCGTTCGAAAGAACCTTGGGCGGCAGCCCACGGCCGGTGCCTAAAATGCGCGATCGGATCATGGGGTTTCGCTCTCAGGCTCGCTCGTCGGCTCGCTCGTTGCCCCCACCCATACCTCACGGTGCCGGGCGAGAGCCACCGCGATCTTGTGGTGCACGCCAGCCGCCGCGGTGCGATCAGCCGCGAGGATAGCGCCGGTCATCGCCCGCGCGTCGGAGCGTCCGTGGCAGACGACCACCGTGCCGGCCACGCCGACGAGCAGCGCGCCGCCGGCCTCGACCCACGACGCGCGTGTGCGGGCGCGTGCGAGTGCGCCACGCGCGAGCCACTTGCCGAGCCGCGCGGGCGACGACGCCGCCAGCTCTTCGTCGAGCAGCGCCGCGCTGGCCGCGATCGCGCCCTCCGCGCCCTTGAGCAGCGCGTTGCCGGTGAAGCCGTCGGTCGCCATCACGTCGAGCCCGCCGCCAAAGAGGTCGTGCCCCTCGACGAGCCCGCGGTAGTCGAGTCCAGCGTCGGGCGCGAGCCGCACCAGCAGCTCGTGAGCGGCACGCACGAGCGGCGTCCCCTTGTGCGCCTCGCGGCCGTTGGCGAGCAGGCCGACCCGCGGCGTGGCCCGCGCGAAGAGCTCGCGCGCCAGCAGCGCACCGAGCAGCGCGAACTGCGCGAGCGCCTCGGGGCGCGGCTCGACGGTCGCGCCGGCGTCGCAGAGCACGGTCTGGCCGCGGGGCGTCGGCACCACCGCTGCGATCGCCGCGCGCAGCACACCCGGCAGCCGCCCGAGCCTGAGCGACCCAAGCGCCAGCAGCGCGCCAGAGTTGCCGGCGGAGACCACCGCGTCGGCCTCGCCACGCGCGACCAACTCGAACGCCAAGCCGAGCGACGTGTCGCCGCCCGACCGCGCCGCGCGTGCCGGCGACTCGTCGGGCGCGAGCACCTTGGCCGCGTGCCGGATCGACAACCGCGCCGTGTGTGGCCCCGCCATCCCGACCAGCCGCGCACGAAGCGACGGCTCGTCACCGACGAGGATCACCGAAAGTTCAGCCGGCCCATGCCGAAGCGCAGCGACGGCACCAGCGAGCTCACTCGCAGGAGCCCCATCGCTGCCCATCGCATCCACCGCGACGCGCCCCATGGGCCCGCGCCGCCTACTCGCCTTCGGGCTTGGCGACCTCGATGACCGTCTTGCCGCCGTAGTCGCCGCACGCGAGGCAAACCCGGTGCGGGAGGCGCGGCTCGCCGCACTTCTGGCACCGGTTCGCCTGCGGCTGCTTCACCGACGCCATCCACTGAGCGCGGCGCGAATCCCGCCGCGCGCTCGACTGTCTACGCTTCTGAACCGCCATGGCTACCTTCCTTCTCTTGCGATGCTCTTGCTAGCACTCGTGCTGCGATCGTTCTCGCCGCTTTGATCGTTCTCGTCTTGCTCGGGCGCGGCGGGCGCGGCGAGCGCGGCGGCCGCGGAGTCTACCCGGTTCGCCACCTGAAGTCCGCGCAGACCCGACCACCGGTCATCGACCGGCGTAGCCACGCACCCACAGGCCCCATCCGCCTTCGGCTTGCCACACTGCACGCAGAGCCCGGGACAGTCCTCACGGCAGAGCAGCGCATACGGCAACGCGACGAGGATCTCCTCGCGCACCACCGGCGCAAGATCGATCAGCCCGTCGTCGAACACCGCCACGTCCGGCTCCTCGTGCGCACCGTCGGCGGCGCCGAGCGCGGCTGCCTGATCGGTGCCGCGCGGCACCAGCACCCGCGTGAACTCGCCATCGATCACGAACGCTGCCGGCCCGAGGCAGCGGCTGCACTCGAGCGCGACGCTCCCCGTGATCCGGCCGCGCGCGTACGCCAACTCCCCCGCGATCGTGAGCATGCCGCGGAGCTCGAGTCGCTCCCACACCGCTGCCACACCATCGAGCGATGCAGTCGCCCATCCGTCAGCCAAAAGATCGACCAAGAGTTCGCGTCCGGCGGGCGTAATTTCACGCACCACGACCTGGAGCGGACCCTGTGGCTTCGGGGGGCGCATCGTCGAAGGAGGCGTTCCTACAGGGCGCGCATGGGGTCTGTCAAGCAACCGGACCTCACCTCACGCAGCAGCTGCCAGCAACTACGCGACGCAGGCCTCGGCAGCAGCGACCGCCTCTACGCACTCGACCCACGCGGCACCGGGACGGCAGCGGTCGGGTCCGACATGACCACCAACGGCGGCGGGTGGACCGTCGCTGGCTGGCAGGCGGCGGACGCATGCTCTCGCTTGGGCGGCGCGATTGGGGCGTGCCCGGGGCGCCGGCGTGGTCGAACAGATCGACCTGCAGCCACCAGGGCGTGCCCGCACCGTGGGGCTACGCGATTCGCTGATCGTGGTGCCCGCGTCAGCGACTGGTGGCGCCGCCCATGGCGGAGCCGAGCACGAAGAGCAGAGCCGACAGGTCTTGGTCGTTGAAGGTCAGCATCGCGCCGCCGAAGACATCGCGGCCGAGGTGATAGGTGTCCGGCTCGGAGCCGGTGAGGCCCATGCGGGCGATCGGCACCTCGGCGTGGTCGTTCAGCGCGTCGTCCACGCCCGCGACGATGTGGAGGTGGCGTAACAGGGTCCAGCCGACGAGCAGCTTGAGGCGCGGCAGCTCGTCGAAGTCGGCGTCGTAGACATCGAACGAGAGGTCGAGACGCCCGTCAAAGAGGGACGCGTCGGCGCCGAAGCCGCCCGAGTTTTCCTTCACGCCGATGCGCAAGGTGAGCCAGTCGAAGCGGCGACCGAACTGGAAGCTGAAGCGGAAAGCCTCGTCGACGATGAGCGAGCGCTCGAGCTCGCCGGTGAGGCCCAGTTCGAGCCGCGGCACGAGGGTCCCGCGCGGGTCCTTGACGATCTCGACGAGGTAGAACTTGTCGGGGCGCGTCTGCAGCTCGAGCGAGAAGTAGCTCTTGAGCGCGCGGGAGAAGAAGTTGAATTCACCGCGCATGCCGACGACGGTCTGGATGCCGAAGACGGTCGACGCGAACTGTCGGGCATCGCCGGTGACGCTCTCGAGGTTCTCCGCCAGCGTTGGGTCGTTGACCAGCCGGCCGAGCGTGCCCTGATCCGAGTCGAGCTTGCCGGCGACACTGCGGGCGGAGTTCACCATCTCGTCGAGGCCGGTGAGTGCGCTCGACGCGCGGGCGATCGCCTCGTCGAGGGCGGCGAGTCGGTCGCGCACCGCCTTGCCGGTGGCGCCGATCTCTTCCTTCGTCGAGCCGATGAGCGCGCGCGCGTCGGCAGCCGCGCCCTCGATGTTGCCGAGGATGCCGCCGACGCGTGAGTCGGAGGTCATCCCCCGCACATCCCCGACGACCTCGTCGACTCCGGCGAGCACCGAGTCGGCGCGCGCGAGAATGCTGTTGAGGAGATCCGCGTCGCGCTTGAGCTCCACGTCGACCGTCGACGCGATGTCGCTGATGCGGCCGCTGACGAGGCTGCGCATGTCGGCGGCGAGCCCGCGGACCTCGGTGAGGACGAGGTTCACGTTGGGCAGCGTCTGGTTGACGCCGCGGATGAGATCGTCTGGCGTCGTGGCCTCGACCACCGTGGCGATCTCTTCGCCGTCACGGAGCAGGCGATGCGCGCGCTTCTTAGCGTCGGCGTCGACAGTCTGGGGCGCGCCGGGATCGATCTCGAGATAGAACTCACCGAGCAGCGAGCTCGACTTCTTGAAGATGATCGCGTTCGAGTAGATTTGCGTGCCGCGCCGCACGCGCACGGCGACGACCGCGTTGCGACCGTCGAGGCGGCGGTCGGTGATCTCGCCGATCGTGAGGCCGGCGATCACCACGCGCGACTTGCCGGCGAGCCCGGAGGCGTCGCGGAAGCTGGCGCGCAGCGTGAAGCCGCCCGCGCCCGAGGCGCGCTCGGAGACCGTCTTCCAGGTGCCGAAGCCGAGCACCGCGACGACCAGCGCGAGCACACCGACCTTGATCCCGTCGCCGAGGTGCTTCATGGCGCTCCCGCAGGCCCGGCGATCCCGGCGTGCGCGACTCCCGAGGTCGTGACGAAGCGGCGCACGTAGTCGTTGTCGGTCGCGCGGATCTCCTCGGCGGTGCCGACCGCGGCGATCACGCCCTCGTGCATCATCGCGATCCGATCGGCGATGCGAAAGACCGAGGCCATGTCATGCGAGATGACGACCGAGGTCACGCCAAAGCGCTGACCGGTCTCGAGGATCATCCGGTCGACGTTCTCGGTGGCGAGCGGATCGAGGCCGGTGGTCGGCTCGTCGTACAGGAGAATCTCGGGTTCGAGCACGAGCGCGCGCGCGAGGCCGACGCGCTTGCGCATGCCGCCTGAGAGCTCGCCGGGGTACTTGCCCTCGGCGCCACTGAGGCCGAGCGCGGCGAGTCGGTCGAACACGATGCTACGGATCTCCACCGGCGACTTCTTCGTGTGCTCCACCAGCGGGAACGCGCAGTTCTCTTCGACGGTGAGTGAGTCGAAGAGGGCCGCCATCTGGAAGACCATACCGAACTTGCGGCGAAACCGCGCAATCTCGGCAGAGTCGAGCGTGGCGGGATCGATGCCGTCGACCCAGACGTGGCCGGCGTCGGGACGGAGTAGGCCGATGAAATGCTTGATCAGTACTGACTTCCCCTGCCCCGAGCCGCCGAGCACGACGTTCACGCGGCCGCGCTCGAGATCGAGGTCGATGCCGCGCAGCACCTCGGGCGCGCCGGGCGCGAAGCGCTTGCGCAGGCCGCGAATACGAAGCTGCCAGCGCTCGTCGCGGAGCGTGGCGACCTCGGGCGAAAGTGGCGGCGCGCTCTGGTTCATTGCGGCATCACCGGCAGCAGCGCGAGCAGGATGTCGGTGAGAAAGTAGTCGATCGCGATCACCGTGACCGAGCCGCCGACCACCGCGCGGGTCGTCGCGAGTCCGACGCCGCGCCCGCCGCCGGTCGCGCTGTAGCCCTGTCGGCAGCCGATCAGCGCGACCGCGAGGCCGAAGAAGGCGCTCTTGATCAACCCCTGCGCGACATGCACGGGGTCGACGTGCCAGCGGAAGTTCTCGACGAACGCGCCGTGATCCACGCCGAGCACGACGACGGCGACGAAGTACGCGCCCATCATGCCGACGACGAAGAAGATCAGCGTGAGCAGCGGCGTCATGAGAAAGCCGGCGACCACGCGCGGGGTGGCGAGGTACTGAATCGGTGAGACCGCCATCGCCTCGAGCGCGTCGATCTGCTCGGTGATGCGCATGGTGCCAAGCTCGGTGGCGATGCCGGCGCCGACGCGGCCGGAGAGCATCAGCGCGGTGAGCACCGGCCCAAGCTCGACAGCGAGCGCGAGGCCGACCGCGCTGCCCGAGAAGCTCTCGGCCTTGAGCAGCCGAAATGCGTTCACCGACTGCAGCGCGGTGACCATGCCGGTGAAGGTGCCGACGAGGAGGATGATCGGCAGCGAGCCGATGCCGTGGTAGGCCATCGCCTGGACGAAGAGCCGCGCGCGGAACGGTCGGCGAAACAGCCAGACCATGCACTGCGCGAGCAGGATCAGGTGGTCGCCGGTGCCGCGGGCGAACGCCGACAGCGGCCGCAGGATCGCGAGGCCGCTCTCGCGCAGACCACGCACCACCTCGCTGCCGATGCTGGCGCCGAGCGACTGGAGGCTCATCGACGCGGCTCCACGGGGGCACCGAGAAACGCGCGCGGCACCCGCTTTGAGACGCCGCAGGGGATTTCGTACTCGATGAGGCCGGCGCGATCGGCGAGCTCGCGCATGGTGATGCGCTCCGCACCCTGGGCACCGAGCAGCACCGCCTCCTCGCCGAGACCGACGTCGTCGCCGAGCGCGCTGACGTCGACCATCGTCATGTCCATGCAGATCGCGCCGAGGACAGGGCACCGCTGCCCGCGCACGAGCACCTCCGCGCCAGCACCAGCGCCAGGGAGCGAGAGCCGGCGCGGATAGCCGTCGGCGTAGCCGATCGGCAGCGTGGCCACACGCGTCGGCCGCGTCGCGCGGTAGAGCGCGCCGTAGGAGACCGCGTCGCCGGCCGCGATGCTGCGGAGCTGCACGATGGCGGTCACGAGACGCAGCGCCGGTCGACCCGGGGCGCCGGCAGGACCGCCGCCGTAGAGCGCGATGCCGGCGCGGATGGCGGAGAGTCGCGCCGCCGGGAAGCGGAGCGCACCGGCGCTGTTCGCCACGTGGAGCTCGGGCGTGAGGCCGCGCGCACGCAGGAGGTCGGCGGCGCGTGCGAAGCGATCGAGCTGCAGCAGCGTCGGTGCGGGATCGTCGCCATCGGCGCACGCGAGGTGGGTCGCGAGGCCGACGAGCTCGACGCCGCCGGCGCGGTCGAGGAGCGCGGGCAGCTCCGCGAGCGAAATGCCGAGGCGCGACATGCCGGTGTCGACCTTGAGGTGCACGCGCGGGCGGGTCCCGGCGCGAGCGAAGGCGTCGAGGTCGGCCGCATCGGAGACCACCGGCGTGAGCCCGGCCTCGAGCAGCTCGCGGTGCGCGCTGCCGAACGCGCCGCCCATGACCAGCACCGGCGCACGCACGCCGGCGTGACGGAGCTCGAGCCCCTCCTCGACCAGCGAGACCATGAGGCCATGCACGGCGGGCTCGGCGGCGAGTGCGCGCGCCACGGGCACCGCACCGTGACCGTAGGCATCGGCCTTTACCACCGCGTAGAGCGCGGCGCCCAGCGCGGCGAGGTCGCGTGCGTTGGCGACGATCGCGCCGAGATCAACCTCCGCGCGTGTCGGCCGGACCGTCGGGCCGGTGGCGATCTCTTCGACCCGCCTCACGCTGTATTTATAGGCAGGGGCGGTCGAACTGGGCAAGGAAACGGCGGCGTGCCCGGCGCAGACCGCCGAGCACGCTCAGCGCAAGTTAGAGCGGCAACGAAGACGCCGAGGCCATGCGGAAGACTTCGTGCTTGACGACCATCGAGCGGCCGCAGTTCTCGAGCAGACCGCGCCGCACGAGCTGGTTCACCGCGCGGCTCACCGTCTCGCGGCAGGCTCCGACCATGCTGGCGAGGTCGGACTGGGTCGGCTTGCGCCGGATCACGAAGCCGTCGGGACGCTCCTCGGCATCGTCGCGCGCGAGCTTGACCAGCCGGCGCACGAGCCGCTCATGCACGTCGAGCAGCGCCAGCTCGGCAATCGCCTCGTTGGCTCGTCGCAGACGCCGCGAGAGCTCGCCCAGCAGCCGCATCGCGGTGCGCGGGTGGGCCGTGAGGTGACCGGTAAGGTCGGATTGGGTGAGCGCGAGCACCGTCGTGGGATCGATCGCGACTGCGGCGGCCGACCGCGCGCTGCCATCGAACAGCGCCAGCTCGCCGAAGATCTCGGTGGGCCGAAGCACTGCAAGGGTGACCTCGCGTCCGCGCCCGCCGGTCATGACGATCTTCACGCGGCCGGCGAGGATGATGTAGAGCGCGTCGCCCGCGTCGTCCTGCTGGAACACCGTTGCGCCGCCGAGAACGCGTCGCAACCGGACCCGGCGCGAGAGATCCTCGATCGCCTCGCGTGGCAGGTCGCGGAAGATATCCACGCGGGCCAGCGTGGCGCGAATCCTCGCGGCCTCGTCGGCCTGGAGCGTCATCGCGGTTGGGGCAGCAACAGCAAGGGTGGGAAGAGTGCGGCGGGCGGTGGCAGCAAGGTTCATGGCGGGGGCACCTCCGCTGTTGGGACGAAGCAACGAAGGTGCCAGTCGACCGACGGCCCGCAAATCCACACGGTTCGCGCTCATTGCGGCCAACTCGACGCGCTGTGACACCCGTCGCCACGATCGCGGCACGACGCGGGCGTGACAGCGATGTCGCGCCTGTCCCCGCGACACCGCAAGTGCTAGCGTCCGCGCAGGTGCGAGCAACTCCCACCATCACCGGCGCAACGATGCACGTGACCGTGAACGGCGAGGTCCGCGAGCTGCAAGTCGGGCTCTCGGTCGCCGGGTTGGTCGTCGAGTTCGCAGCTGGTCGCTCGCTCGATGCCGGCCAGGTCGCCGTCGAGCGCAACCGCGACGTGGTGCCACGCTGCGCCTACGCCGAGACGCTGCTCGCCGACGGGGACCAGGTCGAGGTCGTCACGTTCGTCGGAGGAGGTTAGCGATGCCCACGCAGGAGGATGTTTTCACGCTCGGCGGACGCACGTTCCGGTCGCGGCTGATCATCGGCACCGGGAAGTACCGCTCGCTCGAGGAGACGCGCGCCGCGATCGAGCTGTCGGGCGCGGAGATGGTCACGGTCGCGCTGCGTCGTGTCGAGCCGGGCAAGCCGTCGGTGCTCGATGCGATCGATCGGTCGCGCGTGACGCTGCTGCCGAACACCGCCGGCTGCTACACGGCCGACGAGGCGGTGCGGACCTGCCGACTCGCGCGCGAGCTCGGCATGGCCGACTTCGTCAAGCTCGAGGTGATCGGCGATCCGCGCACGCTCTTCCCCGACAACGAGGCGACGATCGCGGCAGCGCGCATTCTGGTCGCCGAGGGCTTCACCGTGCTCCCCTACGTTTCGGATGATCCGATCGCCTGCCGCAAGCTCGCCGATCTCGGTTGCGCCGCAGTGATGCCGCTCGCCGCGCCGATCGGCTCGGGGCTCGGGATCAGGAACCCGCACAACCTGCGCATCATTCTCGAGACGGTGAAGGTGCCGGTGATCGTCGACGCCGGCGTGGGGACTGCATCCGACGCGGCGGTGGCGATGGAGCTCGGCTGTCACGCGGTGTTAATGAACACCGGCATCGCGCTGGCGAAGGACCCGCTGCTGATGGCCGAGGCGATGCGCGACGGGGTGCGGGCGGGGCGCAAGGCGTTCCTCGCCGGGCGCATGCCGATGCGACTCCATGCGAGCGCGTCGTCGCCCGAGGACGGACTGGTCAAGTAGCGACGGTGCTGCGCGAGCGGGTCTACCTCATCACCGAGCGGCGGGCGGTACCGGGCGGCGACTTGGTCGCGGGGATCGCGGCCGCGCTCGTCGGCGCACCGGCGGGGAGCGTGCTGGTGCAGCTGCGCGAGAAGGAGCTTTCGACGCGGGCGTTGGTCGAGCTTGCGCATCGCGTGGTGCGCGTCTGCCATGAGCAGGGCGCGCGGCTGCTCATCTCGGACCGCGTCGATGTCGCGCTCGCGGTCGGCGCCGACGGCGTACACCTGCCGGGCGGCGGACTCGACGTCGCCGCGGCGCGCGCGCTGCTGCCGGCCGGCGCCCTCGTCGGCGTGTCGACGCACGCCCCGGCGGAGGCGAGTGCTGCTGGACGCGCCGGTGCCGACCTCGTGACGCTGTCGCCGATCTGGGACAGCCCGGGCAAGGGTGCGCCGCTCGGTGCTGCGGCCTTGGCACAAGGCGCGGCGGGCGCATCCCTGTTCGCGCTCGGCGGCATCGACGGTGCGGCGCGCGCTGCGATCGCCGTCGACGCCGGTGCCCACGGCGTCGCAGTGATCCGCGCGGTGTTCGGTGCGCCCGATCCCGGCGCGGCCACGGCAGCGCTCGCCCGGGCAGTGCGTAGCGCACGAGCGGACACGACCCGGACGGCGCGCGCGTGACGGGGGATGCCGACGATAGGGGTGACCTCGTGACGACCCACGCCCCCGACGCATCGCTCGGCAAGCCGCTCGCCGTGCGGCTCTTCCTCGGTCTCTTCGTGACGCTCGCGATCGCCGGCGCATCAGCCTTCCTGCTGCAACTCTTCGTGTTGGAGTTGGTCCGCGTTTCCGGCGACTCGATGTGGCCTGGTGTCGGCCCGGACGCGCTGCTCCTCTCCTATCGCCACGGCACGCCCGAGCGCGGGGACCTCGTGCTGCTCCAGACTCCCGAGGGGAAGGATCAGGTGCGGCGCGTGGTGGCGCTGCCCGGCGACCGACTGCGCATTGCCGACTCGACGCCGGTCCTCAACGGCAAGCCGGCCGCGCGCGAGGAGCAGCGACGGGTGACGCTACTCGGCCGCCCAGCGCGCATTTTCGCCGAGACGATCGGCGACCGTCGCTACGAGGTGCTCGACATTGACGGCCGGCGTGCGCATGACATGCCTCCGAATCGACCACCCGCCGGGGTGTCGAAGGGCACCGCCCCGCCACCCTCGCTGCGCGTCGTGACCGCTAACGGAGCCAGCGGCGGCACCGAGTACCTCATCGAAGGCGGCGTCTACGTGCTCGCCGACCATCGTGACGACGCATCCGACAGCCGCTTCTACGGTGTGGTGCCAAAGGACCGACTCCGCGGCGTCATCGTAAGAGTTATTGCTACCGGTCGTGCTCCCTAGCTCGCATGCCGAGCCTGCCGAGCCTGCCGAGCAAGCCAGTAGCCAGTAGCCAGTAGCCAGTAAGCGCATCGCGGGAGACAGACGCTCGCGCCCGGCTTTTCTTTGCTTCTTTTCGTTGACGCGAAGGACACCGGCCACGCATAGTCCGCGCCGTCTTTCGCCACCGTAGCTCAGTGGTAGAGCAACGGTTTCGTAAACCGTAGGTCGTCAGTTCAATCCTGACCGGTGGCTCCATTCCCGAGCGGCCCGAGCGGCACGCGCCGCTCGGGTGTGCCCCGCGTCGGGCTGTGCCCCGCGTCAGGCTGTGCCCGCGTCAGGCTTGCGCCTGCTCCACGTGCGCGAGAGGATGTCCCCCGATGCTGCTTCGCTCTGCCGCTCTGGCCGCAACGCTGCTCACCGCGTGTAGCGACGGACCGCCGCTCGCTCCGCTGGACGCCGCGCCCCGCGATGCGCCCGCACGCCCCGACGCCGCGGCCCCCGATGCGACCGCACTCCCCGACGCCGCGCGCACCGCCGACGCCAGCTTGTCCGACGCCGCGACGCCGCTCCCAAACCTCGTGCTGCTGCCCGAGGCGACCACGCTCTCGCTCGACATCGACGACACGACGTTCGCCGAGGACTCCTGCAGCCTGCTGGAGATGTGCATCGGCGCGCCCGGCCGCCGCCGACTGCTCCGCTTCGACGTCGTCACGGCGAACCTCGGCGAGGCCGACCTTGCGCTCGGCGCGCCGTCGGAGGGCCCGCTGTGGCAGTACTCGACCTGCCACATGCACTTTCACTTCCGCGACTACGCGTTCTACGAGCTCGTCTCCGCCGACGGCGTCGTCGCCACCGGCCACAAGCAGGCGTTCTGTCTCATGGACACCGACCAGGTCGATCCCGACTCGAACCCCGCCTCGCCCTTCAATTGCGAGAATCAGGGCATTCACCGTGGCTGGTCGGATCGGTATAGCGCGCACCTCCCCTGCCAGTGGATCGACATCACCGACGTGCTCCCGGGGAACTACCTGCTCCGCGTGCGCATCAACTACGACCATGTGCTGCCCGAGTCGAACTACGCCGACAACCTGCTCGAACTCCCGGTCACGATTCCCTGAGGCTCGAAGTTGGCGCGCGTGAACCGCTGCGTGAACCGCTGCGTGTTTGGTGCGTGCTAGCATCCTCGCAATGCTCCGCTCCGACGACCCTCGCGCGGCCCGTGCCTCGGACTGCACCGGGCCGCTCGCCGAGATCCTCGAGCGGCATCCCCGCCTCGCCGAGTACTCGGTAACTGCAAGCGGCACCGACTGGCTTGAGCTCGAGCTCACGGTCGGCTCGATCCTCTTCGCGTTCCCCAGCCTCTGGGCCGACCCGGATCGCCTCGCGCCCCACCTTGCCGCAGTCCGCACCGGTCGCCTCATGCTGGTTGTCTTCGGCACCGACGACGACCTCGCGCGCAACGGACTCGACATCCTGCTCAACGGCGCCGGCGCCATCGCGCTCCCGATCCCGCTGAGCGCGACCCGGATCGCACACGCGGTCGACAACGCGCGCGAGCGGCTCGCGTTCAACGCGCACGCTGCCGACGCGCAAATGCACAGCCGGCGCGATCGCTACGAACTCGACGAGCTCGCATCGATCGGGCGCGCGCTCTCGGCGGAACGCGACATCGATCGGCTGCTCGCGCTGGTGCTCGCCAAGACGCGCCACCTCACCGGCGCCGACGCTGGCACCGTCTACGTCGTCGAGTACGATCCGGCGGGCGGTCGCCGCCTGCGCTTCAAGGTCGCGCAGAACGACAGCGTGCTGCTCGACCTGCCGACCGGCTCGATCCCTGTATCCGAGCACTCCGTCGTCGGTCGCTGCGTGGTCTCGCGCGAGGTGATCCACATCCCCGACCTCTACCGGCTCGACGAGCCGAGCGAGGGGAACAACCCGTGGGGCTTCCGGCACAACCGCGCGCTCGACGAGGCGACCGGCTACCAGACGCGCTCGGTCCTCTCGGTCCCGCTCACCTCGGCGAAGAACGAGGTGATCGGCGTGATCCAGCTGATTAACCGGAAGCGCCGCGCGCACCAGCGGCTCTCGGCGCCCACCGACTTCGAGCAGGAGGTCCTCGAGTTCGACGAGCACGCACGCGATCTCGCCACGACGGTCGCCTCACAAGCCGGCGTGGCGCTCGAGAACGCCGCGCTCTACTCAGAGATCACTGCGCTCTTCGAGGGCTTCGTGCGCGCGTCGGTCACCGCGATCGAGCAGCGGGATCCGACGACGTCGGGGCACTCGCAGCGCGTCGCCGACTTCACGCTGGGACTTGCACGCGCGGCCGACCGCGTCGAGCAGGGGCCGCTCGCTGCGTTCCGACTCACCGCCGATGACGAACGGCAGATCGAGTACGCCGCGCTGCTCCACGACTTCGGCAAGGTCGCGGTGCGCGAGGACGTCCTGCTCAAGGCCAAGAAGCTCTATGAGCCCGAGCGGCAGATCCTCCTCGCGCGCTTCGACTATGTGCGCGCGAACACCATCGCCGACGCCGAGCGCCGAAAAGTGCGCGCGCTCAGCGAACTCAACGGCGTGGCGGCACGCGACGCGCTCACGAGCATCGACCGCGAGCTTGCGGCTGCGCAGGCCGAGTACGACGACCTGCTCGCGTTCATCCTCGCGGCCAACGAGCCGACCGTGCTGGCGAGTGGCAGCTTCGAGCGCCTCGACGACATCGCCCGCAAGACCTACCGCGACCCGCGCGGCAACGAACGCCCGCTGCTCACCCCCGGCGAGGTCACCTCGCTGCAGATCCGGCGCGGCTCGCTCACGGCGGCCGAGCGCGTCGAGATCGAGAGCCACGTCGTTCACACCTACGAGTTCCTCAAGCGCATCCCATGGGGGCGGCAGCTCGCCGGCGTGCCCGAGATCGCCGGCGCGCACCACGAAAAGCTCGACGGCTCGGGCTACCCCAACCGCATCTACTCCGGCGCGATCCCGGTGGCCGCGCGAATGATGGCCATCGCCGACATCTACGACGCGCTCACCGCCGCCGACCGACCCTACAAGCGGGCGGTGCCACTCGACACGGCCCTGGCGATCCTTGAGGACGAGGTCAAGGCGGGAAAGTGCGATCCCGATCTGTTCCGGCTTTTTGTCGACGCGCGGGTGCACGAGCGCGGACGCGGCAGCTGATGGCCGTACGCGTGGCGGTGCGCGCCGAGGCGCGTGGCGCGTTATCGCGAGCCGAGCTTGGCAGGCTGGCGCGCCGCGCAACGCGGATGACGCTCGCCGCCGCGCTCACCGACCCGACGCTGGGGCCACCGCACACCGTCGAAGCGGGACTCACCCTCGCCGGGGACCGTGAGGTGCACGAGCTCAACCGGCGCTACCGCCGCAAGAACCGACCGACCGACGTGCTCGCGTTCGCGCTGCGTGAGGCGCACGGTGCTCGGCTCACGGCCGGCTTGCTCGGCGATGTGATCATCTCCGTCGATACCGCACGCCGCCAAGCGCAGAGCACGCTCTACGACGAGGTGCTCTTCCTCTGGTCGCACGGCCTCTGCCATCTGCTCGGCTACGACCACCGCACCGATCGCCAGGAGCGCGAGATGAACGCGCGCATGTCGGCCCTTCGCGCCGAGGCGGAGCGGCGCGGCGCTGTGCGTCTCGCCTGACCTGTGATCCCCGACGCGCACCGCGCTCGTCCGACAGTTCGCATACTTCCCTGCGACCACCTGAGGCGGTAGAGTGCCCTCGGCTGCTGAACCGGACTGTCCGGCTTCCACGCCCACGCAAGGTGGACCGAATGACCCTGCTTCGTTCAACTCTCGCCAGCTTTCTCGTCCTCCTGATAGCCGCCTGCTCCGCGCCTAGCGACGACACGCCGACCATCGACGCCGGCACGCCGCCGACCATGGATGGCGGGGTCTGCTTCCCGCTGCCGACCGATGTCGACGGCGACACCATCAGCGACACGCACGAAAATCGGCAGGTCAACCACGACGCCGACGGCGACGGTACGCCCGACTATCAGGACGACGACTCCGACGGCGACGGCCTGCCCGACTCGGTCGAGGCCGGCGACGACGATCCCTGCACCGAGCCGCCCGACGTGGACGGTGACGGCACCTACGACTTCCGCGACGACGACGCCGACGGCAACGGCGTGAAGGACGGCGATGAGCCCGAGGGCGACCTCGATGGCGACGGCGTGCTCGACGCGCTCGATCGCGACGACGACGGCGACAACATCCGTGACGACGAAGAGATGGGCGACGACCCCGCCGCGCCGGTCGACACCGACGGCGACGGCACGCCGGACTACCACGACACCGACTCCGACGGCGACCAGATCTCGGATCGCCACGAGGGCATGCGCGACGACGACGGCGACGATCTCCCCGCTTACCTCGACGACGACTCCGACGGCGACGGCATCCTCGACACGGTCGAGGCCGGCGCCGATCCCTCCATGCCGGTCGACTCCGACGGTGACGGCACCTACAACTTCCTCGACGTCGACTCGGACAACGACGGCCTGCCGGATCACCGCGAAGACACCAACGGCAACGGCGTGCTCGACCCCGGCGAGAGCGATCCCGCGCAGGCCGACACCGACGGCGACGGCTTCCCCGACCTCGTCGAGTGGGCGGCCGGCACGCTGCCCGACGACCCG
The DNA here is from genome assembly GCA_009692535.1 of Myxococcales bacterium. Lineage (GTDB taxonomy): Bacteria > Myxococcota_A > Polyangia > Haliangiales > SHYZ01 > SHYZ01. The sequence goes on from SHYZ01000031.1 coordinate 22,743, forward strand.
ACCTCGGTCCTCTCGCCCGATGACTTCTACTTCGTGCTGCCGCAGTTCGGCCCCGAGCAGACCGACGACCTCAACTTCTCGACCGACATCATCAAGGCCGACGTCTTCTTCCAGGTCGACACGACCGGCTCGATGGGCGGCACGATCGACACGCTGCAGCTCGCGCTCCAGACGATCATCGTCCCGGGGATCGCGCTCGAGGTGCCCAACGTCGCGATGGGCGCGGCGTACTTCAAGGACTTCCCGGTGAGCCCGTTCGGCAGCTTTCCCGACCTACCGTTCCACCTCACGCAGCGGATCACCACCGACGTGGACGATGTGCAGTCCGGTCTCGACGTGCTCGAACCCTCGGGCGGCGGCGACGGCCCCGAGTCGGGCATGGAGGCGCTCTACCAGGCGGTGACCGGCGAGGGGATCATCTGGACGCCGGCGACGGCGGGCGCGGTGGCCAAGTTCATGCCGATGGTCGGGTTCGACGCGACCAAGGGGCATGGCGTCCTCGGCGGCGCCGGCTTCCGCGTCGGCGCGCTGCCGATCATCGTGCACGCGACCGACATCGAGTACCACGACGCGCCCGACTACACCGCCGCCGGCATCACGCACGCACACTCGCGCGCGCAGGCGACGGCCGCGTCGATCGCGATGGGCGCGCGGTTCATCGGCGTCACCTCCTCGGTGACGGCGCGCGCGCAGCTCGAAATCGTCGCGCGCGACACGCAGGCGGTTGTGCCGCCCGAGGCGTGGGGCCCGACGGAGACGCTCTGCCACACCGGCGAAGGGGGCGCACCGCTGCCGCCTGACGCGACCGGGCTCTGCCCGCTGGTCTTCAGCATGGGCTGGGGCGGCACCGGCATCGACCAGCAGGTGGTCGACGCCATCGAGGCGCTGGTGACGTTCGGTACGATCGACATCTCAGCACGCGCGGTCTCGGATCCGTTCGCGCTGCCAGCGGTGGACAGCTCGCAGTTCATCACGGCGATCACGCCGCTGCCGCCGGCCCCGCCCGGCTCCACCATCGACGGCGATGTCTTCCGCGACGTGCTTCCCGGTGCGCCAGTCACCTTCACGGTGCATGCGCGGAACACGATGGTCCCGACGCGAGCCGAGGCGCAGCTCTTCCGCGTCACGATCCAGGTCATGGGCGACGGCGTTACCACGCTCGACGAGCGCGACGTCTACGTCATTGTGCCGGGCGGCGCGGTCGATCCGTAACTGCCACTACGGGCAGTCGGCAGGTCGCACTCGCTAAAATGATCCCGGCGATCGTCGTCCATGGAGGCGCGGGGACAGTCTCCGACGAGCACGTAGCGGCCAGCTTGGTCGGCTGCGCTGCGGCAGCGCGGGTTGGGCTTGCGGTACTGCTCGGCGGCGGTAGTGCGCTCGATGCGGTGCAAGCTGCGACGCGGGTGCTCGAGGATGACCCGCAGTTCAATGCGGGCGTCGGGTCGGCGCTGACGCGCGACGGCACGGTTGAGACGGAGGCGTCACTGATGGAGGGGACGACGCTGCGGGCGGGCGGCGTGGCGGCGGTGCCGAACCTTGGCTGTGCGATTGAGGTCGCACGCGCGGTGCTTGAGGACGGGGAGCATCTGCTGCTGTGTGGGGAGGGCGCGTGGGCGTTCGCGCGTGAGCGAGGCTTCGTGCCGGCGGCGGCGGAGGCGCTGGTGACGGAGCGGCAGCGGCGCGCGCTGGCGGAGGAGCTGCTGCGGCGGCGGGTGAGTGGCGGCGTGCGTGCGCCGGCGGGTGGCGGCACGGTCGGGGCGTGTGCGATCGATGCAGCGGGTCGGGTCGCGGCGGCGACGTCGACCGGCGGGATCACCGGGAAGCGGTGCGGGAGGATTGGCGACTCGCCGCTGATCGGCTGCGGGACGTATGCGGACGATGGCGCGGGGGCGGCGTCGGCGACGGGGCACGGCGAGTCGATCATTCGGGTGACGATGACGCGCGGGTTGGTGGAGCGGATGCGTGCGGGGAGCAGTGCGGAGGAGGCGGCTTGGGGAGCGGTGGATGAGCTGGCAACGCGGGGGGCGGGGGGCGGCGGGGTGATTTGCGTGGATGCGCGAGGGCGGATTGGGGTGGCGCACAACACGGTGCGGATGCCGCATGC
>SHYZ01000032.1 GCA_009692535.1 Myxococcales bacterium
GGCGCGCCGACGAGGCTCTGTGCTGCCTTGGCGGCCCAGTCAAGCCAACGGCCGGGCAGCAAGCCCATCTCGATCACGAAGAGCGCGGCGAGCGTGAGCGACAGCGTGATCGCGGTGCCTCCCAGCGGCCTGCACTCGCGCGTCGGCTCGCGGAAGTACATCGCGACGACGAGGCGCAGGTAGTAGTAGATCGAGACCACGCTGTTGAGCGCGGCGACGACAACCAGCCAGGTCAGCTGATCACCCGGCGTGTCCATGGCGGCGCGGAAGATGTAAAACTTGCCGAAGAAGCCGGCGAGCGGTGGCATGCCGCCGAGCGAGAGCAGGAACAGCGTCATGCTGAAGGCCGCGAGTGGGTGCCGCGCCGCAAGGCCGGCCCAGTCGTCGACCATCAGGCGCTCGTCGTTCTTGCGGCCGAGCCACGCCACAACGCCAAACGCGCCGACGGTGGTGAAGGTGTAGGCGAGCAGATAGAAGAGCGTCGACGAGACCGCAGCGTGGCGCGTGGTGGCGCCACCGACCCCGGCGGCCACCAGCCCGACGAGCAGATAGCCCGCGTGCGAGATCGACGAGTACGCCAGCATGCGCTTGACGTTGTCCTGCTTGAGCGCCGCGAGATTCCCGACCGTCATCGTGACCGCAGCGATGATGCCGAGGATCGTTGCCCAGCCCATGCGGCCGAACGGCAGCACGTCGCCGCCGAACGCGGTCAGGAACAGGCGGAGCATCGCGGCGAACGCGGCGGCCTTGACCCCGGCGGCCATGAACGCGGTCACCGGCGTGGGCGCGCCTTCGTAGGCATCGGGCGCCCACATGTGGAACGGCACCGCGGCGATTTTGAAGCAGAACGCACCGATGAGGAGCAGCTCGCCAACAATGAACAGCGGCTGCGACGCGAGGGTTCCGCCCGCGAGCGCGATGGCAGCGAGGTTGGTCGTGCCAGCCGCGCCGTACACCAAGGCGATGCCGTACACGAGGAAGCCGGTGGCGAACGCGCCGGTGAGGAAGTACTTGAGCGCGGCCTCGGCGGAGCGGCGCGACCGTCGGATCGAGCCGGTCATCACGTAGACCGCGACCGACATGGTCTCGATGCCGAGGAAGATCGTGACGAGGTCGCTCGCCATGACGAGGATGACCATCCCCGCCGTCGCGAACAGCACGAGTGAGTAGAACTCGCCGAAGTCGACCGCGTGTTCCTTGAGGTAGTCGGACGAGAGCAGCAGCGTGAGCGCGGCGCCGGCCGAGAGCACCATCACGAGGAAGGTAGAGAACCGGTCGGCGACGAGCATGCCGGAGAAGATCGGCACGCGACCGCCGTGGGCGTCGAGGCGCGACCAGATGAGCAGCGCCGACGCCATGGTGGCCACGGTGGTCGCGGTGGCGAGCCACATCAGCCACTTTCGGTCACGGCCTTTGGCGAACGCATCGCCCATCAGCACGAAGATGCCGCCGAGCACGAGCAGCGCGATCGGCAGCTGGTAGCCCAGCTCCTTGACGTTGAAGAACCCGGCGATCCCGGTCATGGCGCGCTCCCGGCCTGACCGGAAGGCCCGGCAGGAAGGCCACGACCGCGCAGCACGCCATCGGTCGGCGGTGCGGCTTGCTCGGCCGGTGCTCGCAGTGCCCTATCGGTCGGCGGCTCGGTCGGCGGCTCGGTCGGCGGCTCGGTCGGCGGCTCGGTCGGCTCTCCTGCAGCCGCGGCCGGCCCGATCCCGCTCACGAGGTGCACGGTGTTCGCCTCATCGGCGAGCTTGGTCTGGTAGACGGAGACGAACTTTAACACCGCAGGCTCCATCGCGGCGAGGAACGGCTTTGGGTAAATGCCGAGGAAAAAGATGCCGAGCAACAACGGCACAAAGACCGTCACTTCGCGCGCGTTCATGTCGGTGATGTGCCGGTTCTGGTCGTTCGTGATCGGCCCGAACATCACCTTTTGGAACATGTAGAGCAGGTAGACGGCGCCGAGGATCACGCCGCTCGCCGCGACCGCGGTCCAGATGCCGGCCCCCGGGATCGCGTCGCCAGCGGAGAACGCGCCGAGCAGCGCGAGAAACTCGCCGACGAAGCCGGAGAGGCCGGGCAGCCCCGCCGAGCCGAGCGTGACAATCAGGAAGCAGGCGGCAAAGACCGGCATCTTTGCCCAGAGCCCACCGAAGTCGGCGAGCTGGCGCGTGTGCCGCCGGTCGTAGAGCACGCCGATCGCGAGGAACAGCCCGCTGGTGGTGAGCCCGTGCGAGACCATCGCGAAGATCGAGCCTTCGATGCCGGGCGCGTTCATCGCGTAGAGCCCGAGCATGCAGAAGCCGAGGTGCGAGACCGATGAGTAGGCGATCAGCTTTTTGACGTCCTGCTGCGCGAACGCCACCAGCGCGCCGTAGACGATGCCGATCACCGCGAGCGCGACGATGTACGGCGCGAACTGGTACGAGGCGTGCGGGAAGAGCGGGATCGCCAGCCGGATGAAGCCGTAGATGCCGAACTTGAGCAGCACGCCCGCGAGGATCACCGAGCCGGAGGTCGGCGCCTCGACGTGTGCGTCGGGCAGCCAGGTGTGGAACGGGAAGAGCGGCACCTTGATCGCGAACGCCAGCGCGAACGCGAGAAAGCAATAGTACTGAGCGCTGCGCGGCAGCTGCAGCGCGTAGAGCAGCTCGAGGTCGAAGGTGTAGACGCCGGTGGTCTGCCCGTACTTCACGTAGACGTAGAAAATCGCCACCAGCATCAGCAGCGAGCCGAGCATGGTGAAGAGCACGAACTTGATCGACGCGTAGATGCGCCGCTCGCCGCCCCAGACGCCGATGATGAAATACATCGGGACCAGCATCACCTCCCACATCACGTAGAAGACGAAGAGGTCGAGCGCGGTGAACGCCCCGAGCATGCCAGCCTCGAGGATGAGGAAGGCGATCAGGAACTCCTTCACCTTCTTTTGGATCGCGCTCCACGCCGAGAGCAGCACCAGCGGCACGAGGAAGGTAGTGAGCAGCACGAGCCAGATCGAGATGCCGTCGACGCCGAGCTTGAAACGCACGCCGAGCGCGTCGATCCAGCTGGCGTTGCAGACCAGCTGGTAGCCGGCCTCGGTCGGGGTGAACCACTTCCAGACCAGGAGCGAGACCACGAAGGTGACCAGCGAGGTCACGAGCGCGACGCCCTTGGCGAAGGTGGTCTCCTCGCGCGGCACCAGCATGAGCAGCAGGGCACCGACGAGCGGCAGGGCCAGCAGGGTGGGGAGCAGCCAGGAGTGGCCCATCAGTTCACCGCTCCTTCGGCCGGGGCGGCTGCGGCTTCTAGCACGACTGCCGCCACGGTGATGACGCGCTTTAGCTGCTTCACTTCGCGGAACAGACCGTCCTCCACGCGGAGGGTCACGGCGTGGCTGCCGGGGGCGGGAAAGCTCCAGGTGACGTCGGCGCCGGTCGCGTCGATCTTGCCGTCGCCGGTGAAGTCCCACTCGACCTTGGCGCCGTTCGCGCCGGGACCCGCGCCAACATCGGCGACGAAGCGCATTGCGGTGCCGCCGGCGGTGGTCGCTTCGAAGCGCGGCTTGCCGCAGGTGGCGAACGAGACGATGCCGACCACGCCGAGGAGCATCGCCACGAAGTAGCGCTGCACGTCGCCGTTCTGGGCGCGCCGCGCGAGTCGGCCGAACGTGCGCGTGACCCAGCCGGTGCCGTTCACGAACAGGGTGTCGATGAACACCCGGTCGACCACCGCGAACAGCAGTTTGGCGAGCAGTCTGAAGGGACGAATGATGAGGAGGTCGTAGAGCTCATCGACGTAGAACTTGTTCGCGACCCACCGGTGCAGCGGCGCGAGCACCACGACCAGCCGCTGCACCAGCGCGCCCGGACCGTTGCGATAGAGCGCCCAGGCCGCGCCGATGCCGATCAGCGCCGAGGCGAGCGCAATCGCCATCAGCGTGATGGTCGTGCCGGTGCTCGCGTGCGCCTCGGGGAGCACGGTGCCCTGCCACGCGCCGAAGGTGCCCGAGAGCCAGGCGGCGAAGGCGTTGGGCAGGCCACCGATGTGCGGCAGCCCGAGGAAGCCGAGCAGCACCGCGCCGATCGCGAGCACCACGAGCGGACCGGTCATGGTGGCGGGCGACTCGTGGATCTGCCGCTGCGTCGCCTCGTCGGCGCGTGACTCGCCGGCGAACACGAGGAAGTAGAGCCGCCACATATAGAAGGCGGTAAAGAGCGCGGTCACGGCGAGCACGGCCCAGATCGCACGCCCGAACCACTCGGGCCAGTACGGCAGCTGTGCGACGTAAGCGCCGAGCAGGATCTCGTCCTTCGAGAAGAACCCGGCGAACGGCACGACGCCCGCGATCGCGAGGCAGTAGATGAAAAAGGTGGCGTGGGTGATCGGGATCTTCTTGCGCAGCCCGCCCATCCCCATGATCTCGGTGCGGTCCCCCATCGCGTGCATCACCGAGCCGGCGGCGAGGAACAGGCCGGCCTTGAAGAAGGCGTGCGTGAAGAGGTGGAAGACGCCGGCGGTGAACGCGCCGCAGCCGACCGCCGCGAACATGAAGCCGAGCTGCGAGACGGTGGAGTACGCGAGGACCTTCTTGATGTCGGTCTGCGCGAACCCGATCACCGCGGCGACGATCGCGGTGGTCGCTCCGACCGCGGCGATGATCATCATCACCTCGGGCGTGGTCAGGAAGAGGAAGCCGAGCCGCGCGACCATGTAGACCCCGGCGGTCACCATGGTGGCGGCGTGGATCAGCGCCGAGACCGGCGTCGGGCCGGCCATCGCGTCGGGCAGCCAGACGTAGAGCGGAATCTGCGCGCTCTTGCCGCACGCGCCGACAAAGAGGAACAGCCCGGCGAAGAAGGTCAGCGAGAGGCCGGTGCCGGCGTAGCTCGTGAGCAGCGGCGAATTGGCACCGACGAGCTGCGCGAGCGACGCCTCGAGGCCGGCGTAGTCGACGGCGCCGACGTTGGCGTAGAGCAGCAGGATGCCGAGCAGGAACCCGAAGTCGCCGATGCGGTTGACGATGAACGCCTTGCGGCCGGCGTTCGCGTACTTCTCCTTGTCGAACCAGAAGCCGATCAGGAGGTACGAGCAGAGCCCGACGCCCTCCCAGCCGATGAACATCACCGGCAGGCTGTCGCCGAGCACCAGCAGCAGCATCGCGGCGGTGAAGAGGTTGAGGTAGCCGAAGTAGGCCGCCGGGCGCGGGTCGTGCGCCATGTAGCCGGTCGAGTAGACGTGAATCAGGAAGCCGACAAACGTGATGGTCAGGATCATCACGGCCGACAGCGGATCGAGGAGGAACGCCATCTCCACGCGCAGCGAGCCGGACTGAATCCAAGTGTAGAAGAGGTCGCGCAGCTCGGGCGCGGCGCCGCCGGTCTGGGACGCCTTCCAGAGCGGGTAGAGCGAGCCGACGACGGCAGAGAGCGAGAGCAGCAGCGCGGCGAGGACAGAGCCGCAGGCGATCAGGTGGACGGTGCGGCGCGCGAGCTTGCGCCCGACGAGCAGGTTGATCGCCGCCCCAAGCAGGGGCAGGAGGACGATCCAGTGCAAGGGCCAGTCGGTGGGGGAGGTGGCGAGGGTCGGCACGAGGCGGGCCTAGTGTTTGAGCGCGGTCAAGCGGTCCACGTTGACGTGGCGCGTGGCGCGGAAGACAGCGACGACGATGGCGAGACCGACAGCGGCCTCGGCGGCGGCGACTGCGATCACCATCATGGCGAGGCCGTGGCCCGATTGGTCATGGTGCAACCGCGCGAAGGTGAGGATGGCGATGTTGCCGGCGTTGAGCATCAGCTCGATCGACATGAGCACGATGAGCGCGTTGCGACGGAAGAGCGCGCCAGCGACGCCGATGGTGAAGAGCACCGCCGAGAGCGCGAGGAAGTGCGAGGTGGAGAGCTGCCAGAGCACGTTAGACATGCGGCTCCGCCTCCCCTGCCACTGCCCCTGCCCCTGCCCCTGGCGGCTTCCCTGCAGGCTCCGGCTCAGGCTCGCCGGCCGTCACATGCTCCGGATGCGCCAACACGAGCGCGCCGATCACCGCGACGAGAAGCACGATCGACACCGCCTCGAACGGGAAGAGGTAGTCGGTGAAGAGCAGCTGGCCGACGCCCTTGGTCGTGCCGTAGGCCGCGAACTCGCCGGTCTGCCACGCCGCCTCGGTGAGCGTCGGGTCGTCCTTCACGCGCCAGAAGAGCGTGATCAACCGGAAGCCGAGATACGCGATGGCGCCGAGCGACAGCACCTTGCCGATGACGCCACGGAACGCGAACGGCTCCTCCTCTTCTTTATTGAGGAGCATCACGACGAACACGAACAGCACCATGATCGCGCCGGCGTAGACCAGCACCTGGATCGCGGCGAGGAAGTGAGCGAAGAGCATCGCGTAGATGGCGGCGATGCCGATGAAGGTGCCCACCAGCGACATCACGGCGGTGACGGCGTTGCGGCGGGTGATCGTAAAGATCGCGCCGCCGACGACGATCGCCGAGAAGAGCCAGAACGCGAAGGCCGCGCCCTTCCCCGTCGGTGCGGGAGCTGACATGTCGTCGGGCGCATCGGTGGCGACGGCCGGCACGGCATCGACGTTGCCGGCGCCGTCGATGCGCAGCAGCTGGACACCGCCACCCGGGCGCGGCACGGCGATCTGCGCGGTCGGCCCCGGCCCCGGCTGCGCCGACGCTACGCCTGCGACGAGCAGCACCACCCCGACGAGCAGCAACGCCGCGGCGCCGGTGCGCATCAGGCCGCCCCCGCGACGCTGGCGGCAAGCTTGGCCTCGAACTCGCCGCGAAACTTGGTCAGGAAGCCGAGCATCGGCCACGCCGCGGCGTCACCGAGCGCGCAGATCGTGTTGCCACCGATGCCGTGCGCGATCGACTCCATGAGCTCGAGGTCGCCAGGCAGGCCGCGCCCGTCGGCGACCCGCTGGGAAATCCGCGCCAGCCAGCCGGTCCCCTCGCGACAGGGTGTGCACTGGCCGCAGCTCTCGTGCGCGTAGAACTGCATGATGCGCGCGCAGATCGCCGGGAGGTCGGCCTGATCATCCATCACGACCACGCCGCCCGAGCCGGCCATCGTCCGCAGCGTCTTGCCACCGCCGAGGTCGAACTTCACCCCGGGACGCACCTCGACCTCTTTGATCCGCGGATCGGTCATCAGCGCGTCGAACTCGATCGGCACGTCGAGCTCCGACTCGTCGAGCGGCGGCATGGACGAGCCGCCCGGAATGACCGCCTTCACTTTGCGGCCCTTCCAAATGCCGCCGCAGACCTCGTCGATCAGCTGGCGCGTGGTGATGCCGAGCGGCAGCTCGTACACGCCAGGCCGGTTCACATGCCCTGAGACGCAGAGGATGCGCGTGCCGCCTGACCGCCCCATGCCGAGCTCGGCGAACACCCCGCCGCCCTGCTCGACGATGAACGGCACGTTCATCAGCGTCTCGACGTTGTTCACGATGGTCGGCTGCCCGAACAGCCCCTTCACCGCCGGGAACGGCGGCTTCATGCGCGGCCAGCCACGCCGCCCCTCGAGCGAGTTGAGCAGCGAGGTCTCCTCGCCGCAGATATACGCGCCAGCGCCGCGGTGCACGGTGATGTCGAGCTCATAGCCCGAGCCGGCCACGCGCTTGCCGAGCAGGCCGCCGCGATACGCCTCGTCGACCGCGGCCTGCATGACCGCGTGCTCGCGCATCATCTCGCCGCGGATGTAGAGGTACGCGTGGTGGCACCCGAGCGCGAAGGAGGCGATCGCCATCCCCTCGATGAGGAGGTGCGGATCCCAGTACATGAGCTCGCGGTCCTTGCAGGTGCCGGGCTCCGACTCGTCGGCGTTGCAGACGAGGTAGGTGGTCTTGGCGTCCTTGGGGATGAAGCCCCACTTCATGCCGGTCGGGAAGCCAGCGCCGCCGCGACCGCGCAGGTTCGACTTTTTCACTTCGTCGAGAATCGCTGCCGGCTGCATCCCGAGCGCCTTCTTGAGCGCCTGGTAGCCGCCGCTCGCGACGTAGCCTGCGAGCGTCTTGGCCTGCTCGTCGCCGAAGCGCTTCGTGACGAGACGGGTCTCGCGGGTGGCGGGCACTAGACGAGCTCCGTCTGTGGGGTCTGGCGCAGCTCGGCGAGCAGCTCGGGCATTTTCTCGGGCACGAGGTCGAGGAAGTAGCGCGCGCCGCAGATCATCATCGGCGCGTTCGCGCAGGCCGCGAGGCACTCCTCTTCGATCAGCGTGAAGCAACCGTCGGGCGTGGTCTGGCCCGGCTTGATGCCGAGCTCACGCTCGACCGCGCCGAGGATCTCGTAGCCGCCGCGCAGCATGCAGGAGATGTTGGTGCAGACGCGGAGCACGTTCTGCCCCGACGGCTCCCGGCGGAACATCGTGTAGAAGGTGACGACGCCGTGAACGTGCGCGACCGGCAGCGCGAGGTGATCAGCGACGAGCTTTACGACGTCGTCGCCGAGATGACCGTACTCAGCGCGCGCAAGGTGCAGCGCCGGAAGGCAAGCCGCCATCGCGTTGGGGTAACGCGACAGGACCGCGTTGAGTTTCTGCTTGGCTGCGTCGGAAAGTGGGGCCGTCTGCATCGGCGTTGCCGGGTGGGCGCGACGGACAATAGGAAATCGCCCTCAGCGGTGTCAAGGATTGCTGCGATGGGTTGTGCGAGAGAAGCTGGCGCAGGCGGCCAGGGCGCGCTCAGCCGCGGCGCGCACATCCGGCTCAGCGTCCCGCTCAGCGAGGTGGCGCAGCACCGGGGCGGCGACGCACGCGGCGTTGCCAGCGGCGTTACCAGCGGCGTTGTGAGCATCGATCCGAGCCATCGTGTGCACGAGCCGAATCCGCCCGGCGGGCGTGGCGTTCGGCAAGCCGGTCTCGAGCAGCGCGATCGCTCGCGTCCCGTCGGCGACGAGGCGGTCGGCCGCCGCGCGCCCGAGCTCGTCGTCGTGTGCCGCGACCCGCGCGACGTCTTCACGCGCACGCTCGTCGCCCCCCTCGCTGCACGCGGGGGGCAGACACCCGGCCGCACCGACGACGCCAACCCCGACTACGACAAACGCGCCGACGACCACCGCCAGCAGCGCGCCGTGACGCAGCCGTCCCCCTCTCGCCTGCTTCGCGGTGCCCACCCCGGCATGATATGGACGAAGCCGTGGCGGGCAAGGCTCCAGACGCGCCGAGCGCACTCACGCCGTTCGAGCGGCACGCGCTCGGTTTCGCACGCGCACTCAACAGCAACCCGCTCGCCACGCGCGTCCTTGGCCGCTACTCGCGCGCGTTCACCGTGCCGCTGGTCCACTCGCTCACGTTCAACCTGCTGCACGTTGAGGGACTCGACCACATCGACGCCCTGCCCCGCTCGACCGGCTTCCTGCTCTGCTCGAATCACCGCTCGTTCTTCGACGGCTACGTGCTCGCGACGCCGCTGCTGCGCCGCTACCCTTGGCTCGCCCGCACCTATTTTCCGGTGCGCTCGACCTTCTTCTACGAGAGCGTGGCCGGGGTCGCGATCAATCTCGTGTTCGGTGCGCTGACGATGTACCCGCCAGTCTTTCGCGATGTGGCCAAGAGCGCGCACAACCGGGAAGCGGTGAGCCACATCGTCGACATTCTCGCGCGCCCCGACACTGTGGTCGGCATGCACCCCGAGGGGACGCGCGGTCGGGGGGCCGACCCGTACACGCTGCTCCGCGCGCAGCCGGGCGTGGGGGAGATCGCGCTCAAGGCGGGCGTGCCGGTGGTGCCGGCGTTCGTGCTTGGGCTGGACAACAACCTCGCCAAGCAGGCGCGGCTGAACTTTCGTCGCGGACAGAAGCCGCGCACCCCGGTGATCATCGTCTTCGGTGCGCCGGTCGACCTGAGCGGGTTTGTCGGGCAGACAGCGCGCCCCGCGCTCTACAAGCGGGTCGCCGACAAGATCCTCGACGACGTCCGTGCGCTCGGCGAGCGAGAGCGGGCGATCCGAGCGGAGTTGGCGCGGGGCGGCTGAACCGGCCGGCGTAGCAAGTTGTCGCTGGTCGCGCGACGCATCCGCGCCTACGCTGCACAGTGCCGGGGCCGGCGGTTTCGCCGGTCTCCCCCAAGCGCGGTGGAGCTGCCAGGCCCTGGCGTTGTTAGCTCTGTTCGCGACGAACGCCGCGCTCAGTTGCAGCTGCGTGCATCGGGAGCGAGCGCCAAGAAGTAGGCGCGCGACGTGGCGAGAATCTCCGCAGCGTCTCTCAGCGAGAAGACCGCGAGCCTGAGCGCGTTGGCACCGAGCAGTCCCTTGGCGTACCAAGCCGCGGGCTTCTTCAGCTCGGTCGCATGCCGCACCGCCGGCACGTGCTGCATGATCAGCCCGGTATGCCGCTCCCACGCCGCACGCCGCTCGGCGACGGTGGGCGGACCGGGATCGGCCTCGCCACGCGAGAGCGCCGCGAGTGAGCGGAACAGGAACGGGTTGCCAAGCGCGCCGCGGCCGATCATCACGGCGTCGCAGCCGGTCTCGTCACGCATGCGACGGTAGCTCGTCACGTCAATCACGTCGCCGTTGCCGACGACCGGCACGTGGGCGGGCACGGCGTCACGCACGCGGCGAATCGTGTCGAGGTCACTCTTCCCGGCGAAGCCCTGCGTGCGGGTGCGGCCGTGCACGGTGATCATCTTGGCGCCCGCCTCGACGAGCGCGCAGGCAAACTCGGGCGCGTTGCGGTGACGGTCGTCCCAGCCGGCGCGGTGCTTGACCGTGACCGGCACGCCCTCGGGCACGGCGCGGCGCACCGCACGCACGATCTCCTGCGCGAGCGCCGGCTCCTTCATGAGCGCAGAGCCGCACTCGCCGGCGACGACGCGCTTGGCCGGGCAGCCCATGTTGATGTCCACGAGCGACGCGCCGACGGCGACCGCCATCTCGGCAGCGCGCGCCAGCACGTCGAGCTCGCGGCCGAAAATCTGCACGCCGAACGGGCGCCCGCCGAGGCTCGGGGTCATCTTGTCGATCGCCTTGCGCGCGCCGGCGACGAGCGCGTGCGCCGAGAGGAACTCGGTGATCGTGAGGCCGACGCCGCTCTCCTCGCAGACGGTGCGGAACGGCAGATCGGTCACCGCAGCCATCGGCGCGAGCAGGACCGGGACCGCGACCTCTAGAGGACCGATGCGCAAGACCGCTCCATAGCATGGTCAGCGCAGGTCGGCGGGGCTGTTGCAGTTGGCGAGGAAGCGGAGGTCGGGGTCGAGCGCGCGGAGCGTGGCCTCGTCGAGACGATGCACGCGGAGGTCGGCGTAGAACGACGTGACCTTCCGTTCCCCTGCGGCGAGGCGAGCGCGAATGGCCGGCACGCAGGTGCGAGCGTAGCGGGCGAAGAGCGGCTCGAAGCGACCGTCGATGACCGGCACGACGAGGTCGGCGTCGTCGGGGGAAGCGGCGTCAACCGCGGCGTCGGTGGCGTCGGGGGAAGCGGCGTCAACCGCGGATTTTGCGCCTTCGGCTACCAGGCGGAGCGCGCGCGCGTCGAGGAACGGCATGTCGCAGGCAAGCACGACGACGCGCTCGGCGCGGGCGGCGAGCAGGGCGGCAAGGATGCCGGCAAGCGGTCCCTCCCCTGCGCCCGGCCCCGGTGCGTCACCGACGATCGGCAGCCCGAACTCGCGATACTCCGCCGGCGAGTGCGCGACGATGAGCAGCTCGCCAAAGAGCGGGCGGAGCACGTCGAGCTGGCGGTCGATGATGCGCCGGCCGTCGACCTCGAGGAACGATTTGGCGAGCCCGCCCATGCGGGTCGCGCGGCCACCGGCGAGGATCGCCGCAGCGACGCCGGTCAGCATGGCCACGAGGGACGCGGGCGCGCGAGCAGCTCGCGCAGCACCATCGCGTCGACGAGTTCCTCCGGCGTGATGGCGATGCGCCCGGCGGCGCTCCGGCCAGCCGCGCTGCGCGGGCCGGGCATGCGCGGGAGCGAAGCGCCTCCGACGACGACGTTCACGTTGACCGGAGTCGGCGCGCGCATGAGCACAGCGACGTCGGGCGCGTAGGCATCGGCCACCCGCTCGCGCGTGCCGACACCGGGGATTGCCGCGCGCGCACGAGCAAGAATCATCGGCTCCGCCTCGGGCCGGAGCAGCGCCGCGTGCACCGCGCCGGCAACGATCGCCCGCGGGTCCGGCACATTCAGCGCGCGGCCAGCGAGCAGCGCGTCGCGCGCGCGCACGGTCTCCTCGTGAAGGTGCGGCCCGTAGTCGAGCCCGCTCACGTCTCGAAGGCCGAAGCCAGAGAGCGCGGTGATCGGTCCGAGGTAGAGGCGCTCGACCAGCTCGCGGGCGATCTCCTCCACCGACTCGGCCGGCACGGCAAGGTAACCCTGCGCCACCGGAAAGAGGTAGCGGTCGGGTCCACGTCCGTCGGCGGTGTGCCGCTTCGCCCACGCACCGTCGAGCGCACGCGCCTCCGCGCCGAACCCGGCCGCGTCGAGCACCATGCAGCCGACCCGGTGACGCAGGTGACGCGGCGGATGCGGATCGTAGCGACGGCCGGTCTCGTCGACGCCGACGACGAGCACTTCACGCGCATCGCTCTTGGCCGCGAAGAGCTGGCCCATCGTCGCGACGTACGCGCCGCCACACATGAGCGTGCCGAAGACGTCACAAAAGAGCTCCTCGAACCAGCCGCCGAACACCCGTCGCAGCTCCCACGGCGACAGCCCGCCGCCGTCGAACGCGATCGGGCGCGTGCCGCTCTCCTCGGAGGGCAGCCTCAGCTCGGCCCTGAGCGCGCCATCGATCCCGCGCAGCGAGACCAGGAAGTCGTGGCCGATCTCATGCCCGATCGCCGGCCACCACGCCGCGCGCTGGAAGAAGTCGGGCGGCAGGAAGAGCGGCGCGAGCGAGGTCGGCGCGAAGCCGGTCCAGATCGCGAGGTCGAAGCCGCTCAGCTGCGAGACCGGCTCGGCGCTCGAGAGCGGCAACCCCTCGGCACGGGCGAAGTCGATCACCGGCCGGTAGCACGCCTCAGCGAGCGCGTCGGCATCGCCGAGCTCGGGGAGCAGTTCGGGATCGCGCCGCTGCCGCACCAACTCTTCCACCTCTTCGACCACGAGCCGCATCGAGGCGACTCGCTCGTAGTCGAGCGCGCCCCTGGCCTGCGCCGGGAGCCACTCGGTGAGTACCGGGAGGAAGCGCCGGGTGGCGCGCTCACGCCGGATCGACGTCGCAAGGTTGCTCGCGCGCGCGACCAGCGACTGCGCCTCGGCGACGAGCGCCGGCGCGGACTGCGGCACCTCCGCTTGCCCGTCGTCGTAGTCCGACGCTACGTCGTCGGCGCCGTCGGCGCCGTCGGCGTCGCGGCCGAAGTCGTACGGCTGATCATCTGACGAAGGCGTGGGCGACGGCTCGGCCTTGCCGCGCCGCAGCAGCTTGGCGACCTTGTCGATCAGCCAGGCGGCCGCCGCGACGATCCAGATGATCTTGTCGACGTCGAAATCCATGGCTCCCTCGCTCGCGCGGGCCCCAGTGCTTCCGCCAGCGCGACGCGCCACGCGAACGCCTCGGGCTCCTCCGAAATCAGCCGCACCAGCCGCTCCCCCACGGCCTGCGGCTGCTGCTCAGCGCCGCGCCCGTCGCGGCCTTCCCGTCCGCCCTTGCTCACGCGCCTTCGCCGGGATCCTTCTTCGTCACACCGCCGGCGATGCCGTGCCGCATCTCGGTGTCGGCGATCACGTTCTTCATGTTGTAGTAGTCCATCACGCCGAGCCGACCGGTCCGAAACGCCTCGGCCATCGCCAGCGGGATCTGCGCTTCGGCCTCGACGACGCGAGCACGCATCTCCTGCACCTTCGCCTTCATCTCCTGCTCGATGGCGACGGCGAGCGCGCGGCGCGACTCGGCCTTGGCCTGCGCGACCTGCTTGTCGGCCTCGGCCTGCTCAGTCTGAAGCTTCGCGCCGATGTTGGCGCCGACATCCACGTCAGCGATGTCGATCGAGAGGATCTCGAACGCGGTCCCCACGTCGAGGCCCTTCTTGAGCACGTTCTTCGAGATCATGTCCGGGTTCTCGAGCACCGACTTGTAGTTCTCGGCCGCGCCGATCGTCGAGACCACGCCCTCGCCGACGCGCGCGAGGATCGTCCCCTCGCCGGCGCCGCCGACCAGCCGATCAAGGTTCGCACGCACAGTCACACGCGCGACCGCGAGCAGCTGAATGCCGTCCTTGGCGACCGCCGACACCTTCGGCGTGTCGATCACGCGCGGGTTCACCGACAGCGTCACCGCCTCGAGCACGTTTCGACCGGCGAGATCGATCGCCGCGGCCCGCTTGAAGTCGAGGTTGATGCTGGCCTTGTCGGCGGAGATGAGCGCGTTCACGACCGCCTCCACGTGGCCGCCGGCGAGGAAGTGCGCTTCGAGATCGTTCACCGACACGTCGATGCCCGCCTTCACCGCGCTGATCCGCGCGTTCATGATCGTGGCCGGCGGCACGCGTCGCAGCCGCATCGCGATCAGCGTCAGCATGCTCACGCTGGCGCCCGACGCCTTGGCCGCGACCCACAACAGCACCGGCACCATCGACAGGATCATCAGGAACAGGATGACCGCGACTACCGCTCCCACGATCACCACTGGATTCAACGTACCCATATCAGGCTCTCCTCTTTGGACTTGGACTTGGACTTGGACTTCGCTCTCGACGGGCCCGCTAGGCCCCTGCTGCGGGCGTCTCGTCCTGCTTCACCAACACCGGTTCCACCACGACGCGCGCGCCCTCGACCTTGAGGACTCGAATGCTCGCGCCGACCTCGACATACACGCCATCCGCGACCACGTCGACCACCCGGTCGCCGAACCGCGCCGATCCCGCCGGGCGCAGCGGCGTCACCGCGACGCCGTGCGTGCCCTCGAGCCCCTCGCGCCCCGGTTCGGCGGCACGGCTGCCGCGCTGATCCGAGGCGAGCACGAACTCGCGTCCCACCCGCGTGCGCGGCACCACGTAGAAGAGCAGCGCGGTGAGCACGACGCCGATCGCGAACGCGAGCGCGCCCGACGCGGGGCCAAGCTCGCGGGTGGCGACGATCGTCGCACCGACGAGTGAACCGATGCCGAGCACGCCGATCACGCCGAAGCCGGGGATCACGAGCAGCTCGACCACCAGCAACACCAGGCCGAGCACGATGAGCAGCACCACCAGCACCGTGAAGTTCATGCGACCTCCGTGCGAACCACGAGCTGGCTCCGGTCGACGCGCACACCGCGCACCGACGCGCCCGCATCGATCGTCCCGCTCTCGAGCACCACGTCGACCCGCTGCTCGCCGAATCTCGCCTTGCCCGCCGGCCGCAGATCGGTGAGCGCGACCCCCACCTGCCCGACGAGCGACGCCAGCAGCGCGGCCTCGGCGGGATCTTGCGCCCGCGCGGTGATCGCCGTCGCAAGGAAGAGCGGGCGCGCCACCGCCACGCGGGGGATGAACTTCACGATCGCCAGCAACGCCACCGCGGTGAGCAGGATCGAACCGCAGACGTTGACGATCGCGTCCATGATCCAACCGGCGCGCCAGCTCACCTCGATCGGCACGTGCTCGAGGTTGACCAGCGCGAGCACCAGCGCCGCGAGAATGAGGAGCACGCCCGCGATGCCGGGGAGTAAGTGTCCAGGCACGGCGATCTCGTAGGCCAGGAGGCTCGCGCCGAAGAGGAAGAGCAGGATCTCCTCCAAGCCGGCGAGGCGCACGACGTGGTGCCCGAAGAAGAAGAGCGCGAGACAGCCGAGGCCGACGCCGAGCGCGACGCCGTGGCCGGGCGAGTAGAGCTCGAGCATGATGCCGAGCATGCCGAGCGACATGAGCAGCCCCGAGACCGTCGGGTCCGATAAAAAGCGCCCGATCCGCTCGGCCCACGAGATGCTTGGCCGATCGATCTTCGCCGGCTGGAGCTTGAGGCCGGCAAAGAGCGCGGGCTCGTCAGCCGCCTCAAACTCGGCGATGGCCCACGCGAGCGCGGCCTTCCCGTCGAGCGTGACCAACTTGCCCGGCACCTCGTCGAGCCCGGGCACGGTGATGTCGGCGTCGACCATCGCCTCGGCGATGTCGCCGTTTCGCCCCTTGGCCTCAGCGGTGGAGCGCATCTCCTTGCGCATGTAGGAGACGACCTTCTCCTCGACCGGCTTGGCCCCGTCCTGCCCCATCTGGATCGGCGTCGCGGCACCGATCGTGGCGCCCGGCGAGACCACGATGACGTCGCAGGCGAGCGAGATCAGCGCGCCGGCCGAGATCGCACGCGGGTTGATCCAGGCGACGGTCTTCGCCTTGGAGCGGAGCAGCGCGTCGCGGATCACAATCGCGGCGTCGACCCGCCCGCCGAGCGTGTTGATGTCGAGGATGAGCACGTCCGAAGCGCCGAGGTCCTCGAGGACGCGCTCGACGAACGGCGAGAGGCCGAGGTCGATCACGCCGTCGATGTCGATGATGACGACGCGGCCGCCCTGCGGCAGCGTGGGGACCGCGCGCGGGCCGGGCGGCGTGACCTTGGGGCCGGGCACGGCCGGTGCGGCAGGCCCGGCAGGCCCGGCAGGCACCTTTGCGCCAGCGTCGGGCGGCGGGCCGGCATCGGGGACGGGCGCCGTCGAACCCTTCCACTGGAGCTGCAGGCCGTAGGCATCGGCGGACGCGTCGGCCGACGCTGTGCGCCCGGCAGCACCGACGAGCCCGACGAGCCCGAGCGCGAGCAGTGCCAGCTGGAACGCCGACCGTCTTCCCGCACCACCTCGCCCACGCCGCAATCGACCCATCACGCGCGGCGAGCCTAGCAGATTCGCCCTCGCGCTCCGGGCCGTTGCGGCAAAGACCGCCGACGCAGGTTCAGCGCGGCGTGGCAGCGAGGGCGGCGACCAGCTCGTCGTGGATGCGGCCGTTGGTCGCCACCGCCTCGCCGCTCGCGGCAGCGAACGGTCCGCCGTCGATCGACGTGACCCGGCCGCCTGCCTCTTCGACGATCACCGCACCCGCGGCGACGTCCCACGGCGAGAGCTTGTACTCCCAGTACCCGTCGTACCAACCACGCGCGACGAGGCAGAGGTCGAGCGACGCCGAGCCGAGCCGACGCACGGCCCCTGCGACGCGCTGCAGATGATCGAACTCGCGAAAGTTGTTCTTCGGCGAGATCGCGCGGTCGTACGGAAAGCCGGTCGCCAGCATCGACTGCGCCAGCGAGTCGGTGCCGCTCACCGCGAGCGGCACGCCGTTCATCGTCGCCCCCGCGCCGCGCGCCGCCGAGAACTCCCAGCCGAGCGCGGGCGCGAGCACCACGCCAGCAACCACGCGCCCGTCGTGCTCATAGCCTACCGACACCGTGAACAGCGGCAGCCCATGGACAAAGTTCACCGTGCCGTCGATCGGGTCGACGATAAAACGGCCTGCCGTCAAGTCCGCGCCGCCAGACGCCCCCCCCTCCTCGGCGAGGATCGGCACCTGCGGCGCGCGCCGCGCGAGCACCTCTGCGATCACCCGCTCGCTCGCAAGATCCCACTCGGTCAGCAAATCGGTCGCGAGGCTCTTGGTCCTGACCGCGCCGACGCGTCCCCACCCCTCGAGCACACGCGCGCCAGCGAGCCGCGCTGCCTCGAGCGCGATTTCACGCGCCACGTCGGGCGCGAGCCCGTTCACAGCTCGAGCTTCATCGTGACGCTGCCCCGCCCGGCCTCGCGAAAGTGCGCCGACTGCGCGACCGGGACGTCGACCAGCGCGCGCTCGACCGCACGAAAGCCGAACTTCTCGGCGAAGAAGTCGCTCGCCGAATCAGTAAAGAGATAGACCCGCCGCGCCCCAAGCGCCCGCGCCCGCGTTACCGCCGCGTCGGCGAGCATCCAGCCGAAGCCGCGCCCGCGACACTCGGGCAGCACCGCCAGCGAGCGCAGGATCGCCGCCTCGCCGTGGAGCTCGACCGCGACGCAGCCGACCACGCCGGTCTCGTCGGCAACACAGAGCAGATCGCCAGCGCGATCGTCACCGAGATCGTGCACCGGCAGCGCGGTCGCTACCAGCACCTGCCGCACGCGCTTCATATCCGCGCTCGTCGCCGGGAGAATCGGATCGCCGAGCGCGAAGAGTAGCTTGCGGTGCACGTTGCCAAAGCCCCCCGACGAGAAGACCACCACGCAGTCGCCCGGCTGCACCCGCTCGACCACGAAGCCGACGATGTCGTCGATCTCGCGGATCATGCGGGCCGGCGTGCCGCGCGCGCGCAGATCGGCGGCGAGCTGCTCCGGCTCGAACCGCTCGGCGGCGGGGATCTTTTCCGGCGCGTGCAGGCGCGCGATCACGACCTCGTCGGCAGCGGCGAAGGCGTCGACGAACTCAGCCTGGAACGTGTTGCGGCGCGACGTGGCCGAGCGCGGCTCGTAGAGGCAGACCAGCCGCCCACGAGGATGTGCGGTGCGCAGCGCGGTGATCGTCTCGCGCACGGCGGTCGGGTGGTGCGCGTAGTCGTCGATGACCGTCACGCCGGCCGCGACGCCGCACACCTCCTGCCGACGCTTGACGCCCTGGAAGCGCGCGAGTCCGCGCTGCGCCTCGTCGACCGAAAGCCCGAGACCGATGGCCACCGCCACCGCCGCGAGCGCGTTCTCAACGTTGTGCTCGCCGACCAGCCCGACCTGGAAGCGGCCGACCGGCGCGCCGCTCCGGCTGACGTCGAAGGTGGTCCGGCTCGAGGTGGCGGCGACGACCTTCGCGTGCCAGTCGGGGGCGCGCTCGCCGCGAGCCCGTGCCCCCGCAGCATAGGTCTCGACGGTGCAGCCGGCTCGTGCGCCGACGCGCAGCGCCTCGGCCGACGACGCGCAGACCAGCAAGCGCCCGTCGGCGGGGATCAGCGCGATGAAGCGCTCGAACGCGGCGCGCACGGCGTCGAGTGACGCGAAGATGTCGGCGTGGTCGAACTCGACCGAGGTGAGCACCGCGGTGCGCGGCAGGTAGTGAAAGAACTTGGAGCCCTTGTCGAAGAACGCGCTGTCGTACTCGTCCCCCTCGACGACAAAGTGCGCGCCCGCGCCCTGCCGGTAGCCGCGCCCGTGACGGAGCGGCACGCCGCCGACGAGGAAGCTCGGATCGCGGCCGGCGTCGAGCAGCGTCTCGGCGAGCAGCGAGGTGGTGGTGGTCTTGCCGTGCGTCCCGGCGATCACGACGCTGTGGCGCGTGGCGAGGAAGAGCTCCTCGAGCAGCGCCGGGAACGAGGTGAGCGCGAGGCCGAGCGCCTGCGCTGCGACCACCTCGGGGTGCTGCGCGGAGCAGACGTTGCCGACGACGACGCGATCGGGCGACCAGTCGAGGTTCTGCGCACCGAAGCCCGACGCCACCGGGATCGCCAGCGCGCGCAGCTGGTCGGACATCGGCGGATAAAGCTCCTCGTCGGAGCCGCGGACCTCGTGGCCCGCCTCTTTGCAGAGTCCCGCCACCGCGCCCATGCCGGTGCCACCGATTCCGATGAAGTGCAGCTTCACGGCGCGCGCACCCTAGCCGCGCACCGCGTGGCCGTCAACGCACGCCGCGCACGAGGCCACGCACCGCGCCCTCGAGCCCGGCGAGCGTGAGCGGATGCATCGGGAAGAGCGTCGAGAGCACGCGCGCGGTCTGCCCGGTCCAGAGCCGCTCGGGCTCGGGGTTGAGCCACGCCGCGCGGCGAAAGTGCGCCCGGATGAGGCGCATCCACGCGAGCCCCGGCGTGCGGTTGCGGGTGTGGAAGTAGAGCGACCCGCCCGGCTCGAGCAGCTCCGACGGGTGCATCGCCGCGTCGCCGACGATGACCAGCTTCTCGTCGCGGTCGGTGCCTGCGAGCAGGTCGGCCACCGACAGCGGCTCGTGAAAATGCGCGTCGGCGTAGACCGCCTCGTACACGCAGTTGTGAAAGTAGTAGGCACGAAAGCGAGCGAAGCGACCGGCGCGCGACGCGGCGGTGAAGAGCCGTGACGCGAGGTGGGAGTGCGGATCCATCGAGCCGCCGACGTCCATCAGCAGCACGACCTTCACGCGGTTCCGCCGCGGCGGGCGCAGCACGACTTCAAGTTCGCCGGCGTTCTTTGCGGTGCGGGCGATCGACTCGTCGAGGTCGAGTTCCTCCTCAGCACCGTCGCGGCCGAGCTCGCGGAGGAGGCGCAGCGCTACGTCGATCACGCGCACGTCGAGCACGGCGTCGCGCCGGACCTCGCGGAAGCGACGCTC
The DNA here is from genome assembly GCA_009692535.1 of Myxococcales bacterium. Classification (GTDB taxonomy): domain Bacteria; phylum Myxococcota_A; class Polyangia; order Haliangiales; family SHYZ01; genus SHYZ01. Next base: position 20,153 of record SHYZ01000032.1, read on the forward strand.
CTCGGCCACATGCATCGCCTGCCGCCCGCCGCCGGGACCGATGCGGAGCCCGCTCGGGTGCGAACCGGAATTACCAAACGGCGACGTGCCGCCGGTGCCGACCCACTTGCTGCCGCCGTCGTGGCGCTCCTGCTGCTCGCGCAGCCGGTCGGCGAGCAGCTGCTCGAGCTGGTCGCGCGTGAGCGACTCGAGCAGCGCGCGCGCCTCGTCGGAGAGCGTGGCGAGCCGGCGCGGATCGTCGAGCCATCGGCGGAGCTCCTCGCGGATCGTCTTCGCCTCGGCGAGCGCGCCCTTGAAGCACTCGAGGAACGCGGCGTCGAACGCGTCGTAGCGACCGAGGTCCTTGACGAGCAGCGCGCGGGCCACGCCGTGGAGACCGTCGAGTGACGACTCGTGCAGGCCGAGCGAGAGCGCGCGCTGGAGCACGAGCCACTCCTGCGTCGCCACCGGGACCCCGTGGCGCCGGAGCGCGTAGAGGAAGCCCTCGAACATCAGGCCCGCGCGCGGCGAACCGTGTCGAGGTCGGTCTCGTTCTTGATCAGCGCGCCGAGGAACGGCAGTCCGCCGCCGATGCGCGCAAGGTCGACGCCGGCGTGCTTGAGCGCGGCGATCCAGTCGATGAGCTCGCTGGTCGACGGGCGCTTGCGGAGGCGCGTGAGGCCCCGGAGCGCGTAGAACGCCTCGAGGCACTGATCGAGCAGGCGCTCCTCGAGGTCGGCGTGGTGTACGCGCACGATCTTCCGCATCAGCTCGGGTGTCGGAAACTCGATGTAGTGAAAGACGCAGCGCCGCAGAAACGCATCGGGCAGCTCCTTCTCGTTGTTCGAGGTGATCACCACGAACGGCCGCTCGCACGCGACGACCTCCTCGCCGGTCTCGGTGATCTGGAACCGCATCGCGTCGAGCTCGTGCAAGAGATCGTTCGGAAACTCGAGGTCGGCCTTGTCCACCTCGTCGATGAGCAGCACCACGCGCGTCGAGCTGGCGAGCGCACGCCCCATCGGGCCGAGCCGGATGTAGCGCGCGATGTCGCGCACGTCCCCGGCGCCAAAGCGGCTGTCGTGCAGGCGCGCGACGGTGTCGTGTACGTAGAGGCCATCCTGCGCGCGGGTCGTGGACTTGACGTGCCACCTGACCAGCTCGAGGCCGAGTGCGCCGGCGACCTCTTGTGCGAGCACCGTCTTGCCGGTGCCGGGCTCGCCGCGAATGAGCAGCGGTCGCGCCAGCGCGAGGGCGACGTTCACCGCCTGCGCCAGCCCGTCGTCGACGATGTACGTGGCGGTGCCGCGAAACCGGTCGAAGTCAGGAAGCGCGCTCATGGGCCGTCGAGGGTAGCACCGGCCTCGAGGGCGACGACGACGTTCTGGTGCAGCGGGTCGGTGCTCGCGTGGCGTGCAGCGGGTCGGTCGGAGGTTGAGCCCGACGGGTCGAGCCTGGCCGGCTGCGTCGACCAGACGACGGTGGTGAAGGATGCGACCGGCGGCGCCGTGGGCGGCACCACCACGCCCTCGGCTACGCTAGAGCAACGGCTACAGGATCCCGGCGGTCTTGAGCAGCGCCTTGGTCACGCCGCCGAGCCCCTCGGCCACGATGCAGCCGACCGAGATCGTCGTCAGCGTCGCAGCGGTCATTTTGAAGTAGCGACCGAGCACGATCCAGAACGCGAAGCCGCCGATGAAGAAGGACAGGCCATAGGCGACCGGCAGCACCATGCCGATGCCGAGCCCGACCGAGCAGGGGAGCCACGTGCGGACGCGCTCGCTCTGCTCGAACAGCGTGTAGAGCACGCCGACGATCGCGCCCACGAGCAGCGCGTCGAGCGCGCCGGGTGGCATCGGCATTGAGCCGTCGAAGATCAGCGAGGTCGTGGCCCAGACCTTGGCGACCGGCGCCGCGAGGTTCACCGAATCGAGGCTGATGTCCTTCTGCTTCGCGATCCACTGAAACACGAACGCCGACACGACCGCCGCCGGGATCACCGTCGCGGCCTGCACGATGAACTGCCACTTGGGCGGCACGCGGAACGGCTTGCCGTAGGCCATGTCGCCGGTGAGCGTGCCAGCCTGCGCACCGCTGCCGGCGACGAAGCCTGCGCCGGTCAGGTTGATCGACGTCGCGCGCCCGCCAAAGATCGCGCAGACGCCCTCGAGCAGGATGCCCATGACGCGCGCTGGGTTGAACGCTGTCTGTGCCTGCGCGCGCGTGGCGATCATGTTCTGCACCAGGCCGCCGAACGCGATCAGCACGATCACGAGGTACCAAGGCACGTCAAACATCATCACCAGCACCAGGAACGACGCGGTGACGGCGACGGTGGCGAAAATCGCGAGGCTGCGGCCCGACATGACGCGATGCTCGGCGTCGTCGGCCGCGGTGGACGCGCTGAGCGAAAAGAGCGAGCCGAGCGACTCGACGATCACCTTGAAGTTCACCGCCAGCAGCGTGAGGCCCGACGCGGTGAGAAAACCGATGCCCGGCCAGACGAACTTGTGCGGCGCCTCGGGCACCGGCGTGTGCCGCGCCATCACCAGCAGCACGACCGCACCGGCGAGAAAGCCGACACAGGTGCGCATCGACATGAGGTACGAGCCGCCGAGCGCGAACGGTGAGAGTGCGATGGCCCCGCCCCACGCCGCGAGCACCGGCAGCGCCAACTCCGACGGGAACCAGCCGACGCCGTCCTCGTTGTTGCAGATCACGTAGCAGAGCGAGACCGAGAGCGCCGCGAGCAGATAGAGCGGCTGGCGCGGGTCCCCCTCCTCGACGAGCGTGCGGATCACGCTCTCGGTCGCGCGCGAGCCGGGCCACGGCAACGCGCCTCGGCGCACCAGCAGCTCGCGCAGCGGCACCGCCAGCGTGAGGCCGATCAGGCTCGAGACGATGCCGAACGCGATCATCTGCTCGAGCGTGTACGGCGTGCCGGTCATCGCCTTGGCCGCGTAAAAGTTCGCGATGAACCCGAAGCTGCCCCCGGCGGAGCCCATGGTCGCGACGACGACCATCTCGGTGGTGGTGATCTTGGTGCTCGAGAGGAAGAAGACCGCGAAGAAGAACAGCGCCGCAATCGTCGGCCCCTCCTCGATCACGCCGAAGGAGAGCGTGAGGTAGGAGTTCATCGCGCAGAGCACCACCGAGAGCACCGCGCCGGCGACGACGCTACGGACGGTCATCGGCGAGACTGTGGGCGGCGCGAGCGGCAACTCTGCAGCGGCTAAGGACGAACTGGGCTGTGGCATCGCGGCCACATGTCGTCGGGCCGATCTGCGAGACCGGCGATTTCCGGCTAAGGACGAACCGGGCTGTGGCATCGCAGCCACAGTAGGCGAGCGCGCGGGGCGACGACGGCGGCGGCGGCTCACGGGCGGGCTTCCCACGCCTCGAAGGCCGCGCCCATGTCGTCTAACGTCGCCCACTCGACGCGCCCGTCAGCGACGTACGCGTCGAGGCGAGTCAGCCACTCCTCCGTGACGATGAGGTCGAGTGGCCCACCGTAGCTCCAGCCCGAGTAGTAGAGGTTCACCCGAGCGGCGTCGCGCACGGCGACCGCGGCATCGAGATCCGCGAAGTAGGGATCGAGGTCGTCGGCGGCGTGCCTGCACCCGGTCTCGCTGCTGCCGCCCTCGTCCTCGGCGGCGCAGGTCAGGCCGCCCGACGAGGGGAGCATGACCAGCCGCCCCGCCGGGTCATCGGTCAGCCAGTTGCTGCCGTCGACCGCGCGCCACGGATGGATGCGCTCCTCGACCGCTTCGGGCAATGAGCCGTGACACGCGACCGGCGACTCGCAGGCGGAATATTCGGGCGGGCGATCGGCGAGCGGGAGCGACATCGCGCAGTAGGCCACGCTGCCGCTCGCAAACGCGAAGCCGGCGTCGGCCGCGGCGCTCACCCAATCGCTCTCCGAGCAGATCCCCGAGACGTTGCGAAAGCCTGGCTGAACCGCGAACAGCTGGTCGCGCAGCGCGGTGAGCTGCGCCACGAACGCCGCCTGCGAGGCCGGCGCGGGGAAGCCCTTGTCGGCGTGCACGCCGAGGCCCTGCCCCGCCGCCACCAGGTCGTCGAGGATTGTGTCGCCGCGCTCGACGATCTTCAGCGTCAGCTCGCCGCGAAGCTGCCAGGTGAACTTCGCGCCGTGCGCGACCAGCAGCGGCAGGTAGGCGTCCCTGAGTTGGTCGATGTAGCGCTCGTAGGCGGCGGAATTTTCCCACGCGGCCACGGTCTCGAGGTGCACCATTACGCCGAGCTTGAGCGGCGGCAGCGCACCGACAGCGTCGGGCGAGGCGGCGTCCTCGGCTGCACCGGGGGTTTTGGGGTGGACGCACCCGAGCGCGGCGAGCAGACAGAGCGGCAGCGCGGTGGGACGGAGCATTGTGACGTCACTCTCTCAGTCGTGACGCGAGCTGGCAAGTTGGCGGAGCCGCGCTTGCCGCCCGCGCAGGGCTGGGCTATCCCCGACCGCACCGTGCGCGCCCTTCTCCCGCTTTTGCTGCTCGCCATCGCGTCCTGCGACGCGACCACGGCTGTCCAAGTCGACCTCGCTGCGCCGACGAGTGCCCCACCGAGCCGCACGCTGCTGGTCGCGACCACGACCACCGTGCGCGACAGCGGCATCC
>SHYZ01000033.1 GCA_009692535.1 Myxococcales bacterium
GTCATCAAGTGCACCGGCACGGTCCGCATCGCCGGCGACATCATCATCAATGGCCAACCCGGCTCGAGCGAGTACGCCTACGACTCGTCGATCACTTCGATTCCAGGAGGGCCGGCGGTCGCCGGCGGCGGCACCGGCGGCGACGCACATCCGGTCGCCTTTTATCCCCCGGACGAGATCAACTACCTCACGCTCGTGTCGCCTGGGTTTGCTGCCACGGGCTTTGGCATCGATCCGGTGTCCGGCGTGATGAAGCGCATTGGCGGCACCGGCGCGCAGAGCGGCATCCTCGAGCAGATCAAGAGCGGCAAGTACCAGACCGACGTCGAATTCGGCAACTGTGACGAGTTCCGCAACGGCAACGGCAACTGCAAGCTTGCGGGTGGCGGTGGCGGCGCGATGTTGCGCGCCGGGAAGTTCCCACAGACATCGGATGGAATTCGGTTGGACGGCATCGGCAACGTCGTGCCGGACGGAACCGGCAAATTCATTTTCGACGTGAACAAGCCCTCGCTGCTGGCGGGCGATCCAGGCGCGCATCCGTTCGCGCCGGATGGGACCCAGAAGAACGACTACTTCGGCAAGCTCGGCCAGTTGAACCGTCTCATCGGCGGCCAAGGCGGCGGCGGCGGCGGAACGCTGACCGATTCCTACTTCTGCGGCAACTGGTGCGACCTCGACAGCGACCCGGACAACGACGGCGTGTGTGCCAATGGTGACAACCTGCCGGCGGTTGGGCGTTCGCCATCCGTCGGTGACTCGCGCGGCGGCGGCGGCGGTGGCGGCGGCGGCGGCTTGCTGATCCAGGCGCTCGGCTCGATCACGGTGACTCCGACCGGGGCGGTCCTGGCGAACGGTGGCAACGGCGGCGGTGGCGAGGGTGTTGCCTGCTCCTACTGGGGCGGCGGCGGCGGCGGCGCCGCCGGCGGCATGGTCATTGTCCAGTCGTCGACCAGCATCCTGATCGAGTCGGGCGGCTACATCGACGTCCGCCGCGGATTCGGCAACCAGGCCAGCAACGACAACGACTATTACGACTGCAGCGCCAGCGGCGACAACCCAGGCGACGGCGGCGACGGCGGCAACGGCCTGATCCAGTTGCAGGTGCCGGCCGGTTCGACCGCGACCGTCATCAATCCGGGCACGACCGACACCAACGGCAGCATTCGGCCGCCGGCCTCGTGGATCGATTCGACCAACACGTTGGCGCCAGCCGAGTTCACGCCGATCAGCGTGGCGCTGTCGCAGTGGTTCGACTTCGGTCGGGTCATCGAGCGGACCCCGCCGGGCACCAATCCGGTCTTCGCTTTCACCGGCACCGATGCGAATGGTTTGGTCCTGACCGACGTCAATGGCGACGTGCTCACGCCCGCGTCGATCGACATCGCCTGTGGCTACCTCGGGCAGTTCGACCCGATCGCGAAGACCTACCTTCCGGGCGAAGAACCGCGCGCCGACTTCATCCCGACCAATGCGACGGTCAAGGTCGAGTTCCAGGGCGCCGACGCGTTGGTGCCCGGTTCGAAGGAAGTCGATCCGGCTTCGATCACGATCTGGTCGCCGAGTGTGTCGATTGCCAGCAGCAACCAGTTCATCCGGTGGCGCGTGACCTTCGATCTGACGGCGGACGCGAGCCAACTTTCGACATCGACGCGTCGTCCAGTCGTCGAGTGGCTGCAGATCCAGGCCGACTTCTGAGCGCGCCCGCGGGGCGCAGCGCCGCAGCCGTAAGATCGCCGGCTCACCGTCTCCGCCTCCCAGTCGAGCTCGACCGTGCTCCTCGTGACGATCGTCCGCCGTTGGCACCCTTTTGCGCTCATGGGCGTGTTCGCGCTCGCCGGTTGCGGCGACGAAACAGCGGCTCCCGCGCCCGGTGCATCGGCAGGATCGTTTCAGTTCCGTGACGAGGCTGCTGCGCGCGGGGTCCTCGCGATCAACCACTGCGGGGCGGTGCTTGAGAAGCGCTACGCGCTCGAGGAGATCGGCCAAGGCTGCGCGCTGTTCGACAAGGACAGCGACGGCGATCTCGACCTCTACTTAGTCGACGGCTGCGGCCTCGTGCCGCCAGTCAAGCCCGGCAGCGATTGGACGATCGACAACTCCGGGCGCTGCACGCTCTACGAGAACGACGGCACGGGTCGCTTCGTCGACGTGACCGATCGCGCCGGCGACGCGGGCCTGCGCTGCTTCGGGGCGGGCGTGACCGTTGCGGACTATGACGGCGACGGTGATCTCGACCTGTTCGTCACCTGCTTTGGCAGCGACCGGCTGCTCCAGAACGACGGCGCGGGTTCGTTCCGTGACGTGACCGCGAAGGCGGGAGTGGGCGACGATCTCTGGAGTACCGGCGCCGCGTTCTTCGACGCCGATGGCGACGGCGACCTCGACCTCTACGTCTGCAACTACTTCGCGATGACGATCGCGCGCGATCCCGACTGCTGGAACAAGGTCGACTGTCCCTACTTCGAGTTGAAGGCGGCCTGCGGCCCGAAGGGGATGGTCGCCGAGCCCGACCGCTATTGGGTCAACCAGGGCGACGGCACCTTCCGCGACGGCACCGAGGCCGCCGGATTCGCGGCGGTGGAGGCGCGCTACGCGCTCGGCATCGTGGCGCTCGATGTTGAGGGCGACGGCGACCAGGATCTGTTCGTGGCCAACGACTCGCGCGCCAATTACCTGTTCGTGAACGATGGCACCGGTCATTTCATCGAAGAGGCCGACCTCGCCGGCGTCGCGTTGTCTGCCAGCGGTCTGCAGCAGGCGGGCATGGGCGTCGCGGTCGGGGACTACGACGGCGATCTCGACCTCGATCTGCTCACGACCAACTTCTCCCACGACGACAACACGCTCTATCAGAACGACGGCCACGGCTCGTTCCTCGACGTGACCGCGCGGCATGCGTGGGGCACGGAGACCTGGCTCGCGCTCGGGTGGGGGACCGCCTTCGCGGACTTCGACAGCGATGGCGATCTCGAGCTGTTCGTGGCGAACGGTCACGTCTATCCGGGTGCCGATCAGCGCGCGCCCGAGCTCACCTACCGCCAGCTCTGTCGCGCCTATGAACAGGACGCGGGTCGCTTCCGCGATGTGACGGCGGCTGCCTTTCCCGGCACACCGCCGCGCAAGTCGTTCCGCGGCGCTGCGTTCGGCGACGTCGACGGCGATGGCGATGTCGACGTGGCGGTGATGGCGCAGAACGAGGCTCCGAGCCTGTTCATCAACAGCACGCCGACGCGCGCCGATCGCGCCGCGATCGCATTCGATCTCCTGCAGCAGGGCGGCAACTTCCACGCGATCGGGGCGCGGCTCGTGGTCGAGGCCGGCGGCAAGTCGCAGGTGCGTTGCGTCCAGGCCTGCGGCTCGTTCCAGAGCTCGAACGAGCTCACGCTGCGGTTCGGGATCGCGGGCGCGACGCGCGTGGCGAAGGCGACCGTCACATGGCCCGACGGCGTGACGGAGACCGCGTTGGATCTGCCCGTCGGCGGTCGCTGGCGTTGGCGGCGCGGTAGTGCGCCGTCCGCGTGGAGCCGCGGGTGATGCATCTCAGCGCGATCGCGTTCGTGGGGCTGCTCGCTGGCGTCGTGCTTGCCGGTGTCGCCGTCGCGCAGCCGGCGCCGTCTGCGCAAGGCGCGCCGCCGCCCCAGACGGCCCCCGGCGTCGACCCGCGACTCGCTGCCGCGTTCGAGCGCTTCGACCATGCGGTTCCGACCGCGCGTGACGCGATCCGCCGCGAGATCGACGCCATTGCGGCGACGAAACCGGGCGACGCGCCATTCGCGGCGCTGGTCGGAACGCTCTGGTTGATGCGCAGCGAATGGCTGTCCGCCGAACCCTACCTGCGCGCCGCGCTGCCGAAGATGCCGGGATTCGCGCCGGTCACCCACGCGCTCGGAGTCGTGCTGCTGCAGACCTCGCGGCCCGAGGATGCCGAGGTGCTGCTGCGCCCCGCGGTGCAGCAGTTCGCATCCGACCCGCTGATCGGCGACCTCCTGTTCAACCTCGCGATGGCCTGCGCGATGGTGAACAAGCGGCTCGAAGCGAGCGAGTGGTTCGAGAAGGCGCTGGCAGTCACGCCGAACGCGGCGATCAACCACTTCTCCATCGGCGAGAACGAGCTGAACCTCCACCGCCTCGATCGCGCCGAGGCGGCGTTTCGCAAGGCGATGGAGCTCGATCCGCCGCATCCCGACGCGCGCTGGAAACTCGCGATCACGCTGGTGCAACTCGCGCGCTTCGGCGACGCCGAGGCGCTCTTCCGCCAGGCGGTCTCGGTCGGCCCCTTGCCGAGTCGGGTCGCCGCGAGCTACCAGTTCGGCGTCTACCTGTTCGAGCAGGGACGGGCCGGGGAAGCGCTCCCGCTGCTGCAGGCGGTCACAGCGGCCAAACCGGGCGATCGGATGGCCTGGAACTGGGAGGCGCGCGTGTTGAAAGCGCTTGGCCGCCGGGAGGAATCGACGGCTGCGCTTCGTCGCTATCGCGAACTACAGGCGGAAGCCGACAAGAGCGAGACCGAGTTCCTCCTCGGCCTGATCCGCGACAAGCTCACCCGGCCGGACGGGAAACCCGTGCCCGAACGCGGCTGACCGCCGCGCTGCCCGCGATTCCGATCGTTCAATCCGCCCACCGGAACGCCTCGATGCTCGACACTCTTTTCATGCTGTTCCTCTCCGTGCCTCCGCAAGAGGCCGCGAAGAATCCGCGTCTGCTCACGGTGACCGCTGCCGAGCTGATGGAATCACTCGCGGACCCGCCGGTCGACAACCTGCAGCGTGAGCCGCGTCTGGTCGCGGCGTTCCAAGCAGCCTTCGCTGCCGAGGACGCGGTGCGGAGCGTTCCGCTCGATCGCGCCGTCGTCGACAAGCGCCGCGCTGCCGCACGCGACGCTGTGCGCGCCGAGTTGGTCGCGGCCAAGGCCGAAGCGCCGGCGATCGAGGCCGCGCTGGCCGAGACCGACGCGCGTTTCGATCGCCTTGGCGGAAACGTCTTCGCGATCCTGCCGGGCAAGACCAAGCGCGTCATCGTCTTCGCCGCGCACTACGACTCCGTACCCCGTTCGCGCGGCGTCATCGACAACTGGGCGAGCTGCATGCTGCTGGTGCAATTGCATCGCGCGCTCGAGCCGGTCGAACGCGAGCACACCTTCTGGTTCCTCGGTTTCGCCGGCCATGAGGACGGCGGGGTCGGCTCGGCGAGCTTCGTCGCGTCCTTGCGCGCCAAGCAGGCCGTCAAGATCGACGCCTGCGTGACGATCGACTGCGCGGGCGCGTCGGCGCCCATGGCTTGGTCGAGCGGCTCCTCGGCGGGCATCCTCGAAGTCGTCGCCGACGCCGCGTCGCGCGCGGAGATTCCGCTCCGGATCGTCGACTTCGAAGGTGGTGGTGCAGACAGCTGCACGCTCCGGGACGGGTCGCTCCCGGTCGCCGCGCTGCTCGGCGTGGACGTCGACAAGGCCTCGCTCCTGCACGGCCCGGGCGATCAGCTCGCCGCGATCGTTCCTGAACATCTCCTCGCCATGCACCGTCTGACGGTCGCGCTCGCGACCGAGCTCGACACTCACTTGGAGCCCTTGCACCTGGCGTACGTGCAGGACAAGCTCCAACTGGCTGACGCTGCGAGCGGCCGTAAGCCGCGGGTGCCCCAACCGATCTCCTGGCCGGTCTCAGGGCCGATAGCCACCCGCGCGGCGACCCTCGCCGCCCCGACCCCTGCGCCGCAACCACCGAAGACGCCACCAAACACGCCGCCACCGAAGACGCCGCCACCGAAGACGCCGCCGCCGAACGACAAACCCAAGGATGGGAGTCCGCCGTGATCCCGAGGTCGCTTTTGTCCGCGTTGCTGTTCGCTACCGCTTTGTCGGCGTTCGCCCGCCCTGCCGTCGCGCAGTCCGGCGTCGAGAAGCTCCCCGAAGAGGTGAAGCGGATCCGCCAGGCCTACATCAGCCTTGATGTCGACACGGCGCTGGCGCTGTCGAACGACTGGCTGGTCGCGCATCCCGGCGACCCGACGGTGCTCGAACTGCGCGCGCGATCCTTGCGACAGCTCGGGCGGATGGACGACGCGGTCGCGACCGCGTCGCAGATCAACCCGAAGGACATGCGGACCAAACTCCTGATCGCCGAGCTCATGTGCGGACGCAAGGAGACCCTGGCACAGGCGCAGGCGTTGGTCGACGAGGTCGCTGCCGACCAGCCGAACGCCTACGAGCCGCACCTGACGCGCGCGCGGATCTACCTCGCCGCATCGCGCCTCAAGGAGGCGGCGTCCGAGCTGACCTACGTGCTCCAGGTGAAGCAGAACAGCTACGAGGCGGTCTTGCTCTCGGGGATCCTGGCCGAGCTCAGCGGCCGGAACGAAGAAGCGGCGGCCCTCTACCACCAGTTGGTCACGAAGCCGACGGAGTGGCAGCGCACCGACGCGCATCAGGAGCGCGATGCCGTGCTGGGGCTCGCTAGCGCCTACGTGAAGCTGCAGCGCTACGGCGAGGCGATCACCCTCTACGAGCAGTTGTTGGCGAAGATCTCGAAGTCGGCGGTGCTCTGGGCTCAGATCGGCATGGCGCAGCAGATGCTCGAACGCAACGCGGACGCCATCACCAGCTTCCAGAAGGCCTGCGAACTGTCGCCGGGCACGGGCGAGTTCCTCGGCCGCCTCGGCGATCTCTATCGCGGCGCCGGTCGGATCGACGACGCCGTCGCGAAGTTCGAGCGCATCCTCGAAGTCGTTCCGCCCGGCCCAGGCCACGTGCTCGCCGACCTGCGCCTGGCGGAGATCCGTCTCGAGCAGTCGCTGCTCGAGGTGGCGAAGACGCACGCCGACGCGGCGATGACGCTCGCGCCCGAGAATCCCCAGGCGCTGCTGGTGTCGGCACGCGTCCGCGAAAAGCTCGGCGAGACGGCCATCGCGAAGGAGCGGTACCGCAAGGTGCTCGCCAAGGATCCGCTGCAGTTCGACGCGCTCTACCGTCTCGCGCTGCTGCTGGCGCGGTCGGAGGACGCCGCCGAGCAGGCCGAGGGCAAGCAGTTGCTCGAGCGCCACAAGAAGATCGAGCCGTTGGTGCAGGACATCAACCGCACGCGCGGCGAGCTCGACATCTCGCCGCGCAGCGCGCCGTTGCTGACGCGGATGGGCGGACTGCTCAACCTGTGCGGCGAGTACGCGATGGGCCGGCAGCTCTGCGAGCAGGCCTACAAGCTGCACCCGACCAATCCGTCGACCTGCATGCAGCTCGGCTACCTGACGGCCAACCTCGGCGACAAGGCGGCGTCGCTCAAGTACTTCGAGCGCGCGCAGAAGCTGCTGCCGGCGAAGGCGGTGCCCAAGCTCGACGAGTACGTCGAGAAGCTGCAGAAGGGCGAGGATCTGCCGTTGCCGATGGGCGAGTACTTCCGGCCCGCGCAGCAGCCGAAGGACGGCGAGCCGACCGGCGGGAACTGAGCCCGGCGCGAGCGGCGGGCCGGCATGAGCTGAGCCCGGCGCGAGCGGCGGGCCGGCATGAGCTGAGCCCGGCGCGAGCGCCGGGCTACTTCGCGGCGCGCAGTTCGCGACCTCGGAGCGGGGCGGCGTCGCCCTGTTTCAAGCGCCATTCGTAGCCCGCGTCGAGCGGGCCGAACTGCTGCGTCGTCCCGTCTGGCCATCGCACGGCGAGCTTCTCCGCTGCCGACAGGCCGCTGGCGCCGAAGTGGACCCGCAGGTCGTTGCGTGAGCAGTAGGACGAGCCGCCGCGCACCTCCTCGACGCGCACGCGATCGCCGACCGTCAGAGTCAGCTTTGCGCCGATGGCGTCGCGGTTGCCGGCAGCGGCCCGCAACGCGAACAGGAAGGCGTCGGCGCGCTGTCCAGCTGGAACGTGGTTGTTGCGCAGCAGGATCGCCGCCTCGTCACGCGCGACGATGACGGCATCGAGGTCGCCGTCGCCGTCAAGATCCCCGGTCGCGAGGCCGCGCGCCGCGTTGCGCACGGTGAAGTAGGCGCCCGCCTGTTCCGGCGCGACCTGCCGGAATCGGCCGCTCCCGTCATTCTCCAGCAGTTGGTCGGCCTGCATGTACCACGCGGCGCCGCGCGAACGGTGCACGTTCACCAGCACGTGGCCGTTGGCGATCAGCAGATCGAGGTCGCCGTCGTGGTCGTGGTCGAACAGGTCGACACCAAAGCCGACTTCGCCGCGATCGACGGTGGCGAGGCCGGCCGCGCGATTCTCATCGGTGAACCAGCCGCGGCCGTCGTTCTGGTACAGGCTGTTCATCTCGGTGGAGAGGTTGACGCAGAGCAGGTCGAAGTCGCCATCGCCGTCGTAGTCGCCGGCATCGCAGCCCATCCCGGCGAGGCTGCGACCGTCTTCGCCATAGGCGCAGCCGCGCACGATGCCCTGCTCTTCGAACTGGCCGCGACCGTCGTTCAGGAACAGGAAGTTCGGCGTGCCGTCGTTGGCGACGTAGAGGTCCTGGTCGCCGTCGTCGTCGACATCGCTCGCGACGACGCCCAGACCCTTGCTGTGGTCGGAGAGCGGACCGGTCGCGCCGAGCCCGCGCGCGATCGCGCACTCCTCGAACTTCGCGTCGCCCTGTCCGCGGAAGAACCAGTGCTGGACGCCGAGGTACTCCTTCGGCGCGCAGTAGTCGCGCACGCCGGTCACGTCGACGCCGCAAGGGTGGTCGCGGTTCACCTCGACCGAGAACTCGACGTAGTTGGCGAGGTAAAGATCGAGCGTCCCGTCGCGATCGGCGTCGAAGAAGCAGGCGCTCGCGCTCCACTCGCCGCCGCCGGCGACGCCCGCGGCCTCCGCCTGCTCGATGAAGTGTCCCTTGCCTTCGTTCACGTAGAGCCGGTTGCGACCGAGGCCCGTGACCAGCAGGTCCTGATCGCCGTCGCCTTCGAGGTCGGCGGCAGCGACGCCCATGCCGTAGTCGCCGGACTCGCCGCGTACGCCCGCAGCGGCGGCGACGTCGGTGAAGCGCAACCCGCCATCGTTGCGGAACAGGGCGTGCCCGGGAAATGGCGCATCCGGCGTCTGATCGAGCCAGACGCCACCGTTCACCAGGAAGACGTCGAGGTCGCCGTCGCCGTCGAAGTCGAGCAGCGCGACTCCGCCGCAGACCACTTCGGGCAGGCGGTATTCGCCGCTCGGAGAGCTTTTGTGGCGCCAGCCGGCGAGGGACTCGTGCATCCAGGTGAAGCGCTCGCCGGCGAATGGCGGCGGGTCACGCGGCGTCAGCACGCCGTCGCCGTGGGCGATCGCGACATCGAGGGGCGCCGGTGGCTCGGCGGTCGGCACTCGAGGTGGTGGCGTCGGCGCCGCAGGTTCGTCCCCGCAGGCGGCAGCGAATGCGAACGCGGCGAGTAAGGCTCCGCGCCTTCGCATCAGGGCGACTTCACCGTCAGCGTCAACGTCGCCGTCGAGCGCGCCGCGACGTGCAGCCGCGCGAGACCCCATCCGGCGACGCGGCCACTCGCGGAATCTTGCGGCACCACCAACCGTTCGTGCTCGGCAAGCGGGATCGCGATGTCGAGCTCCGCCGGCTCGGCGCGATGGTTCGTGACGAACGCCTGCCACACCTCGTCGGGGCCGCTCGCCTGGCGCACAGCGCTTCCGCGCAGTCCGGTGATCGGCTCGCCGAAGAAGGGGGGCAGTGTGTCGCCACGCGTTGCCGCGACCGCGCGCGCCGGCGACATCCACGGCCGATTGCGCGAGTCGAGGACGATCGTCCGCACCTGACCGGACGGCAGCGCGCGGCCGATCCGTCCGGCCGTGTCGGTTGCGAGGTCGAAGCGCCGAACGACCGCAGTCGTGTCGTCCGCAGCCGCGCCAGCGACTGCGAACCGCGGCACGACGTAGGTCGGCGTCGCCGTGAGCGCCACGTTCCGGACGGTCGCGATCACCGACTGCAGGGCGCCTTCGCGGGCGATCGTCGCGGCGTCGGCGATCGCATGGAGCACGCCCTCCTCCTGCACCGAGAGGCGCGCCGCACGCAGCGCCATTCCGGAGCGATTGTCGATCGTGACGACGACCGACAGATCGCTGGCGGTCGCCTCGCTGTTCACGCGCAGCTGCCAGTCAGCGCTCCAGCTGAGCCCGCGCGTCGCGTAGAGCAGCTCGAAGCGGTAGCGGTCGGCGCGCTGGCACTCGAGACGCCAATCGAGGCGCATCCGGTTCCAGTCGCCGCTCGGCAAGGCGTCGAGGACGATCTCGGCATCGTCGAGCAGGCGGATCTGTCCGTCGGTCTGCTCGAGGTAGAGCGGCAGGCGCATTTCGCCGGCCGGGCTGCCGACGACGGGCGGGAAGAGCAGCCGCCCGCTCAGCTCCTCGACCCCGGATTCGTGGAAGCGCTTGAGCGCGACCGGCCGCCCCGACAGGTTTTCGAGCGCGCGCTCCACGCTCAGCACTTCGAACCACGCCGACTGCTCCTCGAGCCGCACGAGCTCGGGCTGGTTGAGCGCCCGCATCGAGACGGTTTCGGGCAGCAGCCGAGGTGCGACATTGAGGATCCGGAGCGAACCGCGCCCGGCGCCGAGTTGCGCGCTGCGGACCTCGCGCACGATGGCGAGCCCGTCGCGGCCGACGGTGACCGCCAGCTCTTCGGGCGTCGACTCCTGGGCGAGGCCAGCCAACGCGAGCCGCAGCAAGCCGATGGTCGCGAGCGTGGAGGTCATGTACCGGAGGATAGCGGTGGTTCCCGCCGCGTTGACGGATCCATAAGCTTGTGCGACTCCCATGGCTGCATCGCGATTTCTCTTCGTTCACGGCGCTTGGCATGGCGCGTGGAGCTTCGACCTCGTCCGACTCGAGCTCGAGCGGCGAGCGGTTCCATGCGAGGCGATCGACTTGCCGTGCCTCGGCGACGACCGGACCGCGCTTTCGGAGGCGACCTTCGAGAGCGGCGTCCTGCGGATCCTCGATCGATTCGGCACCCGGCGCAATTGGACATTGGTCGGCCACAGCTTCGGGGGCTTCGCCGCGACCGAGGCCGCGCTGCGCGCATCCGGGCGTGTGCGATCGATCGTCTACATCGCCGGCTGGGTGCCGCGCGCCGGCGACGACTGGAAGTCGGTGGCCGCGATGGCTCCCGCAACCGATGGTTTCCGCGTCTGCTCGCGCAAGAACGCTGACGAGACAGCGATCGAACTCGACGCCCGTGCGGCGACGCCGTTCCTGTGGCACGACGTGGCGCCCGGGATCGCGGCGGCAGCGGCTTCGCGCATCCGTCCGCAACCGACCGAGCCGTTCGAGTCCGCGAAAATCGGCGGCACCGACGCGCTGCTGGCGAAGATCCCGCGCTCGCTGTTGCTGGCGACGGCAGATCGCGTGCTGCCGCCCGACGGATTGCGCGCGGTCGCGACTCGCGCCGGCGTGCCCGTCGAGGAGTTGCCGACCGGCCACTGCCCGTTCCTGTCGGCCCCGAAGCGGGTCGCCGACGCGTTGCTCGGTGTGCGATGACCGCGAAGAAGGGCGACTCCACCGCGCGTCGCGAGCGCGGCTACCTCCACGGCTACAGCGCCAACGAACGCGCGCGATTGCGGAAGCAGGCGTTGGTCCTCGAGCCGATGGTGCACGATCACCTGCCGTTCCATCGGCGCCGTCGCTGCCTCGAAATCGGCTCGGGCGTGGGCGCGCAGACTGAGATCCTGCTGCGCCATTTTCCGACGCTCGAGGTCACTTGTGTCGAGCGCAGCAAAGTGCAGATCGCCGAGGCGCGCAAGTTCCTGCGAACCGTGCCGTGGGCGAAGGGGCGTTTCGAGCTGGCGGAGGCCGACGCTTCGCGGCTGCCCTTCGAGCGCGAGCAGTTCGATTGCGGCTTCCTCTGCTGGATCCTGGAGCACGTGGCCGATCCGGCGCGGATCCTGTCGGAACTGCGCCGCGTGCTGCTGTCGGGTGCGCCCGTCGTCGTCAACGAGGTGCTGAACGCCACGTTTTTCATCGATCCCTACAGCCCGAAGACGCTCGCCTACTGGATGGCGTTCAACGACCACCAGATCGAGCTCGGTGGTGATCCGTTCGTCGGCGCGAAGCTCGGCAACCTGCTGCAGCAGGTCGGTTTCCACGACGTGCAGACCGCGGTGAAGACGTTCCATCTCGACAACCGTTCGCCGGGCGAACGCGCCGAGTTCCTGAGCTACTGGACGGAACTGCTGCTGTCGGGTGCGCCGCAGCTCCTCTCTGCCGGCAAGGTGCGCCCCGACATCGTCGAGGGGATGAAAGTGGAACTCGACCGGGTGGCGCGCGACGCCAACTCGGTGTTCTTCTATTCCTTCATCCAGGCGCGGGCGCGGGCGTGAGCCGTGGCGACGCTGGCGCCTGCTCGGCTCGGCGCGCTCAGTACGACCGGGTGACGATCTTGATCGGGTTGCTGAGTGACGTGCCTGAATTGTTCGGGGTCGGGTCGTCACAGTAGGCCTGCAGCCACCACTCGTTGCCATCGATCGCCGGATCGGTGCCGATGACGTCGGAGTAGTCGAGGTCGCCGTCGCCGGCCAGTCCCGGCGTGCCGGGGAGCTGGATGTCGGTGATGGTGAAGTGCCCCGAGATGTCGGTGTAGAGCGTCCCGTGGCCGAGCACTTCCTGCCGCTCGCGTTCGGCGGTGATCAAGTGCACGAGGCCGTTGCCCACGAAGTCGCGCAGTTCGAGCGTGAAGGTGAAGCCGAAGACCGGATGGCCACTCCCGTTGAGCGACGGCAAAACGTCGCCGGTTCCTGGCACGCGAGCGTTGTACGCGTAGTCGTAGATGCCGATGTCGTCGTGGCCGCCGACGAACTCCATGCCGAGCGGGATGCCGAGCGAGCCGACTGGCAGCACCTCGGCTTGGGCGGCGGTGAGCGGATCGATCTCTATCAGGTTGCCCTTGCCGGAAGACGTGAAGTAGAGCTTCGAGTAATCGTGGTTGAACCGCAGCACCGGGGTCGCAAGGCGCCGGTTGTTGCTCACCCAGAGCGTTCGCGTCGCCGCGTTGTGGTTGGTGTAGCGGTAGATGTCGCCGTAGAGGCACGCGACGTAGATCGAGCCGTTGGGATGCATCGCGATCGACATCGCCTGGTCTGGAAGGGTGTCGAAGACCGTCGCGACACCGCCGATCGTGACCCGCAGCACGTTCTTGCCGTCGCGGTTGGCGAGGTAGAGCTGCTTGAAGGCGCTCGAGACCACGCCGTCGACGTGTGCGATCCCGTCGGCGATGTCGCAGAAGACGGTTGGCGCCAGGCTCGGCTGGATCTCGAGCAGCGCCTGGTTGTCCCAGTTGCTGACGTAGACGATGCCGCCGACGGTCACGTGGAGCGCGTTCTGCCCGAACGGTCCGTTAAGCCCGTCGACCGCACTCCACTTGGTGGTGGCGACGCCGGCGGAGTCGAAGCTGAAGACCTTGTCGTTGTAGTAGCTCGCGACCAACAGCTCGTCGTTCGGGTGCCAGGCGAGGCCGCTCACGCCGTCGATGCCGTCGTTCAGGTCGGCGAAGGTCGTCACGGTCCAGGTGTTCGGGTCGACCTTGTAGATCAGCTTCTTCCAGGAACTGACATAGAGATCGCCGGGCACGAATTGGGCGCTCGCGGCAGGCGCTGCAGCCACGAGGAGAGCTGCGGACGAAAGTGCGGCGGCGACGATACGGTGCGATCGAGCCATGGCATCTCTCCGGAAAGGCTTTCCCGAAGTGGATCGACCGGCGGTCAGGGCGAGCTGAAGGCCGGATCGCTCCCGCCCGCGCTCGCTCACCCGCAATGCGTGAGATCGACGCCGTAGATCGCGCCGAACTTCGACTTCAGGAGGCGCAGGAACGGCTCCGCCGAGGGCGGCGCACCGGTTGCGCGCTCGATCAGCTCCCCCGCGGTGTGACGGCGGCCGTGGACGTGCACCTTGGCGCGGAGCCACTCGCGCAGCGGCAGCAGCTCACCGCGCGCGATGCCGGCTTCGAGGCCGGACAGTTCGCGGCCGGCGGTCTCCCACAACTGCGCGGCGTAGAGGTTGCCGAGCGTGTAGGTCGGGAAATAGCCGAGCCCGCCCATCGACCAGTGGATGTCCTGCAGGCAGCCGTCGGCATCGCGTTCCGGCACGACGCCGAGCAGTTGACGCATTGCCTCGTTCCACTCCGCTGGCACGTCGGCGACAGCGAGCGTGCCCTTCACCAGCGCTCGTTCGAGTTCGAAGCGGACGATGATGTGGAGGTTGTAGGTGAGCTCGTCGGCTTCGACCCGGATCAGCGAGCGTTCGACCTGGTTGACGGCGCGCCAGAGTTGCTCGGGCGATACGCCTCGAAGCTGCGTCGGGAAGCACTCGGCAGCGACCGGCGTGAACGCCTGCCAGAACGGCAGGCTGCGCGCGACGATGTTCTCCCACAGGCGCGACTGCGATTCGTGCACGCCAAGCGAGCACGCCTCGCCGAGCGGCGTGCGCGCGAGCCGTTCCGGTAGCCCTTGCTCGTAGAGGCCGTGGCCCGCCTCGTGGATCACGCCGAAGAGCGCCGGACGCAGGTCGCCCTCGACGAACCGCCGAGTCAATCGCACGTCGCCGTGCGCGATGCCGCTGCAGAACGGATGTGACGAGCGGTCGATGCGGCCGGCGTCGAGGTCAAACCCCATCGCCTGCACGATGCGTGCGGCGAAAGCCTCCTGCCCGCGCTCGTCGAAGCGCTGCTTCACGCAGCTCGCATCGACGCGGTCACGCCGCTCGATGATGGCGGCCACCATCGGCGCGAGGCGCGCCTTCAGGTCGGTGAAAAGGCGTTCGAGCGCGGCCTCGGTCGCCCCGCGTTCGTAGTCGTCGAGCAGGCCGTCGTAAGGGCGATCGCCGAAGCCGAGCACCGCGCATTTGCGCCGCGACAAGCCAACCAACCGTTCGAGGTGGGGCGCGAACGCCTGCCAGTCGCTCTTCGCACGCGCGTCGCGCCACGCCTCGAGCGCGGCGCTCTCCGCCGCCGCGAACGCCTCGACCAGCTCGCGCGGCAGCTTGGTCGCGCGGCGCCAGTCGCTGGCGAACTCGCGCAACTGGGCGCGCTCCTCGTCGTCGAACTCGCCGGGAGTCGCCTCGCACTGCAGGACCAGGTCGCCGATCCGCGGGTCGGTGAACCGTTCGTGGCGCAGGCCCGCCAACGTCACCAGCTGCTGCGCGCGGGCCGCGGCACCGCGCCGCGGCATCATCGTCTCCTGATCCCACTGCAGCAGCGCTGCGGTCGACGACAGGTCGCGCAGCTCGGCGTAGCGGCGCAGTAGATCCGTCCAAGCGGCGCGCGATGACATGGCGTTTCCCGCGAAAGGGCGGGACGCTAACCGGAAGCGCGCGGGTCGAGCCGCTCATTGCGTGCGCGGTACCAATCGATCGTGCGGCGAAGCGCTTGGTCGAGCGTGAAGCGCGGCGCGAAGCCGAGCACGCGACGTGCCTTGCTGCAGTCGAGGCGTTGGTCGCGCAGTTCGTCGCGGGCGCCATCGAGGACGATCGGCTCGAGGTCGGGCCGACCGGCGATGGCGGCGATCCGCCGCACCATCGCCAGCACCTCGATCGGTTGCTCCATGCCGAGGTTGAACGCCTCGCCGCGCAGCGCTGCGCCGTCCGCGCCGCCGAGCCGTTCCGCGAGCGTGAGGCAGGCCGCGGCCGCGTCCTCGACGTAGAGCCAGTCGCGCACATGGCGCCCGTCGCCGCGCAGCGATGGCCGCTCGCCGGCGAGGACGCTGCGGATCGTGCCCGGCACCAGCCGGTTCCAGTGCAGGTCGCCGCCGCCGAAGAGGTTTGCGCAACGGGTGATGGCGAGCGGCACGTCGAAGCTCGCCGCGTAGCTCTGCGCGACCAGTTCGGCGCACGCCTTCGATGCGTCGTAGGGCGCGCGGCCGAGCAGCGGCGTCTTCTCGTCGCACGGCAGTCGCGCTGGCGCGCCGTACGCCTTGTCGCTCGAGGCGATGACGACGCGCTGCACCAGCACGGCGCACTCGCGGCAGGCGTCGAGCAGTTGCCAAGTCCCGCGCACGTTCGACTCGAAGGTCGAGCGGGCCGAACGGTTCGCGGTGCCGACGATCGTCTGCGCGCCGAGGTGGAAAACGGTGTCGATTTCGTGCTCGTTGAGAGTGCGCACGGCGAGTTCGTGGTCCTCGAGCGCGCCATGCACGACGACCGTCTGCGCCAGCAGTCCTTCGGCGAACGCGCGATTCCCAGGATCCTGATCTCGCACCAGCGTGACCACCGTCGTCCCGCGGGCGAGCAACGCCTCGATCACGGAGCTGCCGAGCAGGCCGGTCGCACCCGTGACCAGGACGCGGCAGTGCGACCAGTCGTGCGGGACGGTCATGGCGGGGAGGTCCATGGCGCCTTGCCGGAGGCGAATAAGTTTTCGAGCAACTGCTTCTCACGCAACGTGTCCATCGGCTGCCAAAAGCCCTCGTGACGGAACGCCATCAGTTGGCCGTCGGCGGCGAGGCGTTCGAGCGGCGCGCGCTCGAGCACGGTCGCGTCGTCCTCGAGGTAGTCGAAGATGCGCGGCTCGAACACGAAGAAGCCGCCGTTGATCCAGCCTTCGCCCGCCTGCGGTTTCTCGCTGAAGCGGCGCACGCGGGTGCCATCGAGGTCGAGACCGCCGAAACGCGACGGCGGGCGCACGGCGGTCACGGTCGCCGCCTTGCCATGCGCGCGATGGAATTCGAGCAGACGGCGCGGATCGAGGTCGGCGAGGCCGTCGCCGTAAGTCGCCATGAAGGTCGCGTCGCCAAGGTGGCGGCGGAGCCGCAGCAGGCGGCCACCGGTCATCGTGTCGCGGCCCGTGTCGATCAGCGCCACCTTCTAGTCGACGCGCGGCGGATCGATCCGCTCGACTCGACCGTCCTTCAACTGCACGACGAAGTCGCTGTGCTGCAGCGAGAAGTCGCGGAAGTACTGCTTGATCACCTCGCCCTTCCAACCGCATGCGATGGTGAAGTCGGCGAAGCCGTGATGCGCATAGTGCGCCATCAGATGGAGCAGCAATGGCCGCCCGCCGATCTCGACCATCGGCTTGGGTCGGATGCCGGTCTCCTCGCCGAGCCGCGTCCCGAACCCGCCCGCGAAGATCACCACGTTCATCGACGACTCCGCCCCGAACTGAACCGCGCCCGCAGCAAGTTGCCGACGAATTCGGCCAGCGCCGCGAAGCGTACGTGGGAACGACCGCCGCCGCGCGCGAGCCCTGCGACCGGGACCTCGATCATCGGCAGGCCGTGGCGTTTCGCCGCGATCAGCAGCTCCGCGTCGATGAACCAATCCTCCGAGCCGAGCGGCCGTTGCGTCAGCCAGGCCCGCGGCACCAACTTCGGGCTGCCGTTCACGTCGGCCGAGCGCAGCCCGAGGAAGAGCGCGTTCGCGAACTGGTTGAAGAGGACGGAGACGAGGCGGCGTTGCCAACCATCCTCGCGCGTGGTGCGACGCACCTTCAGCAGCGCCGGTGCCGTCGCGGCCAGCGCGGTGGCGGCGATCCGGACGACATCGGCGGGCGCGACCTGTCCGTCGGCATTGATCCAGCCGACCCACGCGCTGGTCGCGCGGGCGAGTCCGGCACGGATCCCGTGACCGTAGCCGCAGTTCACGGCCACGCGCACCGGCACGACGCGCGCGTCGGCCGCTGCCAGCTCGGCGACGATTGCGCCGGTCCGATCGCGCGAGCCGTTGTCGACGACGATCAGCTCGAGGCGGATTCCGGCCGCGGCAAACGACCCGAGCAGCCCGCCCACCGTCGCGCCGATCGCCGCCTCCTCGTCGTAGGCGGGCATCACCAGGGTTACGTCCGGCGCCGCGGCGTTCATGCGCCACCCTCGAGCGACGCGTGCAAGCCGGTGGCTGGATCCGTCGGCGGCAGCCAGCCGGTGCGTTCGCGCAGGCGTGCGACCGACACGGCATCGTGGAATGGATCATCGTCACGCATCGGCAGCGCGCCGAAGCGAAGCTGTGCGTCGGCCATGCCGAGTTCACGCGCGGCAAGCTGGACGAAATCACGGACGGAGGTCAGGCGGCCGGTCGCGACGTTCACGATGGAGCTGGAATCGCCTGCGTCGGCGCCGGCCAGAAGCAGCAGAGCTAGAGCGGCGTCGCCGACCCAGACGAAGTCGCGGCGCTGAACGCCTTCGGTGAGCTCGATCGCGCTGCGTCGCTTCGCCGCATCGACCAGCGAAGGCAGCAGGCGCGGCAGCCGTTCGCCGGCACCGTAGAGCATGAAGAGTCGCGCGACGACCACCGGCAACGCCAGCGCCTGTGCCTGTTCGAGCAGCGCGAGCGTGCCCGCCAGCTTGGTGCGCCCGTAGACGCTCGCCGGCTGCGGCGCCGTCGACTCGGAGAGATCGCCGCCGGCGCGGCCGTACTCCGCCATCGAGCCGGCGTGGACCAGTCGCGCGCCCGCCCACGGGGCCAGCTGACGGCGTGCGGCGAGGTCGGAGAGCGCGTGCGCGATCTCGGCGGGCAGCTTGCCGTTCAGCCGGTGCGCGAGCGTGTCGTCGCGTTGCTCGGCGTGGACGCCGTAGGCGACCAGATTGATGACCGCTGTCGGTGCGACGCGGGCGATGAGGTCGGCGGCGGCGCCGGGGAGCGCGAGGTCGACGGAGTGCGTCGTGATCGCCGCATCCGCCACCTCGATCGGCAGCGGGCGAGCGCCGGCAGCGTGCGCCGTCGCATGCACCTGCGCACCGCGAGCACGGAGCGCAGCGACGACGTGCCGTCCGACGAAACCGCCCGCGCCGAGGACCAACACGCGCGTGCCGACGAGGCGATCGAGCGCCGCGGAAACCGACGGCGTGAGACCGGGAGTGCGGCTCACGGGTCGCCGGTCACGGATCCGCGCAGCGTCGCTCGCTTGAGGAAGAGCAGCGCGAAGCAGGTGTCGATCACCGCATTGGCGGGCCCGCCGAACGGGAGGCGCAAGCCGTTGCCGCCATCTCCCGTCACGTTCTCCGCGACCAAGAAATGCTCCTGCAGCCACGCGAGCTGCGAATCGATCGCCGCGATCGCCTCCCTGCGGCGCTTGCGCGCGGCGAAGCTGGTGCCGTAGTTGCCGTAGCTCCAGCACTCCTGGTACCGCTCCTTAGTGAGGCGCACGACCAGCGGCTCGAGGAACTCCTTGTCGCCCGGTTGCAGTGTGCGCGGGAAGGCGTACCTCGCCAGCTCCGCCGCATTCATCCGATCGAGTGCTTGGCGTTCGCCGACCGGCGCGGCACCAGCGTGAAACGCCATCAACGTGAGCCCGACCTCATACGTGTACTTCGGCGGGTCGTCCTGCTCCTGCTGTTTCGCGAGCCACGCGTCGGCCTTGTCGACCGCGGCGTTCACCTGCTTCACGAAGGCGGCGTCGGAAGTGGGGTGGACTTCGGGGCCGGGCGCGGCGGGGACGTTCGGCTTCTCCTGCGTGCGAGCGAGTGCAGCCACGATCGGCAGCAGCGCGATTGCGAGGAGCGTGTTCCGGGCGCGGCGCATGGCGACTCTCCCGATCGCTCGGTGCAGGCGTGGCGGCGCGCGCACCGGAATCGAAGGCGCGTGAGCATGCCAACCGTCGGCGACGGATGGAGGCCCTCGCGTCGCCGTGGCTCGCCAGGTGAGTCAGCGACCCGGCGGCTCGTCAGCGGGCTGAGGGGGATCCCGCTGGTCTTCGATCGACTCGAGCGTCCCGACGAAGAAGAGGCGGTCCGCGAGCGAGCGCAGGAAGCGCGATTCGTCGGGCGGGAGCGCCATCGCGATCCCCGTGAGCCGACCGGCTTCGTCTTCGCGCCCCGCCGCGGCCGCTTCCTCGGCGCGGCGGCGCAGCTCGACCACCGGCTGCTGCCCCAGCACCAGCGCGACGTCGCGCGCGCGGCCCTCCCTCGTCGGCGCGAAGACGCTCGACACGAGCGCGGCGACCAGCACGATCGCCATCGGCGTGGCGATCAGCAGCGCACCCGCGATCAGCGCGACCTGGGCGCGGCCGCGCGGCGGCGGCGTGATCGCTGCAGACGGTTGCGGCGAGGAGGCGTGCATTGACGCCGTCGATTCAGCCGTCGTCGGCACCGTCCCGAGCGCAGCGGCGCGTTCGGCGAAGCTGCCGTGAGCGCCGCCCGGACCGAACATCCGGGCGAGCAGGCCGCGGCGGCGCGCGCGGACGGGTCCAAGCGCGAGCGGCAGCTCGCCGTCGAGATGCAGTTTCCGCAGCGCGCGCAACAGCGTGCCAGGTTCGCGCTCGGTGGCTTGGGCGAGTGCGTCGGCGTGCTGCTCGTCGACGCTTGCCGCGATCCGTTGCGCCAGCGTCGCGACGACGAAGGCGGAAAGGAGCAGCAGCGCAATCGAGGAGGGCGCGAAGGCCTGCGCGATCCACGGCACCGCAGCGATGCCGAGCAGCACGACGCCGCGGCGGGTCGCGACCACGGTGTGTGCGTCGACCGCCGCGAGCGCATTGGCGAACGGCAGCTCGAACTCGTGGAGTCGCGGCAGCGCGATCCCGGTGCGCTCTGCGGCGGACGTCATCGCGGCGACGAAACGGGGCGACGCCGGCAGCAGCAGGCGCCGCGCGACACGGTTCGCGACGGACGACGTGAGAAGCCACGTCAATCCTGCCGCGACCAAGCTCGCGAACTCCTGGAGTTCGTCCGCGAACGAAAGTGGCACCAGCGCCAACCGCAGCGGCCAGGCGAGTCGTGTCCGTTCCGGCGCATCGAGCACGGCTCAGGATCGCGTCGCAGCCTTCTGCGCGCGGCGCAACTGCGCCCCCGCGATCCACGCAGCGACCGCGAGCGCGAGCGCGATGATGGCCGCGGCCGCTGGCGCCCAGAGCAGGACGTTGGCCCACGGCGCCCACCATGGCAGCCGGTCGAAGAGTGCGTCCAGCAGTTCGCGATCCATCGTCGGAAGGGGATCCATCGGGCGCGACGCGGCGGCGGACGGGCGGAGCGTACCGGTCGCGCGTCCGGTCAAGATGGACGGTGAACCGTTCGCGCCGCGAGCGGGCTCCTTGCTCAACGCTGCTACAACGGCGCTCCGTCCCTTCGCCGGATCGGAGCCCCTCATGCTGCGCGCGCTGTTTTCTGTCGCCCTCGTCTGCCTCACCGTCTCCGCCGCGCAGGTGCCCGCGTCGGCGCGACCGGTCGCGCCCGATGGCCGCCGCGCGGTGCTGGTCACGGGCGCGAGCTCCGGGATCGGTCGCAAGACCACCGAGTTGCTGGCGGCGCGCGGCTTCTTCGTCTACGCCGGCGCGCGCAAGCAAGAGGACCTCGACGCGCTCGCGAAGCTGGAACACGTCCAGCCGCTCCGGCTCGACGTGACTGAACAGACGGAGATCGACGCCGCAGTCGCGACCGTGCGTGCGGCGGGGCGCGGGCTGTGGGGCGTGGTCAACAACGCCGGCATCGGCGTCTTCGGTCCGCTGATCGAGCTGCGCGAGGAGGAGCTCGTGCAGCAGTTCGATGTCAACGTCTTCGGTCCGTGGCGCGTGAGCAAGGCGTTCGCGCCGCTCCTGCTCGAGAGCAAGGGACGCGTCGCCACCACCGGCTCGATCTCCGGCGTCGTCTGCTGGCCGATGGGGGGCGGCTACTGCATGAGCAAGCACGCCGTCGAGGCGTTCACCGACACGCTCGCGGCGGAGCTTTCGGCGTTCGGCGTCGCGGTCAGCGTCGTCGATCCGGGCAACTACCGCTCCGACATCGAGGCGAACGCTCGCGAGCGGCTGCGCGCGCAGGGCTGGAGCGGCGAGGGCTCGCGCTGGCGCGAGGCGATGGAGCGGATGCTGGCCGGATCGGGCGACCGCGTGCAGTACAAGGAGCCGGACGCGGTCGCCGAGGCGTTCTTCCACGCGCTGAGCGACGATCAACCCAAGCGGCGCTACCTCGTCACCCCGAACGCGCGCGAGGCGGAGCTGACGGTCCGCGCCGCGCTCGCCCGCACGGTGCAACTGAACCACGATCAGCCGTGGGCGCTCGACCGCGAGGCGCTGGTCCGGCTGCTCGACGAAGAGCTGGAGCGGGTCGGGGAGTAGGAGGGCGGGCCTCCGGCTTGCACAAACTCGCAGAGTTCCCTGAACTCGCCGACCCCCCCCGAGCGTGAACCGTTCCACAGCCGGGCCCGCTCTCATGCGACACGATGAGCGACGCCGCGACCCCCTCCGCCTCGTTCCCGCCCGAACGCCTGCTGGCGCAGGCCGGCTGGGTGCGGCGGCTCGCGGGGCGGCTCCTCGCCAATCCTGACGCGGCCGACGATCTGGCGCAGGAGACGCTCGCGCTGGCGCTGGCCGCGGCGCCGGCCGATCCGGAGCGGTCGCGCGGTTGGCTCGCGACGATCGCGCGCCACCTGGCGTGGGGCGAGCGCGAGCGGTCCCGTTCCCGCGTCGAACGCGAGCGGCGCGCCGCCCTCCCCGAAGCGTTGCCCTCCGCCGTCGAGCTCGACGTCGAGACAAGTGGCGGCGCGCGGCATCGCGGGCTCGCGGCGTTGTGGCGAGCGCGAGCCTCCGCGAGACGACGCGACGCTCGTCGGCGCGCTACCGGAGTCGTCGCCGAACCCGTCGCCGGACGAATCGACTCGAGCTTGGCGCGTCGCGGATGGCGCTGACAGTGACAGTGCGGCAACGTCCGCCGAAGCCGACCGGCCAGCCGCACCGCCACCAGCCGAGCGGCAATGGTCGCCGCGGATCGCGAAGCTGCGTGCCGAGTTGACGATCGAGAACCTCGGACGCAACAACGTCGAGGAGGATCTCGGTACCGAGATCCGCGCCGCGCTTTTGGGACTGATGACCGAGACGCTCGACGTCGAGGCGCTGCTCGCCTACATCGAATCGCGCGAGGAGAGCTCCTGGATCGTGCGCAACTCAGTTGAGTCGTCGACGCGGGCGCGCGAAGCGATCGTGACCTGGGCGCAGGCCTACGAGAACGCGAAGGGCGGCTGCTCCTTTTGGTCCGTCGGCACCGGCGATGACAAGGGGAGTGGCGGCCACGTCACGCTCCAAATCTTCGTCGACTCGTGGGGGGACGAACTCGATGCGCAGCTCGGCCCGGCGGTCAATCCGATGCTGTTGCTCCACATAT
Organism: Myxococcales bacterium; assembly: GCA_009692535.1. Taxonomy (GTDB): domain Bacteria; phylum Myxococcota_A; class Polyangia; order Haliangiales; family SHYZ01; genus SHYZ01. The sequence goes on from SHYZ01000033.1 coordinate 22,963, forward strand.
CGCTTGGATCCGATGGGCGCTTGGATGGAAGAGTGATCCTTGACCTACGTGTGGAGTCGGGGCAGATCATCCCCGCATCACCGGTCGAGCCGGGGTCGGCGATGGCGAAGTTCATGGAAGACATGAAGCGGCAGGCTGAAGTCGCCAGCAAGCGGATCGCCGAGTTGCGAACAGCCGATGCGTTGCCGCGAGAGGTCCGCTGGCGGCTCGATTCATCGCAACGCGAGTTGATTTACTACGCCCACGGTTCCAGCTTCGGCGCGCCTTCGTCGCAGGAGTTCGAGGCGTCCCGCCGCTCCAGTCGCCTTCTCACCGACGGCGAGATCGACGCGATCCGCCGCCTCTACGACCGCTACCAGGCGGCCGCGAAGCAGCACGTCGCCGCGGCGAGCGCCGCGCCCCTCTCGGCGAAGTAGCGCCACGGCCCCAGACCGTGAAGCGGCGTCACGGAGCCGGCCGCGTCTCCGCCGCCCACACTGCGACCACGCGGCACTGAGCTGCGATCGCCTCCCATTTGTCCCACGGGGCGACGATCCCCTTGTAGTTCGCGACGTCGAGCCCTTCGAGATCCTTGGGCAGCGGCGCCGCAAGCTGGCGCGCGAGCTGCAGGAGCGGCGAGACATCGCGTTGCTTCTCGGCGCGATAGATGTCCTGGTACGCGCGATCGAAGGATGCGAGCGCGGTGCGGGTGCCTGCCTCGCCAAGCGTCTGCGCGAGAGCGGCGAAGTCGATGTAGTCGCGCGTCGCATTGCGCGACACGATGAGCCAGCCCTTGATCCGCAGCATCTCCGCCGGCGTCGGCACCACGATCGGGCCGCCGGCCGTCGCCACCGTCGTCGTCTCGAGCGGGAGCGCGCGCCGGAGCTGCCGCAAGCCGGTCTCGACGCCGAGGAAGTCCCCGAGGATGAGCGTCGGCGGCACGAGCCTCGCCGTGGTCCACTCCGCCTGTCCCTCGAGCAATTCGAGCAGCTGCGCGAATCGCTGCACGAGATCGACGACCACGTGGTCAGCGTCGCGCGAGCGTCGGTGGCCGGCGTGAGGCGCCGCAGCCGTGCCGTCCACGAGCACTGCGCCCGGGACGAGATTCTGCAGCTCTGCCGCGGAGCGCAGGACCTCCTCCCAATCGATCGGATCCTTAGCCACGGCGCCATTTCTCGAGGCAAGCTGCGATCAGCTGCGGATAGCCGTAGACCGTCGAGTTCGCGATGGCCGACTCTGCGGCGCGCGCGGGCTCGCCAGCCGGATCGCGCCGCAGCTCGTCGAGCAGCGCCCAGACGTCGCTCGCGCCGCCGCGCTCGAGGATCGACTCCACGACCGCCACGGACCAGCAGCCTGGCGCGACGTTGATGTGGCGGTGCTCCATGGCGCTTGCGTGTCGGAGGAGGTCGGATCGCGGTTCAAGATAGCCGCGCCGTGTGTCACTTCCCCGCCTACGCCGTCGCGCCGCTCACCACAGCCTCCTCCTTCGGCTT
>SHYZ01000034.1 GCA_009692535.1 Myxococcales bacterium
CGGTGCGTATTCGACAGCGTCGGGCGCGAGCGTGAGCGTGGCGATGTCGTCGTAGAGGCCAGCGGCGGAGAGGAGCAGGCGCGTGTCGGCGTCGGGGGCGGGAAGAGCGTCGGTGAGCGCCGCGTCGGTGGGGGGGGCGTCGGTGGGGGGAGCGTCGGTGGGGGCAGCGTCGGTGGGGGGAGCGTCGGTGGGGGCGGCCGGTGCATCGTCGCCGCACGCAGCGGTCGCAGCGGTTGCAGCGGTCGCTGCGACGAGCACGAGCGCGGTGAGGATCCGCTTCACGCTGCGCTCCCCGGCCGCCGCGCGACGGTGGCGACGCGGTCCGCGGTCGCGTCGGAGTAGGCGACGAGGCGGCTCGCGATCGGCGTGGTCTTGATCGTGACCATTCCTGATGCGGCGAGGAGTGGCGCGAGGAGCGCGCGCTCGTCGTCGGTCTGGTTGAAGACCAGCAGCACGCCGCCGGGACGGAGCGCCCTGCACGCCGCCGCGACCAGCCGCGTCGGGTCGAAGCAGCGGAGCGGCAGGCCCCACGCGACGAGCGCGCGGCGCGTGAGGAACGGGTAGAGCAGGGTCACCACGTCGACGTCGGCGCGGCCCGCTCGAGCGAAGTCCCCCACGCGGTAGCTCACGCGCGCTGCGTCCGCGAGCGCGGCGAAGGCGCGCCCGTGGTCGGCACGGCTGTGCGCGCCTGCGAGCAGCACATGACCGTCGAGCTCCCAGCCGTCGAGGACAAGCTTGCTCGGCGTGGTAGCGCCCCAGCGCGCGAGGAAGCGGTGCAGCGCTGGCGCATACGCGAAGCGTCCACAGCCGATGTCGACGACCTGGCGTAGCGGCGACGGTGGCGTCACGTCGGCCGTCGCACGCTCGAGCGCGTCGCAGAGCGCGATGTTCTCGCGGTAGTCCTCGGCCGACACAGCAGCGCGGAGCCCTGCGAGGTCATAGCGCGCGCGCAACTCGGTCTCGCGCGTGGTAGCTGCGGCTTGCGACGCTCCGTCGAGAAACGGAAAGAGCGGCTCGCTCGGCTCGCCGAGAAATGTCGGCACGCCGCGCGAGAACGCGAGCGCGGTGCGCGCCGCGAAGGCCAGCTCATTCCAAGGCGCGCGTACCAGCCACGCCGGCATGGATGCGAGCCTAACTTCCGACGTGGTCAGCTTCCAGTACCTTGTGCGACCCGAGCATGCTCATCGTGCCAATCAGCGGTCGGCTCGGTATCGTGGCCGCCAGATCGGCCACCGATGCGAGCAGGCTGCGTCTCCAGACGAGCGGCGGTTCGAGAAGAGCGTGCGGCAGGTGGAAGAAGCTAGCTTTGACGCCAGCGCGACCACATCGGGTCCGCCGACTGAAAGGAGCCGGTTGACGATGTAGCCGAAGTTGTCGGCCCAGGTCACTCGATCAAAGTCGGTGTCCCAGAAGTAGCGCCGCAGTGCTTCGGGCAGCCGCTGCTTCGACGTCTGTCGCCGCGACATGAGAGGGACCTCGTAGCGTCGGGCCTAGCCCGGCACCACGGTCTTCTCGGCGAGCAGGCGGTCGAGCCAGAGGTTTGCGAGCTTCTCCTGCACGGTGTTCTGGCGCAGGCGGTCGTTCAGGTTCTTCCAGTCGACGTGGTCGAGCTCCTGGTCCTGGTTGAAGCAGGAGAAGACGACGGTCTCCTTCTTCGTGACCGGGTCGATGTGCTTCTGGAGGCACTGCGCGCAGACCTCTTTCATCATGCATTGCATCGGCGAGTTGATGCTGCCGATGGCGACGTGACCCTTCATGAGGTACGGCGCGAGGACGTCGTGTCGGGCGCGCGCGACGGCGGCCATCATGCGGTCGGAGCCGATCGCGATCAGGCGCGACACGGTGGCGAGGTCGACGACGCGCTCACCGAGCTCGCCCTTGGCGTACGCGACCATCGCCTTGACGATGTTGCCGATGAACGAGCGGTCCTGCGGTCGGCCGGGGGCGATCGCGGGTCCGAGGTCTGAGGCCCAGATGATTTGGTCGGTCGCCGCTTCGATCTCTTCGCGCTTGAAGAGGTCGCTCGGCTGGCGGTAGCCGGCGAAGTAGATCACGCGGCAACCTGCGGCGCGCAGTGCGCGGGCGATCGAGAAGAGCACGGCGTTGCCGAGGCCGCCGCCGGCGAGGAGCACGGTCTCGCCGCGGGGAATCTCGGTCGGCGTGCCGGTCGGGCCCATGACGATGACCGGCTCGCCTGGCCGGAGCGCGCTGCAGAGGCGCGACGAGCCGCCCATCTCGAGCACGATCATCGAGAGCAGGCCGCGCTCGCGATCGACCCACGCGCCGGTGAGCGCGAGACCTTCCATGAGGAGCTGCGTGCCGTCGATGGTGTCGGCTTGGCGTTCGTAGTTGTGCAGTCGGTAGAACTGGCCGGGCTCAAACTTCTTCGCCTGCATCGGTGCGTGCACGACGACCTCGACGATGGTCGGGGTCAGGCGGTTCACGGCGACGACGGTGGCGGTGAGCTCGCGCTCGAAGCGGGTGGCCACACTGGTGAAGGTCGCGGCGTGCTCCGGCAGGCCGATCGTGTCGGCCTCGGCACGACGGATGTCGTCGGCGAAGACGGCGGCGACGTACGCATAGCCGTGCTTGGCGGAGGCCATCGCCTTGACGACGGAGCCGGCGTAGCGCGGGTGGTTGTCGCCGTAGTAGCTGACGGTGCGCCCGGCGTCGTCGAGGTAGCTGGTGAAGAAGCCCTGCTCGTCGGGGTGGAGCGTGAGCTGGCCGTCCGCGTCGCGCTCGGCGCGGTGCGGCGCGAAGAAGCCCTTGCGGTCGAGCTTGAACACGCCCGGGTGCTCCTTCTCGTAGATCGTGTTCGGCGCGGTGCCGGCTGCGACGCAGAGCGTACGCGCCGGGAGCTTCACGGTGCGGCCGTCGGCCATCTTGAAGGTGAGTGCGGAGAGTGCGCCGTGCTCGTCGGGGATCGCTGCGATGGGGGACGCGTTCTCGACGAAGCGGATGCCTTCTTCGAGCGCCTTGGTGACCTCTTCGTGGTTCAGGCGGTACGCGGGTGAGTCCTGCAGACGCTTGCGGTAGGCGAGCGTGACGCCGCCCCACGCCTCGAGCAGCGTGTCGAAGTCGGGGTCGCGTTCCTCGCGTGCGGCGAGCGCGCGCTCGTCGCGGATCGCGCGGCCATGCGCGAGGAACTCGTCGAGGATGCCGGCCTCCTCGGCGTCGAGCTTGGCGCGAACGGCCGCCTCGCCGATGCTGGAGCTGAGCGTGTCGTGCTGCGCGAGCACCTTCTCCACCTGCACGACGTAATAGGCGCGTAGCTCCGTCGCGGTGTCGATGCCGGTGAGGCCGCCGCCGATCACGACCGCGGGGAGCCGCACCTGCAGCGCCGAGAGCGTCGACTTTTTGAACGCGCCGGTGAGCTGCAGCGCCATCAGAAAGTCGGACGCCTTGCGGATGCCGCGGATCAGGTTGTTCTCGAGCTGGATGATCGTCGGGCGGCCGGCGCCGGCGGCGATTGCGACGTGGTCGATGCCGAGCGCCCACGCGTCGTCGAGGTCGAGCGTGCCGCCGAAGCGCACGCCGCCAAAGATGCGTAGTCGATCGCGGCGCGCGAGGCCGAGGTAGAGCAGCGTGAGGAAGTTCTTGTCCCACCTGACGGTGATGCCGTACTCGGAGACGCCGCCGAAGCCGAGCGTCGGCTTGGCGTCGAGCTCGTCGTAGGTGTCCATCGCGCGGAAGATCGGGCGGGTGAGGTACTCCTCGGGCAGCGGCTCGATCTTGAGGCCGTCGATGCCGATCACGCCGAAGCCTTCGTTCACGAGGTGGTGCGCGAGCGTGTAGCCGGCGGGCCCGAGCCCGACGACGAGCACGTTCTTGCCGTGGTAGGGGAGCGCGTAGGGGCGGCGTGCGTTGAGCGGGTTCCAGCGTGTGAGCAGCCCGTAGATCTCGAGGCCCCACGGCATGCCGAGCACGTCGGTGAGGATGCTGGTCTCGATCTCGGGGATGTTGACCGGCTCCTGCTTCTGGAAGACGCACGCCTTCATGCAGTCGTTGCAGATGCGGTGGCCGGTGCCGGCGCACATCGGGTTGTCGATGGTGATCAGCGCGAGCGCGCCGATCGAGTCGCCGCCTTTGCGCACGAGGTGCGCCTCGGAGATTTTCTCGTCGAGTGGGCAGCCGTGGAGCGGCACGCCGATCGCGTTGGGCTTGATTTGCCGGGTCTTGTTGTCGCGTAGCCCCTTCGAGCAGGAGTCCTTGTCGCGGTCGTGGCAGTAGAGGCAGTAGTCGATCTCGGAGAGGATCTGCAGCGGGCGCATCCGCCGATCGGTGAGCGCGAAGCCGTCGCGGTGGCGCCGGTGCTCCTCGGGGCCGACGGCGAGCTCGGGCAGATCGGCGCGCGGGCGACGGAGCGGCACGAGATTCTCGGGGTCGAGATCGTGCGGCTGGCGGAACGAGACCCAGTGGCGCAGCTCGGCGCGGCGCATGATGATCCAGCGAGCGAGCAGCTCGAGGCCGCGTGCGACGAGCGCGGTGTCATCGAGCGGCGCGAGCTCGCTGAGGGCTGCGAGGCGAGTGCGGAGCGGTGCGACCGGTGCGTCGGGCGGGCTCTTGCGCAGGCCGGCCTCGAGGTCGAGCAGGTGACAGACGGCGCGTGCGACCGCCTTCTCGTCGTCCTGTGCGGCGCCGGTGATGCCCCAGCCGGCGCCGAGCAGGCGGCGCGTGAGCGCGTCGTGCGCGGCGTCGTGTGCGACCTCGCCGAGCTTGAGCGCGCGGCGCTTGATGAGCTGATCCTTCATGCGGAAGAGCTCGGTGGTGCGGCCGGTCGCGGCGATGATCCGCTCGCGCTCGGTCTCGACGCGGAAGAGGTGTGCGACGAACGCGCCGAGATGGGGGCCCGCGTCGACGAGGAGGTTCGAGAGATCCTTCGGGGCGAGGCTGGCGCCGCGGTCGGCGCGATAGGCGGCGACGCGGGCGTGGAGCGCGGCATCGGCGGCGGCGAGCCCATCGAGGAAGAGTTGGTCGAGCTCGCGCAGCTTCTCGGGGCGGAAGAGATCGGCCCATGCGAAGCCGGGGATTCCGAGCGTCAGCTCGTCGGTGGGAGCGGCAGCCAGCATCGGTCGAGGTGTAACACGGGGCGACGCGAGGGTCCCCTTGCTGCGACGCTGAGCAGGGGAGCGAAGGCGTGCGGTGGGAACGGCGCGAGCGGCGAGCGAACCGTGTGGTGCTACGGGCTCGCGCTACGGACTCGCGCTACGGAACGAACACCTCGCTCGTGTCGACCGCGCCGAATGCCTGCACGTCGGCGCCGCCCGGGACGTAGAGCCGCCCGTCGTGCGCGGCCGCGCCGGTGCCGTGCCGCGGCGTGCGCATCGGCGCGAGCGTGGACCAGCTGTCGGTCGCCGGGTCGTACGCGTCGTGCTCGGCGAACACGCCCGACGCGGTGGCCGGGTTCCCCTCGCCGCCGGCGACATGGATCCGTCCGTCGAGCACGGCCGCTGCCGCGCCGCCGCGTGCGGTCGGAATCGGCGCGCGCGCGGTCCACACGCCGGTCGCCAGGTCGAACGCGTCGGTCTGTCCACGCAGTCCTTCGATGCCACCGGTGCGTCCGCCGATCGCGAAGAACGTCGTGCCGACCGCGCCCCCGACGAGGTGATCGCGCGCCTCGGGGAGCGGCGGCAGCGTCTGCCACGTACCGGTGAGCGTGTCGTAGGCTGAGAAATCGGCGACCGAGCCGTCACGGTACCCGCCAGCGACGTAGATCTTGTCGCCGATCACGCCGACTGCGGCCGCGCCCCGCTCGGTGCCGGTCGGCATCGGAGCGCCTTCGCTCCACGAGTCGGTCGCGCCGTCATAGACGTAGACCGCGGGCGCGGCGGTGAAAGACAGCCCACGCAGCGAGCCGAGCAGGTAGAGCTTGCCGGCGACGGCGGCGAGGTTGGCATGGTGCAGCGCGGCCGGTATCGGTGCGGCGTCGCGCCACGAGTCGATGGCCGGGTCGTAGACCTCGACGGTGGCCACGTCGGCGAACCCGGCGAAGCCGCCGACGACATAGATGCGCCCGTCGAGCGCGGCCACGCCAGTCTCCTGTCGCGCGCCTTGCCCGAGCGGCGCGAGTGCGAGCCACTCGCCGGCCGCACCAGCGTCGGCATGCGCGGCAGCATCGGCGCGTGCGGCGTCGTGCATCGCGGCGGCGTCGACGGTGGCGTCGGGCGGTGCCGGGTCGCCACATGCGGTGAGTGCGCAGGCGGCGAGGGCGAGGGCGATGAGGCAGCGCATGGTTCCCGGAGCGTAGTGCGGCGAGGGCCGGCGCGTCGAGCGAGCGGCCGGGGGCTCAGGGGTCGATCCGAAAGACGCGGTCCCCGGCCATGTCGACGAAGTAGAGCTTGCCGTCGGGACCGAACGCCATGCCGGCGAGCGCGCCACGTCCGAGCCCGGTGTCGAGTTGGTTGAGGAGCTCGCCCGTGCGCGAGAAGGCCGAGATCCACCCGGTCGCGTAGTCCGAGACGTAGAGGATGTCGTTGCGCAGCTCGAGTCCCGACGGTGTGTCGAGTCCCGCCGACGCGGGGACAACCTCGCTGAGCACGGCGTCGTCGATGCGGTGGTAGGCCCCCATCGGCTCGAACGGCTCGAGCTGCGCGCCGACGGTGCCGCTCTGCGTGTCGAGCCGCACCACGCGCCGGTGGCCGGTGTCGGCGATGTAGAGCATCCGGTCGACCGCGTCGTACGTGAGGTGACTCGGCACGCCCGCGACGTAGAACAGCTCGCCGCGGGCGTAGACGAACGCCGTCCCGTCGCCGTGGTTGTCGTTGCCGATGCCGTCGTCGCTCTCGAAGTCGTACTTCACGATGCCGTTCCAGGTGCCGCCGAACGCCCAGTAGATGTTGTCGGCTTCGTGCGCGAGCCCCATGCAGAGCGGGCTGCAGTGCAGCATGTCGAGGTGCGAGCCGAGTCCGTTCGGGTCGTGCTGCGCAAAGACCGAGAGGTCCGACGACCAGAGCGCGGGCCCCATGAAGTCGTTCGCCTCGGCTTGACCGTTGTAGGTATTGCGCGACTCGCCGCAGGTGGCGAAGGTCCCCGGCTTGCCGATCGTGGTCGCGTCGGCGCCGAACGCGATCGCCGACGGCTCCGGCATGAAGTGCTGGGCATAGCCGTCCTGCCGCAGCTCGAGTCGGCGCGTCGGCTCGGGCGCGTCGTGGATGATCGCGGCGGCGTCGTTGTCGTGCGTGACGACCCAAAGCTCGGCGGGGCGCAGCGGGTTGAACGCGAGGTCGCGCGGCTGAGCGAGGTCGCCCGCGCCGGCGATCTCGACCAGCGTGACCGACGACGGCGTGCGATCGCCGGTGCCGAGCTCGGGGGCGAGCACCGGCATGGCGTCGGGTGGAGTCGCCGACTCGGTGCTGCAGGCGACGGCAAGGCAACAGGCCGCCGCGCTCAGCCAAGTGCTGCGAGTTTTCATCTGCGTCATGCTGGTTCCCGCAGTATAGCTGCGCAGAGTGGTGCGCTGCGCAGCAGTGTCGCGCCGCAGTCGGTCAAGCACAGGAGCTGACATCGTGAAAGCGCTACAGCTGGTTCGCTTCGGGTCGCCGGACAACGCGTTTGAGCTGCGTGAGCTCCCCGAGCCGCGGCCGGGCGCCGGCGAGGTGTCGATCGATGTGAGCGCGAGCGGACTCAACTTTGCCGACGTGATCGCGCGCAGCGGCGCGTATCCCGACTGTCCACCGCTCCCCTGCACGCTCGGCTACGAAGTGGTCGGGCGCATTCGCGAGCTGGGCGCGGGGGTCACCGGCGTGACCGTGGGGCAGCGGGTGATCGCATTCACGCGCTTTGGCGGCTATGCGTCATGTGTGGTCACGAAGGCCGCGGCGGCGGTGCCGATTCCCGACGCGCTCTCCGACGGAGCGGCGGCAGCGCTGGCGACGCAGGGCGCGACGGCGTGGTTCATGGCGGAGGACACGCTCCGGCTGCACGCCGGCGAGCACGTGCTGGTGCAAGCGGCGGCGGGCGGGGTCGGCCTAATCCTCGTGCAGCTCGCGAAGGCGCGCGGCTGCGTGGTCTACGGCACCGCGAGCTCGCCGGAGAAGCTCGATTACCTGCGGTCGATCGGCGTGGATCACCCGATTCAATACACGAAGGTGGATTTCGCCGACGCCATTCGCGAAATCCAGGGAACAACGCGGCGCGGGCTCGACGTCGTGTACGACTCGCTCGGCGGGAGCTACTACACCAAGGCACGCAAGCTGCTCTGCGCCGGGGGCCGCATCGTCTGCTTCGGTGCAGCCGCAGCGGCGGGGGAGAAGAAGAGCCTGCTCAAGCTGCTCGGCCTCGCGTGGGGCTTCGGGCTCACCTCGCCGATTCCATGGCTAATGGAGAGCAAGGGGTTCCTCGGCGTGAACATGCTGAGGATCTCCGACGAGAAGCCCGAGACGCTCCAGCGTTGTCTGGCGGGGGTCGTAAAGTTCTGGGCCTCGGGCCAGCTAAAGCTCCATGTCGGCGGCGAGTTTCCCGCCGAGCAGGTGGCCGAGGCACACAAGGCGCTCGGCGGCAGGGGGACGATGGGGAAGGTGATCTTGCGGTGGAAGGAGTAGGTGGCGCGCGCTGGCGTTGTGGTCGCGCGTCGAAGCGGCGGCGGGCGGCGTTTCGCGGCGTGCTACGGTTCCGGCCCGATGTCGCTCCGCTCCGGCCCGATGTCGCTCCGCCCGATGCGCCTCGTCGCGCTGCTGCTCGTGGTCGCAACCGCGGCCTGCACCGACCGGCGTGAGGCTCCGGCCGCGCGCGTGGCTGCGCCGCCCGTGGCGCCCGCTCCGCCTCGGCCGACGTTTGCGACCGCCGATCCGGCGACCGCGCAGCCGGCCCCGGTGATCCGCGCCGATGCGGTCGGTGCGACGGCGGCGCCGACGGTGCGTCCGCTGACGAAGGATGTGTTGCTCGTGGGCGAGGTGCGCGCTGACCTTGCGGCGGCGCGTGTGGAGGTGCCGGCGCGGCTCGCGCTCGATACGGGGATCCTCGAGTTCGCGCTCGTGACCACCACCGGCAAGGCGTATGAGAGCGCGCTGGTCACCGACGTGCGGCCGTTCGATGTGCAGCTCGCGCTGCTGCTCGCGGGCTTTGCGCCGGGCGAGACGGTGCGACTTCGGGTGCGGCGCGAGGGTGGCACCGAAGAACAGCCGCTCGCCGCGCTGTTTCGTGACCGCGCGAGCGGGCAGCCCGCGGCCGACGATGTGTGGCGCTTCGCGGGCGGCGCGGTCGACAAGGGGCGCTTCCTCGCCGACTTCACCGGCACGATCGCGACGCTGGTGCCCGAGTCGTCGGCGGTGCTTGTCGCGGCCACCGAGCGCGGCAATCCGTATCGCGGCAAGGAGGGCTTCGAGCTCGCCACGCCGCTCCCCGTCGCGCGCGGCAGCAAGGTCACGCTGGTGATCACGCGCGAAGCGCCGAGGACGCGATGAACCCGGCGCGCATCCTCGAGCTGGCCGGCGCCGGCTGGGGCTCGGCGGCGCTGCTCGCGGCGAACGAGTGTGGCGTCTTCGCGGCGCTCGCCAACGGGCCGCTCGAGCTCGCGGCGTTCTCGGCGCGAACGCAGCTGCCCGAGCGGTCGGGTGGCATGCTGCTCGACGCGCTCGTCGCGCTCGGCCTCGTCGAGCAGGAGGGCGCGGCCTACCGCAATTCCCCCGAGGCCGCGGCGTTCCTCGTCCCCGGCCGTCCCGGCTCGCTCGCCGGTGCGCTCGGCTACAACCACGCGCTGCTCCCGGCGTGGGCGCGGCTCGCTGAGTCGGTGCGGACCGACCAGCCGGTGGTGCCGTCACCGACGTATCTAGGCGCGGACCCGCAGCGGACCCGCGCGTTCGTGCTCGGCATGCATCACCGCGCGCTCGCGATGGGGCACGCGATCGCCGGCGCGATCGACACCACCGGCCGCCGCCGCCTGGTCGATGTCGCTGGTGGTCCCGGCACGCTCGCGTCGATCCTCTGCCGCCGTGCGCCGGAACTCTCGGCGACGGTGCTCGAGCTCGGACCGATCGCCGCCGTCGGTCGCGAGCTCGTGGCCGAGGCGGGGCTCGCCGCGCGGATAAGCTTCGTCGACTGCGACGTGCTCTCGGGCGACCTCGGCGCGGGGCACGACCTCGCGCTGGTCTCGGGACTGCTCCACCGCGAGCCGCCCGAGGCGTGCCGTGCACTGCTCGCGCGCCTCCACGCGGCGATGGCCCCCGGCGGCGCTGTCTACCTCGTCGATGTCATGCGCGACGAGAGCCGTGCCGGTCCGCCGTTCGCCGCGCTCTTCGCGCTCAACATGCTGCTCACCAGCGAGCGCGGCGGCGCGCACGCCGACGTCGATCATGTGGCGTGGCTCAACGAGGTCGGCTTCCGGGAGCCCCGCATCACGAGGCTCCCGGCACCGATGGTTCACACGATCGTGTCCGCCGTAAAGTAGCGGAGCGGCAACAGTAGCGGAGCGGGACTACACGGTCCGGCGACGCCGCGTCACGAGCAGCGCGCCGAGCCCGCCGAGTCCGATGAGCAGGAGCCCGCCGCCCGCCGCCCCTGCGCCGTCGCGCTTGGCGACGACACAGCCGCAGGTCGAGCCGGTGAGGCCGGGGAGTCCGGTCACCGGGAGTTCGACCGTGAACGCGTTCGGCTCGGAGTACTCGCTCGCCGCGCCGGCCGAGTCGATCGCCCGCGCCCGCCAGAAGTAGACCCCGTCCTCGAGTAGGTCGTACGCCAGAGCCGTGCTGTTCCCGGCGACGCCGCGAGCGAAGGCCACCACCTGCGCGAAGTCTATCGTCGTGGCGATCTCGATGTCGTAGAGCACGTCGTCCCCCTCGGGATCATTCGACTCGATCCACGACAGCGTCGGCCGCTGGTGCTGCGCCTTGCTGCCGTCGGACGGGTTCATCAGCGTCGGCGTGCTCGGCGGGTCGTTCACCGCGCTCGCGACGAAGCAGGCCGACACGTACTCGCTGGTGGCGAGCCCGTCGTCCGAGCGCACGCGCCAGCAGTAGCGCCCGTTCTCCTCGAGCGTCGCGCCGTGATCCCAGACGGTGGTCTGGTTGCCCTGCTCCGGCAGGTCGACGGCCGTGTCGATCACGTTGGCGAACGCCTGATCGGTCGCCAGCTCGAAGTCGTACACGAGCGGGTTCAGGTCGGGGTCGTCCGCGTTCAGGATGACCATCGTCGCGCTGTCCTTGTTCATCACGGTGCCGTTCTCGGGCGCGAGGATGGTCGGCGCCTCGGGCGGCCCGTTCAGCGCGCTCACGAAGAAGCGCCCGGTCTCGCTCCAGGTCCCAGCCGCGCCGAACGAGTCGGCCGCGCGGACACGCCAGTAGTACCAGGTGTCCTCGAGCAGCACCGCCGTCACGTTCCATGAGGTCGTGCCGCCGACTGCGTCGGGCACGCCATCCTGCGAGTCGATGAGCGTGGTGAGCAGGTGGTCGGAGAACAGCTCGAACGTGTAGGTGAGGAGGTCCCCCTCGGGATCGAGCGCGTCGTCGACCACGAGCAGCGGCGACGTGGAGGAGACCTGCGTGCCGACGTCGGGGAAGTTGATCCCCGGCGCCGTCGGTACCTCGTTCACGGTGTTGATGAGGAAGTCGCAGACGACGCTCCACGCGCCGTAGGTCTGCCCGTCGGTGGCACGCACGCGCCAGAAGTAGCGGTCGTTCTCGAGCAGCACCGTGCCGGGGTTCCACGAGGTCTGCACCGCGCCGCCGGTCACGCCGACCTCCTCGGTCACGAGTGAGGTGAGCAGGATGTCGGCGTAGAGCTCGAACTCGTACGCGAGGTCGCTGCTCTGCGGATCGGTCGCGTTGTCGACGAGGTAGGTCGGCGCGAGCACCGAGACCTGGCTGCCGCACACCGGCGCGACCGGCACCGGCGCCGACGGTCCGTCGTACATCGTCGGGTCAGTCAGCTCGGCGAACTCTTCGGCGTTGACGAGGCCGTCGTCGTCCGGATCGTCGAACGTGTCCTGCAGCAGGTCGCCGAAGTAGAACTCCTCCCACGAGTCGGGCAGCCCGTCGCCGTCGGTGTCGATGAAGCGGACCGAGATCTCCCATGGCTGGCAGGTCCGGCCGAGGTCGTCGTCGGTCACGCAGAGCGTCACCGGTGCGTGCGCGCCGAGTGCTTGCGCGTAGTCGGGCGTCCAAGTCACAACGCAGGTCATCGGATCGACCACCATCCCGATCGGCGCCACCGAGAGCGAGCAGGCGTGCGTGTCGAGCGTGCCCGGATCGCTGAAGGTCGCGCTGTACGAGTAGACCTGTCCCTCGATCGCGCCGGTCGGCGGCATGGAGGTGATCGTCGGCGCGACGTTTCTGACGTTGGCGATGAGCGTGTCGCTGGTGGCGCCGCCGTCATCGTCGGTCGCGGTGAGCACGACGCTCATCGGCCCGTTGTCGCCCCACGTGTAGGTCGGCGCCTCATCGGTCGAGGTCCCGAGGCCGTCGCCAAAGTCCCACGCGTAGGTGTGCGTGTCGGCCGAGCCGGGATCGGTCACCGTCGAGGCGAACGAAGCCGACGCGCCCTCGTCGAGCGCGACATCGGCGCCCGCGTTCACCACCGGCGCCGCGTTGCCGACGGTGATGAGGAACGAGTCGGTCGACAGGCCGCCGATCGACTCGAGCGTGAGCGTGACGGTGTACACGCCGTTGTCGGGGTAGGCGTAGACGACGAGCTCGCCCTCGGCGGTGTCGCCGTTGCCGAAGTCCCAGATGTAGGTCGGGTTGGCGGTGCCCGGATCGCTCTCGCGTCCGTCGAACGTCACCGACGTGCCCTCGATGGTGAGGCCGGCCGACGCCTCGGCGATCGCCAGCGGTGGGATCGCGTCGGGCGACAGAATGAGTGCGCTCCAGCTGGTCGACAGCGGCATGCCGCCCGAGCTCTCGCTGTTGGCGCAGACCGGGCCGCCGCACCACGCGCCCTGGTAGTGGCCGTCGGCGTACTGGTTCTGGATGAGATAGATCGAGAACTGTCGCAGCCAGTTGTTTGGGCCCCAAGTGGTGAGCACCGGCTCGTGGGCGCGTGCGGCGTCCTGCATGTGGAGCATCGCGTAGGTGTTGCCGCGGCGATCGGTGCGCTCGAAGTCGGCGAGCCCGCCGGCGCCGATCTCCCAGAGTCCCGACGCCCAGCCGGTGTTGACGGTGCTGCCCTGAAAGGTGAGCCACCGGCCCGACACCAGGTTCACGTAGCGGTCGTAGTAGGTGCGGAGCGTGCCCTTGGTGTGGCCCGAGTAGCTCGGGAAGGCGATGTTGGGATCGGCCACGTTGAAGTTGTTGATGCCGGTCCAGCCGGCCACGATGAGGTGCCCGGCGGTGAGCGTGAAGTCGCAGCCCGAGGAGTTCGAGCGGTAGCGCCCGCAGTACTCGGTCCCGCTCGGCGCGTAGGCGTTGGTGACGAAGTTGTTCACCGCGCGGAAGCGGGCGCGGTTCGGCACGATGACGCCTGAGTCGCTCATGAACTTGTCGGCATGCCAGACGCCGGTGAGGCCCCAGAGGTTGGTCGAGCCGTCCATGTAGTCGCAGCTCGTCGGTGGGTTCGGCGTGTAGTACCAGCCACCGTCGCCGCAGCCGCCGTCGATCTGCGCCCAGACCATGGCGTCGACCATCTGCTGCACGAGGAACTCATACTTGCGCCCCCGCACGTAGGTCGTGTCGCCGACCTGCGCGTGCAGGCCGGTGAGGCGCGCGACCGAGAACCCGGAGAGCACGTGGCCGAACGGGTAGACGGTCTGGTCGCCGGGGCTGTAGCCGAGCCAGAAGCCGACGCCGTCATCGGTGCCGGGGATCGGCGTGCGGAAGTACATCGGGAACGCGCCGTACTCGTTTGACTCATCGGCGGCGGGGATGCCGGTGATCACCGAGAGCTTGGTGGTGAGCAGGTAGTTGATGTTGCGCAGCACGTCCTCGGCGTAGGGATCGTTCATCCAGCGCGCGTCGTTCTCCGCCTCGGCGCCCGGCGCGTAGGTGCCGATGTACTTCCCGACGGGGTGCGCGACGAAGTGCCCGTTCAGGCCCATCGCCCACATGAACGTGGCTGCCGAGGCGGTCGGGTAGGAGCCGTGGTTGTAGTAGCCGGTGATCTGCGAGCCGGTGAACGGATCGTCCTCGTTGCCGCCGCGGCCAGTCATGTTGAGGTGCATCCACCAGAGCGCGTCATCGACGGCAACGCCGCGCATGATCTGGAGCTGGCGGTCGCTGGCGAACGTGGGATCGGCAGGAACGTCGGCGAAGACACGCACCGGGTAGATGCCGGTGGCGACATCGGCGCCGCTGGTCACACGCACGGTCGCCTGGAACGTGATCGTCACCGGCTGGACCGGGTAGGTGTAGGTCGTCGACAGGTCGTAGCGGTTGGCCCGCGAGTACGAGGTGTCGTAGATGCCGTCGCCGTCGTAGTCCCACTCGACGGTGTACGTGCCGGTGCCGCCGCGCGCGATCGCCTTGAACGTCGTGACGTGGCCGTTGTAGGCCTGATGCGGAATCGTCGGATCGAGCGCGTTCCAGGGCACCGGCACGACGTCCACAGCCGCACTCGCGCTCGCGGCTTGGAGAAAGGTGCCGACGAACAGGGCGGTCACGACTGCGTTGCGAACGTTCATGGTCCTGCCTCCGTGGTGTCTCGGATGGTTCATCTGCTGATCGAAACCCTGCTCATGGCTGCTTCGCGCCTGCCGGCAGCGTCGCGCCTGCCGGCAGCGCTGTCTTGCCGCTCACGATCTTGAACTCGACGCGGCGGTTGGCGGCGCGCGCGGCGGGGGTCTCCGCGTCAATCAACCGGCGCGTCTTGCCGTAGCCGATCGACTCCACGCGCTCGACCGGCACGCCCGCCTTGCCGGTCAGGAAGGCGCGCACCGAGTCGGCGCGCTTGTGCGACAACTCGAGGTTGAACGCCTCGTCGCCGACATCGTCGGTGTGCCCCTCGACGCGGATCTTCATGTCGGCGTTGGCCTTGATCGCCGTCGCCACCGTGTTGAGCAGCTTGAAGCTGCGTGGGTCGATCACGTGGCTGTTGAAGCCGAAGAAGATCTTCTCGGTGAGCCCGATCTCCACGTCGCTCACGACGACCAGCACGCGCCCCTTGTCCGGGCAGCCGTCTTCGTCGAGGTTGCCGTTGTAGGTCTCCGCCTCGAGCGGGCACTTGTCCTGCGCGTCGGCAATATTGTCGCCGTCGTTGTCGGGATCGGGGCAGCCGTCCTCGTCCCTAAAGCCGTCCTTGTCCTCGGCTTCGGTCGGGCACTTGTCGTCGGGGTCGAGCACGCCGTCGCCGTCAAAGTCGGCCTCGGGGCAGCCGTCCTCGTCGGCGAGACCGTCCTTGTCCTCGGCCTCGAACTGGCACTTGTCGTCCTTGTCGGCGATGCCGTCCTCGTCGTCATCGAGCTCGGGGCAGCCGTCCTCGTCGGCGAAGCCGTCGAAGTCCTCCGCCACCCTCGGGCACTTGTCCTCGACGTCGAGCGCGCCATCGCCGTCGTCGTCGGTGTCGGGGCAGCCGTCCTCGTCCTGGAACTGGTCCACGTCCTCGGCCTTGTCGCGGCACTTGTCGAGCGCGTCGTTGATGCCGTCGCCGTCGTTGTCAGGATCGATGCAGCCGTCGCTGTCTTCGAAGCCGTCGACATCTTCGCGCTCGCCGGGGCAGCGGTCGTCGATGTCGGCAACGCCGTCGTGGTCCTCGTCGATCAGCACGTTGCCGTAGCGGAGGCCGGCGAAGAGTCGGAACTCGGGGGTGCCGACGCCGGGTGCGAGTCCCGGGCCGCCGCCGATCTCGATCGAGACCGAGTCGGTTGCGCGGAGCCGTGCCGAGAGCGCGAGCTCGATCGGCATCGCGCCGGGGTTGGTGTTTGCGCCGACGACGCCGACCGCGCCGTAGACGGCAGCACCGATGCCGAGCCCACGCAGCGCCTCGTACTCGGCGGCCAGCGCGAAGGTGACTTGATCGTCGAGCGTGATGTTGGCGAGCACCGCCGGCTCGGGGCGGAAGCGATAGCCGAGGCTCGCGGCGAGGGCGAAGTGCGGCCTGCGCAGGTCGGCCACCACCCGCGGTGTGAGCAGGAAGGTCTCGTTGCCGACGAAGCTCGCTGCCCCTTGTCCGGTCGGGATCGAGAGGTCGGCGCCGGCCGCGATGGCGATCAGCCCTGAGTCGTAGAGGCGCACGCGCACGCCGGGCGTGATATCGCCGACGCCGGAGCCCGCGAGCCGAGGCACGTCCATCGGCGGATCGATCGGCGTGGTCTGCGTGATCACCATCGGGAGGTGGAGCCGCGCCTCGATGAGTCCAAAGCCGAACGCGGCGGTGAGGTCGGCGCGCACGCGCGACGAGACGGCGGTGCCGGCGGGCACGCACTCGGCGCCCGGCTCCTTCATGAGACAGAGGCCGAGCGGGCGATCGCTGTAGTGGAAGATGAGCCCGGTGGAGTAGCTGCCCTTTTCGAGCGGGCGCGCGCCGTCGATTACCGAGATCGCGCGCGGATCGGTGGCGGCGTGAAAGGTCTCGAAGTCGAACGACGGCACGAGCGGCGGCAACTCTTCGGCGCGCGCGGTGCCGGGCAGCAGGACGAGCGGTAGCGCGAGAGCGAGCGCCCGCGTCATGAGCCTAGTGTTCGCTGCTACGAGCCGCCTCATGCCGCAGTTCCCTCCACGAGCCCGAAGGTCCGATCGAAGTCCGCCTCGAGCAGCATATACGAACAGCCGGGGCACAAGAGCCACGACGGTACGGGGCGGCCACGCTCGGCGCGCAGGCGGTAGGTCGCAGCTTCGAGGCGTAGGTACGTCGCCGGCGTGATGCCGTCGGCGCGCTCGTACTCGGTGCCCGGTACCGGCCAGAGCGGCGAGTGGACGGGGATCACGCCGTGGTCGAGGAGCGTGCGCGTCCCCTCGAGGATGCTCGCGATCATTTCGTCTTCGGACATGCCGGGCGCGGGTGGGCGGAGCTCGAGTCCGGCGACCATCGCCGAGCCGACGCGACCGCCACCGAAGACGTCGACGGCGGCGTAGAGCGCGTCGAGCCAGCGTGCGCGGCCGACGTGGCGCTCTTTGCCGGGGCAGGCGGCGCGGAAGGTCGCCGCGTCCCAGACCTCGAGGTTGTAGCAAGCGCTGTCGGCGCCAGCGTCGCGGTAGCGGCGCGAGTCGCCGTGGTCGACCGCGCCGGAGCCGATCGTCACCGGCATGCGATCGCCGACGGCGCGGCGCACGGTCTCGATCACCGGGAGGAAGCGGCGCGCCTCGTCGGCGGGATCGAGCAGCGAGCCGCCGGTGATGTAGACGTGGTGCGGGCCGCCGAGATCGACGACGACGCGCAGGACTTCGTCGAGGCGCGTGAGCAGCGCGGCGGAGAGCGCGACCTCGCCCGGCTGTTGCCCGAGCACGAGTGAGCGTCGGTCGAAGCGGCCGTACGCGCAGAAGCTGCAGCGGCGCGAGCGCCCGTCGTCGGTCTCGCGGAAGTATTCGCAGCCGGGCGCGACGTTGACCACGACCATGTCGCCGAGCTGCTCGACGCCGGCCTCGAACGGTGTGAGCCCGTCGTGCGTGCGGTGGCTCTGCCACGCGTGCTGCGGCACGAACTCGACGCCGAGGAGGCGCGTGTCGTTGTCGTAGAGCTCGAACGGTGCGCCGGGCGCGGCGCGGCGGAGCGAGAGCGTGCTGTTGTCGTCGACGCGCACGCGGGCGACGCCGCCCCCCTCGAGATGAAAGAGGTAGGGGACCGGGATGACTTCGGTGGGGCCAGCGTCGGTCTTGCGGCGGTATGGGTAGAAGTTCGGCGCGGCGCCTTCGGTGACGGCGTGGCCGAGTTCGTCGGTGAAGCGGACGCCGCGGAACATGAGTTCGGCCTTCCACGCGAGCGGGCCGGGGATGGTGGTGGGCGGCGGGGGAGTGGTCACCGGGGAGCATCGTGCGGTCGGGGCGGGGGCGGAGGCAAGTCGGGGCGCGCGTGGGGTTGGCCGGTGCTTGCGCGGAATCGGATGGTGCTTGCGAGGAGGAGCGCGGCCACGGCGAGGGCGAGCGCAAACGGGGCGTGGAAGGGCGGACGGGGGGCGGCGGGGGGGGCGGCGGCGAGGCGAGCGGCGAGGGTGAAGAAGGCCTCCTCGGCGGCAACGTCGTGGCGCGACTCAGGCTCGGGCTGCAGCCACGCGGCGCGCGCAGCGTCGACGGCGATGCGGTGGAGGCCCGGTGCGCGCACGTCGAGGGTGGCCTCGTGGCGTGTGGTGCCGGTGGCGATGAACGGGATTTGGTGCGCGCTGCCGGCGGGATCGATGTGGCGCAGAGAGCGTGGCGGCGCGTCGCACTCGACGGTGACGACGAGCCTGCCGTCGTGAGCGGGAGCGGCGGGGGTGGAGAGCGCGGGGAGGCAGGCGGCGGCGGCGTGGGTGGCGGTGAGCACGAGGAGCGAGGGAGCAGTGCCCGGCGGGCTCGACGGTTCGGCGAGTGCGGCGGCGAACGCGAAGGCGCGGCCGAGGCCGAGGCCGTGCGACGCGAGGAGTGGATCGCCGTCGAGGCTCGCGTGCAGGCGTGCGCCGGGCGCGAGCGCGGTGCGGGTGTGCGCGCGGAACGGGCCGCCAAACGGTGCGAGGGCCGCGTCGTGTGAGGTGGCGTCGTCGGCGTTGTTGGTGGTGACGACGAAGAGCGGGCGATCGCCCGGCGGTGCGGCGACGAGCGCGGGGAGGAGAGTCGCGTCGTCGAGCAGCACGCCGGCGCCGGCATGGGCGAGCGCGGCGAGGCGGGCGCGTCCGGCGGCACCGGTGTGCGGCGCGGGGATGGCGACGAGGCGCGCGCCGGTGGCGGCGAGGCGGACGGCAGCGGTGAGGGCGTCGGCCTCGCGTTCGGGGAAATCACCGTCGGAGATGAGGGCGACGAGGCGGCGTGTGCCGACGGGGGCTTCGTGGAGGAGCTCGAGCGCGAGGGCGAGCGCGGGGACCGGATCGGTGGCGCCGGCGGCGACGGGGAGGCCGGGGAGTGCGAGCGTGTCGCCGGCGGGTACGAGCGGACGGATGAGCTGCGCCGTGGAGTCGAAGCCGATGATGGCGAGGAGATCTGTGGGGGCGAGGCGGCGCGCGAGGGCGCCGAGGCGGTGCGCGTCGAGTGGCGCGGGGGATGCGGGGGATGCGGGGGATGCGGGGGCGTCCATCGAGCCGGAGCGGTCGATGACGAGCAGGAGCGCGGTGCGATCGGTGTCGAGCGGGCGGGGATCGGAGCGGAGTGGGAGCAGGTCGTCGAGCGGCGTGCCGGTCCAGCCGCCGGGGCCGAAGGCGTGCGGTCCGCCGGTGGCGACGAGGGTGCCGCCGGCGCGAACCCATTTGGCGAGTGCGTGGACGCGGGCGTCGCCGAGCGCGGCGTAGGGGAGATCGTCGAGGAGGATGCGGTCCCACGCGGCGAGCGCGGCGGGATCGGTGGTGAGCGAGGGGGCCGTCGCGGCGTCGACGGTGAGGGTGTGCGGTGGACCGACGAGTGCGACGGCTGCGAGGGCGTGGGCGGTTGCGTTGCCAGTTGGGTAGTCGGTCGTGTCGGCGGTGACGAGGGTGAGCTCGAGCAGCGCTTCGCCAGCGTCGGGGAGTGAGAGCTCGACGGTGAACTCGCTCACGCCGGCGGGGAGCGGGAGCGTGCGCGCAGCGACCGGTTTGCCGGCGTGCGCCACGGTGATGCGCGCAGTGGCGGCGTGCGGCAGGTCTGCGCTGAGCGCGAGCGCGAACGGAATGCCGGCGCGTGCGGCGGGCGCGGGGCGAGCAAAGAGGCGGGGCGCGGGCGGCGGGCGGACGCGTACTGCGGCGAGGTCGTGACCGGCGGCAAGGGGCACGAGCAGCGCGGTCGCGCTGCGTGCGTCGGTGTCCGCGCCGTCGGTGACGAAGACGACCCGGCCGGGCGATGCGAGGCGTGCGGCGCCGGCGCGTGCGGCGGCGGTAAGATCGGTCGCACCTCGGCTCGCGGGTGTGGGCGGGGTCGTGCCGGCGAAGGGGAGGTAGTCGAGGGGCGTGCCGGCGGGGAGCGTGGCGGCGAAATCGCGTGCTGCGGTTTCGCCGGTGGCGCCGACGCTGTCGGAGTGATCCACGAGCAGCACGACCGGGCGTGGTGCGGCGCGTGCGGGGACGAGGGCTGCGGCGGTGGCGACGAGCGCGACGGCGCGGAGGGCGAGCGCGACGCCGCGCGGGCGAGCGAGCGCCGCCTCGACGACGAGGAGCGCGAGCGCGAGCGCGACGAGTGCGTGCGTCGGCGATCGGTCGGGGCGTGCAGGGCGGCGAAGTGTGCGCGGTGCGTGGGCGGCGAGGGGCGCGAGCAGCGCGGCGTCGGCAGCGGCGAAGACGTGTGCGCAGAGATCGTCGCCGTGGATCGTGCCGGGTGGTGAAGGTCCGCCGCGGTCGACGCGGCAGTGGTCGCGTGGTGCGAGCGGCGCGGCAGCGAAGAGGTCGGCGAGCAGCACCGGCAGGACTGCGCCGGTGCCGACGTCGGTCGCGTAGACCACGTCGCCTGCGCGTGCGACGGCGGGTCGCGCGCCGGCCCAGAGCCAGACCTCGGCGTCGTCGGGCGCGAGCACGGCGGGCGCGGTGGCGTCGTCGAGGAGTGCAGGCGGGAGGCCGGGGAGCGGCGCGCCGGGGACTGCGAGCAGGGGCGCTGCCACCGTCGGAGCGGGCGCGAAGACCAGCTCGGCTCGGGTCGTGGGGTCGGTGGCGCGCGAGGCCGGCGTGCCGACGTGGACGACGCCGATGCCGGCGGGACCGAGCGTCACCGTCGGGAGCAGCGCGAGGGCGCGCACGACCTCGGGGGCGACGTCCGAAGCGATCACGATCGGCACTGGCCCGAGCGGTGGGATTCCGATGGCGCCTGTGTCGTCGTCGGGGAGGGCGTCGTGCGGTGCGAGCGTCACGGCGAGTGTGCGGGAGCCGTCTCCTTCATAGGGGAGCAAGAGGGAAAAGCGGCCGGTGACATCGTCGGGGAGTCGGCGACGCGCGAGTAGCGTGTCGCCGTCGTGGAGCAGGAGCTCGGCGGCGGGCGCGTCGGCGGTGCGTGCGAGCTCGATGACCAGCGTGGCGGTGCGGGCGCGGAGCGGGTCGCGTAGGAGCGTCGCGCCGAGGAGGCCGCGATTGTGTGCGCCGGCTGGCGGGCGGCGCGAGACGAGGTCGACGTGGGTCGCGCCGCCTGCCACTGCGAGCGCGAACGCTGCGACGAGTTCGGCGTCGGTCGTAACGCCGGCACCGGTGACGAAGCGCTCACCGGTGCGCGCCTGTACGGGCGGTGCGCCAGGCCGCGCCGCGATGACGAGGTCGGCCTCGCTCGGCACCGTGGGATCGGCGTGCAGCGAGAGGTCGATGACGACGGCGTGGCGTGCGGTGCGCCGGGCCGGGCCTGCGGCGGCGAGCGCGAGCGCGGCGAGGGCGAGCAGGCGCAGCGCGAGTCCGCGGGGGAAGCGTGTGGGCCCGGTCGGTCCCGCGCCGGGACCGTCGTCGAGCAGGAACCAGAGCGGATGCGGACGAGCCGTGCCCTGCGCCGCGCGACGGGCCAGCCAGAGGACGAGGGCGAGGGGGAGCGCCAGCAGCAGCGCGAGCGGGCGCTCTAGCTCCACAGCCGCGCGGTGGCGCCGACGAGGTCGGAGCCGTCATGGGTTGTAAGGAGGAGGCCGGCGCGGGTCGCGGCGAGTAGGGCGGCAGCGCGCCACGCGACGACCTTGCCGGCGAAGCGGGCGTCGTTGTCGACGACGACCTCGCGCGGGCGCGAGAGAGTGGGCGCTTCGGGCGCGGTGATGCGTGCGGCACCATCGGGGAGATGGAGGTCGGTGTCGGCGATGAGCAGCGCGATCGAAATGCGCGCACACCGAGCAGCGATGCCGAGCGGTGCGAGCAGAGTGTCGGGGGGCGTCGGATCGGCGAGGTCGGTGAGCAGCAGCAGGCGGTCGCCGGCGCGGAGCTGTGCGGCGAGCTCGGCGAGGCACGGCGCGAGGGGGGGGGCGGCGAGCGGTGTGAGCGAGGCCAGGCGCGCGAAGCTCGCGGTGAGCGGCTCGCGCGGGCGGGGGCCTTCGCCGAGCACGCAGAGGCGGGCGTCGTCGTGGCGTGCGCGGGCGACGACGAGCTGGGCGGCGGCGAGTCGGCGTGCCGCGACGAGCTTGGCGGGTCCGAGCGAGCGCGAGGCGTCGAGGGCGACGAGCACACGGCCGGCGCCGTCGTCGAGAAACGTGCGCAGCCACGGGACGCCGGTGCGGAGCCGCGCGGCGAGATCGATGTGGCGTGCGTCGGCAGAGTCGCCGTCGCGCAGGGGATCGAGCCCGAGGAGGTCGAAGCCACGACCGGGGCTTCGGCCGGTCGCGGCACCGGCGCGCGGGCCGGGCGGTGCGCGGAGCGCGGGTGCGAGTCGCTCGAGCGCGGCGAGCTCGGCGGGCGTGAGCAGCGTCGGCGTGCGCGGCTCGCGCTTTGCGAAGGAGAGCGGTGCCGGCGTCACGCGCCGCGCATCGCTTCCTCGATCACGTGGTCGCGCGAGATCCCCTCGAGCTCGGCGGTGAGCTCGAGCTGCAGGCGGTGGCGCAGCGCAGTCGGCGCTGCGGCGCGCACGTCGGTGGCGGCGACGTGGCTCCGCCCGGCGAGGACGGCGCGCGCGCGTGCGGCGGCGAGCAGCGCCTGCGCGCCGCGTGGCGAGACGCCCACGCGCACGGCGCGGCGCACGAGCGCGGGCGCACCGTCGGCCGCGGGGTCGGTCGCGCGTGCGATGCGGGCGACGAGCAGCGCGACCTCGGGCGCGACCACCGTCGCCGCGGCGGTGCGGCGCAGCGCGAGGATGGCGTCCCGCTCGCACAGCGGCGCGAGCGTGGCGAGCGTGGCGCCGGGATCGCCGCCGAGGATGCGGGTGAGCTCCGACTCGCTCGCGGGCGTCATGCGGAGATGGACGAGGAAGCGATCGAGCTGCGACGCCGGCAGCGGATAGGTGCCCTCGTCATGCGGGTTCTGCGTCGCGACGACGAGGAACGGCTCGTCGAGCGCGCGGGTCTTGCCCATCACGGTGACCTGTCGCTCCTCCATCGCTTCGAGCAACGCCGCCTGCGTACGCGGGCTGGCGCGGTTGAGCTCGTCGACGAGGACGAGGTGCGAAAAGATCGGGCCGGGCGAAAACGTCACGCGCTCGCCGGCGTCGTCCCGCTCGAGCACCGCCGCGCCGAGCACGTCGGAGGGGAGCAGATCAGGCGTGCACTGGATCCGCGACGGGCGGAGCGCGACGAGGCGCGCGAGGGTCTTGCAGAGCAGCGTCTTGCCGACGCCGGGCGGACCCTCGAGGAGCGCGTGGCCGCCGGCGGTGAGCGTGCAGAGGAGACCGGTCACGGCTTCGTCCTGCCCGACGATCACGCGTGCGATCGCCTCGCGCAGGGCGAGCAGCGTGTCGCGGAGCTGTGTGGGCTGGCTCGGCGCGGGTGCGGTCATTGTGGGCGGGCTCCGAGCCAGGCGGCGACAAGTGGGCGATAGCGGTGCGGCACAGCGTCGGGAATGGCAGGCGCGGCCGAGCGGGGAGCGGCGAGCGTGAGGGAGTGGGCGGCGAGCGTGGGCGCGACGGGGGCACCGACAGCGGCGGGCGCGCTGCCGGTGGTGGAGGGGGCGAGGGCGGAGGCGGCGTGTGCGCCGGTCGGGGGTGCGGCGCTGGTGCTGCTACTGGCGTCGAGGCCGCGAGCGGGCGTGGCGTGAGTTGCCGTGGTGGCGTGTTGCTGCGTTGCCGTTGCGGTCGATGCGGCCGTTGCGGTCGATGCGGCCGATGCGGCCGTTGCGGCCGCTGCCTCGGTGAGAGTTGCTACGGGCGTTGCGGTGGCCGACAGCGTCGCTGCCGCCCGCAGCGATGGGGCTCGCCGCTCGACGGCGTGGGCGCGCGATGACCTCGCGTCGGCGGAGCTGGCGCCGAGGCTCGGAGCGAAGGGGAGCAGCAGCGCGAGGAGTGA